>NZ_BAABMR010000002.1:0-411326 GCF_054767495.1 Acidiphilium sp. MT5
CAGAGAATTCTGGATGCTTCACCGCTTCGCTAGTCCGTGATTGAACCAGCAAATACTCAACGTCGGGCCCTCGCATCGGTTACCTCTCCGAGACAATCGCCTGCTTCTCAACCATCGACCATCGTCGCCGCGCGCCACGCGTGATCACCTCAACACGCTCAATCGGAGCACTCCTACGAGCGCTCGTAGGAGTGCTCGCTATTGGTGCCCCGTCAAAAACCTCATTCAATTCTTCCTGCATCATGCCGATCAAAATCGGCATCACATCGACTCACGCCAACAAGGTCAGAGAAACAACGCTTACCCGTTGAATATTCTGGATAACGTTGTCTGGAGCGACGATTGAAGGAGCCGACCGATTTGCGAGCCATAGTCTCGGCCTGATGGCTAACCCAAGTCGGCGATCGTTGCGGGTCGAGATGCTACCGGTTAACGCTGGCGAGCGGATTGTCAGATTCCACGCGATCTGGGGTTTTTCGCCGGCGTCCCGAGAATTTGCGGATCACACGGACGCGGATCAACCGGGTCGAGAGCCAGATGAACCGGGAAAAATTGATCGTTCCGATCTGCACCAGGAACGCGAATGCCCTAGCCGCACTCAATCCGCCATGGCGCCGATTAACGCGCGATACGATGGTAGCACTATCGCCAAATGCGAGCATCACCGCGTAGCGTTCATCGGCAGCTGATTCCAACTCATAGACAAGGCCGATGCGGCGCAATGCGCCGGTGCCTTTAGTGTTGCGTACCCGCCCCAGCAGACTCATGCCCCGTCTGCGGAAAAACACCTCGATATAATCACCGACCTTGAAGGGCGGTAAATCAGGTGGCATCAGGACGCTGGCACCGTGCCGCGACAGATCATAAGTCTTGGTCGTGTGCCATGGTCCGGTATTAATGCGGATCCATACCGGCTCGCGGCGCACGGCGCGGGGGGTTGATCGCGTTTGTCTGCGCTCAGACAGTGCTCCGAGCACATTCATCAATGTGATGGTATCGAGGAATACCCAGAGGCCGACCAGTATCAGCGCGTCGCGAAGATTGGGCTCGGTAAGCAGGCGCCATGCCCCAAAGATCACCGACACAAAATTGACCAGCGTGATGATATAAAATGGCCAGATTAAGCTGGAGACGAAATCCTCCTCAAGGAATTCGCCTTTTGGCGTGACTTTGAAAGTCGGTCGGTTTGGATGACGGATTACAGAAAACACCCCAAAGGCCAGAAAAATCGACTGTGCGGTCTCATAGACTTGCGAGAAGAACGGCCAGCGGACCTGCCCGTAAAAATACTGGCTGTTGATCAGGGTCGCCACATAATATGGCGCGGCGAAAATCAGTAATTCGCGTGGAGTTGTCACCGCAACATTGATCCCGAAGAATAGAAAGGCAGGAGGCATGGTCAGTAGGATCATGCGCGCGATCGGGAACAGCCAGTAAAAGGCGAAATTCGTGAACATCAGCCGTTGCATGAACCGCAACCCGGGCTTCAGCCAGACATTTTCCAGAATGAAAATTTGCACCATGCCCTGTGCCCAACGGATCCGCTGTAGGATGAAGCCGCTGAACGTTTCCGGCTGTAAGCCTGAGACCATCGGCCGGTTATAAAAGGCAGTTCGCCATCCCGCTGTCAGTGCTTTCACCGATGTTTCGGCATCTTCGGTGATGGTGCGTCCAGAAATCCCGCCGATTTCATCAAGCGTGGCGCGGCGCATCACGGCAGCTGAGCCGCAGAAAAACGCAGCTCCCCAAAAATCCAGGCCCGGCTGCATGACCGAGTAGAATAGTTCGTTTTCTGAGGGCATGTTGCGGAAGGTGCGCAGATTTCGCTCAATCGGATCGGCCGTCACGAAATTATGAGGCGTTTGCAGGAGAAACAACCGAGGATCATCGAGGAAGAACCCAACGGTGCGCCGCAGGAAATCCTCGGTTGGCACATGGTCGCAATCGAGCACTAGGATCAGTTCGCCATTGATCGATGACAGGGCTGAATTGAGATTGCCGGCTTTGGCATGCTCGTTACGTGCGCGGGTGAGATACTGCGCGCCGAAGCGTGACGCGATATTTTTCAGCGTGGTCGCGCGTTCTCGAGCTGCAAGACCGGCGGCACCGGGCTGGGCGCATTTTGCATCGGTTCCACCATCATCAAGGATATAAACTGTCAGGCGGTCCGCAGGATATCGCATCTGCGTCGCGGCGATCACCGTGGTCTCCACGATCGATGGGTCTTCGTTGTAAGTGGGCACCAGCACATCGACCCTGGGAAGATGTTCCGGATCGTCGGGAAGCGCGCGCGGACGTCTTTGCAACGGCATAGCGTTAATAATCTGACCCAATAGACTGGACACGATGCCATGACCTTCGGCGGCTAAAAGCAGAAATGCCAAGAACACATCGATCCAACCATAGCCATAAGGCATCGTGTTGTTGAACCGCCAAGAAAAATAGCGTGCGGTCAGGATCACGGTCAGCAGGCTAACCAGGGTGCGCGCGTAGGGATTCCGATCCTTACGGTTATATCCGCCATCAATCCGATAGATCAGATAGAGTGCGCTGATAATGGCGATCTGACTGATCACCAGGCTGATCCCAAGCACCGGGACCATACCAGCGGATACCACCAGCATCAGCAGCATCACGGCAGCTGTCTCCAGCAACTTGCCGCGACCACGCGGTTGATCGATTGGTGCTTCAGTCAATAAGGATGCCTCCCCGATCAAACCGGATCCGGCCCGTGAAGGCCCCGATCCCGAACAGGATCAGATTTTCAGCATAGTAAGCTGATTTTCCCGGTAGCCGCCCATTACTATCCAGTGTGTGGCGCACCCGCGCGATCTGTTGGGTCAATGCGGGCTCAATGCCAAGCCGCTGCAGATAGGGGACCAGCGCGCCAGAAAATCCGGCGTTGGCGTTACCATGATATTTGCCGCTCGCCACGATCACGTTGATCGGCGGGACTGCTCTGTCCCTCATGATCCCGGCCATGCCGGTCAGATGCGCGAGAATCTCAGGCGCTCCTGGCATCGTCGGTGGGTTCATGCCGGCCCACAGATAGCAACGGATCGCATTATAGCTGCCGATTTTGGTGCCAGGATAGCCGGTCGGGTGTGATAGTGTTCCCGGCAGCCATGACCAATCAGGGGCAAAGCCGTTTACAGTGGTCGCGCGGATCATTGGGACAACAGCGTCAGCCAGATCTGCCCAATCGCGATTTCCCGTCATGGTCGCCAGTCCCCGCGCGAGAAATAGCGGCGTGTAGCTCGGATTAACCAGAACTGGGCTCTGCCTGGGAAAATAATCAGCCCCGGGCAGCAAGACCCGACCGATCTGCGTGATGGCAGTCTCCTGCTCGATGATCGTGCGGACGAGGTCGATGGCCAAGGAGGCATAGTCATGCCGCTGCCAGCGCATACCCGCCAGAGCGATCGTATAGGCCAACCAAGAATCGGCATCGGCAGCCGAGTTGCTGCCGAGAACGCCCCAATGTTGCCCCGTCTGCCGCCCCCATTTCCAAGCCGGCAATTTACGACCGAGTTGGCCGCCAGCGAGATTGGTGTCAGTCCAGGAAAGAATTTTCTTGAACAGCGAGCGGTCATTATCGACGAGGCTGAAGAACAGGGCGTAAGCCTGCCCCTCGGAGGTGGTGATGCCGTCATTCTCGCTAAAATCGATCACTCGCCCTTGATGGTCGATGAACCGGTCGCGATACGCGTTCCACAAGGTGACCCATGACCAATCCGCAGCACTGTCAGCCATCTCGCCGGTGAGGCCATTGGTGGCCGCCATGGTCAATAGGAGGTGGCGTCTCAGCATCATCGCAATGGCAATGTCACGCCGAGCCCGACATAGGGATGGTAGCTTCCCGGGATGTTGGTGATCGCACCCAGCGTTCCGGAGAGTTGAAGTCGATGCGCGATATCGGTGCCCAGTCGCAGGCCGATCGTGCGGTTCCGGTAATTGGGGCCGCCGCCCATATCGAACTCCGGTCCCAATGTGAAGTGTGGTGCAATCTGGTATTGGGCATAGGACGTCAACCAGTAGCTGCGTAGGCCAGTCAGATAACCGCTATTGACCACCACGGACAATTTGGGTGCGATCGGCGCCATGACCCAGAGCGATGGTTCCAGAAATCCCCTACCCCCATGAACCGCGCCAGCCGGCAGATAGGGCGATAGGCTGGTGTTGGCATAGCCAGCGGCCAGAGACAGGTTGGTGTTTACCCCAGCGCTTGAGAACGCATAGCCCAAACCAAGGCTAGCGGAGGGCTGTAGACCGGTGAACCGGGTATTGGACTGGGTGAAGCTGTAGCGGCTCACGCCGATGATCGGGGCCAGGAAAAATCCCTGGCCGAGACGACCTCCCCAAACGGGATCGATCAGCCCAAAATACCCATAGTCCGATGCACGGCTGGCCTGTGCGCCACCGATCAGCAGCGACTGCGCCACCGCGACGTCCGGTGCAGCGATAAGCACAAGCAGACCGAGCAGCAGGGTGAGCAGAACCGGTTGGATTCTGAGGGTAACCCGGCTCATAACGCGCCACCCGGTTTCTTGCCAGAGCTATTGCGTTCCGCATATCGCCGGTTGAGCGCCTTACGGACCACAAGGACAGTCACCACCAATAGCGCTAGGAAGCCAAGCAGCGCGATGATGATGTTACGGGTGGCAAAATAGCCGATCCGACCGGCAACGCTCTCAACCTTGAGATTGGCGGGAGCGATCGCCAATGTCTTAGCACCCGGCTCGATCACTGCAACATGCCCGCCGAGCTGTGACCAGTGCGACCATCCAATTAGCGTATCCACGCCCGATTTAAGCGACGGCCCGGTTTGGGCCGCCACCACAATCGTCCCAAGCTTGCCCGACGGGATCATGGCGACATAGGTGGCGTCGTGCTTGCTGCTCACCGCGACCACCGGTCCAGTTGGCGGGATCGAACCGGACATCCCGCGGCTCGGGCGATCGGTAGCATTGTTGATGTAGACCACTCGATGTGATGATGCCGGCGCGCTGGCGCCCGGGACGATACCCGTCTTACCGATAATGGAGGTTGGGATCGAGGCCAATTTACCAATAATGACCGCGCCTTCGATCGGCACACCAGGCTTGAGCATCTGCGCGCGTAGCGTGATCCCGGAATCCGTCTGCGTGATTTTTGCCGCAAGCGTTGCGGCCGCGGACAGGACCGAAGGTGAATTACCTGCGAGTAGTAGCTGATGCGGCAGGATCTGAGCATAGTTCAATTCAGCCAGATTATCCGGGATCAACCGCGAGCCACCAGCAATCCTGACCGTGCTATCGTCAAAGAGAGTGATTGGAATGCCCTTGCTATATCCCGCCGAGGTGCACTCGCCGCCATGCACGGGTTGGTGGCGCAACGTGCCACGGAAAACCAGCTCGTTCTTGCCTGGAACCAGGACGTGCGCCGGCACTGCAATTTTGTAATCGGTGTAGACGCCCCCGATTGATCGGTTAAGCGGAACATTGCCTACAAAAATACCGTTGACATAAACGCCAAGCAGATTGTCCGGCGCCCCACCTGCCCCGTAGACGAGGTGCGCCGTAATCAGCGCGCGACCGCCCCAGTAATCGTTCCAGAACGTTATAGGGCCAAATTCCACGTTCGGCCCAACCAGGGTCGAGGTCAACGTATGCAGGTCGAGCAAGGACTGATCGAGGTTATCAGATGGCGCGGTCTTTTGATGATTGAGATAGGACGCGGTTGAAATCGTCGCACTGTTGGCATCGGGCCATGAGAATTGTCGGGTTCCGAGCAACCGAGCGGCGACCATCACCGACTGCCAGGTGCCGCTGATCCGAATCAGCGTGCCACCATTCGCTGTCGGCTTTATGGCAATCTTGGCGTTGGTCGAATTCTTCGGGTTCGTCGATGATGGACTGGGCGCGAGAACAATTACCGGCCGCGAGGGCGGGTCCGCGATGTCAGATTGCTGACCGGTCAGCGGCACGACGTCGATCTTCACCGGCACGTAATCATAAAGGCGAGCGATCCCTTGCGCAGCGGCGACGATAATATCCGGATGCTGGCGGGCCACCGCGTTATACAGGATTGTGACCCGCGCATCCTTCTGTAAGCTGTGTTTGTCGAAAATCCTACCGAGATCCGCCAGATTGCGAGTGATCGGGCGCGGCACCGACACGATGGTGACGGTCGAGAGCGGCGACAGACGCGTCCAGAGAGACGGTTCGTCAAACTTCTCGCAGATCTGACCCGTCGTTTGCACCACACGCAGCGTCACCACATTATAGCCCGGCGTGAAGAACTTACCTGGAATCGTGATCGTCTGGTTAATCTCAGGCTGAGATCCATCTAGCGACAGCGTCGATGCAGGATTACCATTCACGCTCACCAGGATCGATGAACGTTTCTCCAACAGACTCGGGGAATTGATGCCACGCAGATGCAGCGTCACGCTGGTGAAGCTGCGGTCGTAAGGCTCGGGTATGGTAATCTGGGCCGAGGAGATTTCGTGTTGGAATGACAGCGCGCCACCCCCCTGAAACCAAGTGATGCGATGATGGATCGTCAGCTTGGTAGGGACAGGCAAAGATGTGATTTGGGCGTCAGCTTGTGAAAAAAACAGCAAAGCTGACATGATGGATATCAACAGCAATAACAATTTTCGGCATATCTCGGAATTCAGGCAGTCACTTGATCGGCATGGGTTCAGAAATTCCAACACTGCTCTTGATATCATGCCTGCGCTTTCATTCGTCGGGTTAGGGAGAGACTGCTTACGCCGAATCTATTCACGTGATTGGTTGTAAAGAAAGCTAATTGATCTTTCAAACATTACACGCGATTTCTCGGTTCAATTTAGCAGAACGTACTACGGTCACAACAGCAGGTCGGATGCACGATGTGCCGCTGTTCAGCTAACTTAATCGATGGCGCTCGGATATTCGCACACCAGCCCGTGACTGGCGCCTGTTTGTAACACTGTCCCCGTATGACTGCGAATTCGCTTGCAATAACGACCCCGTGAGATGCGAAAATCGCGTCCAACGTCGATCCCCCTGACGTTTGGTGTCAGCACTGTTGATTTCCGCTGAGAACTGCACAGGGAAGGCCGGATTAATCGTCCGCGCCGCTCCTCATTGGTTGCCCTGCCACAACCACGGCTCGGCGATACCGAGCCCCCTGACGGCGATGCCATTGGCGGTGTGACCCTCATAGCTGCGGTGATGATGCCCATGCACCACCAGGCTGACGCCCATCTCATGGGCGAGTGCGTCGATCGCGGCAAACCCATGCCGATCCGATGTCGGTGCTTCATGGCAAACGAGGATGTCGGCCCGAATAGACCGCAGCGCCTGGTGATCTTCGGGAAAGATCGTCGCCCGTGCAGAGCGCGGCAGCCCGCCCTTGAGCCGATCCGCCCGGGCGGTGACCTTGACCATGTCGCGCCGAGTGCGGAATTTTGGGGGATCATCATCGGTGCCGCCAAATTTGGGATACCAAACTTGGGCGCGATAAATGCCACCCAGCCCCGCGACGATATGGCCGTCCAGTGAGGCCCAGGTGCCATTGAGATTTCCCGCCGGATCGCTCTCCACCAAAAACTCGTATTCTCCGAGACTATCGACATCGTGATTGCCGATAATCCATTTCCAGACCGGCACCAGATCCCAGATCGCGGCGAGTTTTTGACGGAGCGGTGCATCGAGACCGCAATCGCCGAGGATCACGACGGCGGCCGGCCGGTTGCGCAATACGGCGTCGATCAAAGGGCGCCAATTTCCATGAGGATCGCCATAGTACAGAATGCCTGACGGTTCACGGTGGTCTGGCAGGAGAGAATGCGTCATTATTTTGCTCCTATCGGTATTTCGCGCCGCTGCAGAGTAATACCGTGCCAAAATCGGTTGAAGTTCATCAGCTTGAATAAAAGCCCACCAATACCCGCCGGCATCGGCGGGGGTCAGAAGGCTCAACCAGCATTGATCGGGATCGGCGGGCAACGGGTGGTATTCGGCGATACCGAAAGATGCCAGCCGATATAAGCCCATATGGTCCACCAGCCATCAGAACCGGCGATCAGAACCGGCGATCAGCCTGCACGCCACTCTCCCGCCATGCAGGCTGATCTTCCGGATAGGCTGGCCTGGCTGACAGCGAGGCATCTGCATGCCAGCCGGGTTCGTGTGCCTAAATCGCTGACGGCTCGTCGCCAGGACGCGTAGTTTGGGTCCTTGAAGATTCTGACGGTGTCGCCCCCTGATCATCGCAGCGCGAATTTGCGCCGGATGGCGCAGACCCCTCGCTGTGCGTCGGCTTGCCAGACATTAGGTCCTGGCTGAGCGGCCCGTGACCGACTGGATCTTGACCGACTGGATCGTGACCAAGCGGATCGTGGCGGCGCGAACGGTGAGGGAGCGGCGTAGTATTATCGCCGGGCACGGCATCATCCTGGAGCAAGCGCGCAAGCTCTTCACCCGCCAGAGCCTGATGGCGCAACAATGCCTCCGCCAGCTTTTCCACCGTTCCGATCCGGGCGCGGATCAGCTCACATGCCCGCTGATAAGCGCGGTCAAGCCTCTTACCCACCGCCTCCGCCACATCCGGGCGCCGCCCCAGCCATTCGCCTACAGTCCGCGCCGTCGGCGGCATCTGCCAGATCAAACCCTGGCTCCCCAACCCAAGGGAAAGCTCAGCCTGCGCCGCAAGCACGGTCGCACTGCCCAAATCAGATCCCTCCGCACCCCCAGACCCCGAGCTGACATCCCCCAGCAATACCGCTTCCGCTGCCCTACCACCCATCAAGGCAATGAGCCGCGTCTCCAAAAGCGATGGCGTCAGAAAATTATGCTCCGTCATCGTGCTCAGGGTGGCGCCGCCCGTCTCACCCGTCCCGATCACCGTGACCGATGTAACCTCTACGCCATCAAGCTGGTGCATCACCACCGCGTGCCCGGCCTCATGAATCGCGATGCGCCGCCGCTGCTCGGCACTCAGCGTCCCCCCGTCCTTGTCGAGTGCCGCGATCAAATCCTCCTGCGTAACCTGCCGGCTCTGGTTGCGTGCCTTGCGGCGGGCTGCCGCGCAAATCCGCACCACATCCGCCCCCGTCTTGCCCGCACTCAGATATCCAAGCTGTTTCAAGTCCACTGAATCCGCGCAGTGACCTTGAAGCTCATCCTGGTAAATCCGCGCGAGCGCGGCAGGGTCCGGCGGGTAGAGCACGATATGATCCTCCATCCGGCCTGATCGCAAAATGGCCGGATCGATCAACTCCGGATAGTTGGTGGCGCCAATGATAATGACGCCCTCATTGCTATCCACGCCCGCGATTTGCTCCAGCAGCGCATTGATGATCGAGCGCCACCAATCGCTGCGTTGCGGACTATTATCGCCTCGCGAGCCGAGCGTATCGAGCTCATCGATAAATAAGACGCAAGGTGCGCAGGCGCGGGCCTCGGCAAAGACGCTCGCCATGGCGCGCAACACATCCCCGAGATGCCCGCGTTGATCGCGCTGCCATTTGGCATAGCTGGTCGACACGAAGCCAATGTCGCAATGCGCGGCAATGGTGCGAGCGAGCGTGGTCTTGGCGGTGCCGGGCACGCCACAGAGCAGCAGGCTCCGTCGTGCCTGTGACCAGGTCAATTTTTTTGCCGCATAATCCTGCAGGTCTTGCTTAAGCTCATCAGCCCAGGCTTCGGCCTTCTCCACGCCATGCAGCCGACTAAACGGAATGATCTGGTGGTCGATGATTTTGGGCACGGGTGTAGAAAGTTGTTTCAAGCGGCGGAGAAAAGTCTGGGTTTTGATCGCTGGCCGATAAGCCAAGCGGAGCATATGGGGCATCAGCTCCTCCACGGGGACATCGAGCAGATCGAACCTTTTTGTCCCAGGTGCGATCTCGCGCAGCAGGGCGATGAGGGCCTGCCGGCTGGGGGGTGGCAGGATAAAAATGCGATCCGCCGCATAGCGAAACGCCAAAGGCACGGTCTCGAGATCATCGGTGACGATGAACACAACGCTGCCGGCGGCAAGGTTTTGCTCGATATTTTGCAGCAAACGATTATTCTCCGAGGTCAGATCGGATGATTGCTCCTCTGCGGTCATACCGTACGAGCAAATTGTTGGGCCTTGGTAGATATAGGGCCGTCGCGACGAGCGACGCTGGGCTTGTCCGGGCCGGCGTTTCAAATAGGGGTCGATCAGATTTTTGATCGTCGAGGTCCAGGCGCTGCTGGGGGTTTGCACGATGAACAATCCCGGGCGGGGCGGGTTGGCCCATGGGCCCAAAGCCTGATCGAGCATTTTTGCTCCGACGAAATACGCGCAATCGAGTTGCCGCGGCTCGGATTGGTTGGGTCCGGCTTGGGTGGGTTGGTTCGGCTGGTCCGGCTGGTCAGGCTGGTTGGGCTGGTTGGGCTGGTCAGGCTGATCTGACTGCGCCGCGTCATCTTTTTCTGCCCATTCATCTTGATCCGCAGACGGATCAGACGGCTCGGGCAGGTCCCATTGATCGGAGTGATCAGAGTGATCAGATGACGCTGCGGTCGTGGGCAGAGTGCAGATCGGGCCATCCGCTTCAAAGTCGAACGTAAACTCCGCATCCGCAGGGGTGAGCGAGGCGGCTGCCGGATCAAGGGCCGGGTTGCTGAGAGATTCGCTGGCCGGGTTGATCACCAAGTTGTTGTCATGGTCGGTGGTGGAATCGGTGCCCGTGTTGGTGGTTGCCTTGGTGGCAAGGTGGTTCGCCGCGTTTGTGACAGTAGCGGTGCTGGCCTTGGCGCCGGCTCCGGCGTCGGCTTGGGCGCCGACCTCGGCGCCGGCCTGGGTGCCGGCCTGGGCGTCGGCCCCGGTCTGGGGTGTCGCAACATGAGCCCCCTGATCCGCCAGGGCGTGAGTTTTGTTGTTATCAGTCGAAGATTGGTTGGTCATCGGTCATTTACCTTCAATCAAAATGAGGTTGCGTGCTGCCGCACGGCGCTTCTGGCGCCGGGGCAAAACCGGAGTGCAGTTGGATGGGGGAGGGTTATCGCGCGGGCTTAAATCGGGATGATCGCGTCGTATTCGCCCTGGTCGTCGAACATGGCCAGCGCTTCATCCCAATCCACTGCGTCAAGCGCATCTTGCGACGGGGGTATGGGCGGCGGAGCCTTTTGCGGGCGCACCTGGGGTGGGGCGGGCACCCGTATTGGGCGCCGCTTTGGCTCAGATGCCTGCGGCAAACCCGGCGCCAATTTTGCGCCGGGCCGTGATGCGGATACTGGTGCAGGAATTGACGTGGGAGCCAACATGGCAACCGGCACAGGAGCTGGCGCAGGATCCTGGGCAGGAACTGGTGTGGCGATTGGCGCAGAAATTGGCGCACGAAGTGATGTTGGCACTGGCGTCGATCCTTGTGCAGGAACTGACGTCGGCACTGGCACCGGCACCGAAGACGGCATCAGGCGCGAGGCCGGGATTGGCGCCGGACGTGGCAAGGCGGACAATACTGGACACTGCGCCGTATTCGCTTCCATCCTCGGCGCCGGTGCATCATCATTCATCGAAGCCAGCCAGGAAAGCTGATCAATCCGGCGCCGCCGCTGAATGGCATGCAGCGCCAGATCAAAACTGTCGCGCGCAATCGTCGATGATTGCATCCAAGCCCGGCGGACGCTGACGTGACTCTTCGGGTTATGGCAGAAAAACACCGCGCCGATGGAGAGGCACACAAAAGCCGCGAGATCAAAATCATCTCGCTCATAATTGAACATGCCCGCCTTGGAGTAATAAAAACCCCGCGTCATGGTGAATGAGCAGCTTTGCCCTTTAGGTCGGCTGCGGGTTTTGACCTGAATACGGAGCAGATCCAGACCGGGAATATCCGCGATCAGATCATAAGCGATCCCCGGCATCGCAATCTGGGCCGGGATACCCCAGCCGAGCAACTGTGCCAGGACCAGGTTCGCACCGGCCTCGCCAATGAGGATCGCCGATGGGGGGCCATATTTGGGGCCCGTGTGAATTGTGCCCGCTTGCACTTTGCCGCCTCGGTAATAAGGAAGCGCAACACGGCTCAGGTCAGCATCGACCAATGGGGCCGAGCAAAACGGAGCACCGGCCCTGACACCAGCACCCAGGTTCTGGTTCAGGTTATGGTCATGGTTATGGTTGTGGTCGTTGTTCTGGCTGGATCTCAGCCCCGCCATGATGGGGAGTTTGGGTTCGGGTTTCGGCTTGGCTTCTCGCGTCGGCCCTCTGCGTCCCCGGCGTCTTGCTTTGGGTTTCAGCTCATCCAGAGCGTCGAGCCTCGCCGAAGGACTGACCAGGTTGGGCGTGAATAAATCCGGCTTCACCGCCACCGCAGGCATGGCATCAACGGTTGCAGGATGGCGTTCGCCCAAGCAGGGCGGCATAATAGAGGTAACCTGTCGCATTTGGTTCTCCAATAAATGTTACGGGCTAGGCTGGGCCGCGCGTTGCAGCGCACGGTCCGGCCGTCATGACAGTCATTTTATCGGCAACCCATCCTACAGGTTTGGTGTGCCGACATCCCATATCTAGTCAAATTGATCATTAAAACAATCAAAAAGATTATTAAATTTTTCTAATGGATGTAAATTGTGATCGACGTCTGGCATGCCACGTCGGACTGGGATAAGTATTTTACGTGAGGACGAAGATGATCTCTGGTGGTCAAATACGCGCAGCTCGAGCTTATGCCCGCTTGTCAGCAGCCCGCCTTGCCGAAATGTCTGGGGTGGCGCGCATGACGATCGTAAAGGCAGAATCGGTCGATGGAGATCCGCCGTTGACCGTTACTAATCTTCGATCAATTCAAGAAGCCTTAGAACAGATCGGAATAGTTTTCGGCGCCGACGGAACAGTGAATTATCAACCTAACGCTCTTGATCCAGCCACATTAACAACGCAAGCGGATCGATAAGGTCTGGCACCCTTGATCACGCTTGTTTTCAACGCACGTGATTCAATAACTGCTTTGATGAGATGGATGATGGCGAGCGCACAAAGTGGGGTTTGCGATCCCGGGTTCTGAAGGCTTCGGCGGAAGGGATGTCGGCACAGCAAGCGACAGTGCGTTTTGGGGTCGGGATATCGAGCGCAATCAGATAGATCGCACGGGCGAAGATTAGCGAGTGAATACCGCGCCCGCAGGGCGATAAATTAAAGACAGGAGCTTGATATGGAAAACGAACCGCGATTTGAGCTTTTTGCGTTCTGGCGCACATCGGCCACGTATCGGGTGCGGGTCGCGCTGAACCTGAAGGGCTTGCCGGTGACGGAGCGGTTTGTCGATATCGATGCCGGGGAGCACCGAGGTGCGGCGTTCCTGGCGATTAATCCGCTCGGGGCGCTCCCAGCGATGATCGATCGGGGCGAGGGTCAGAGCCAGGTGCCATTGACCCAGTCGCTGGCGATTTTGGAGTTTCTGGAGGAGAGCTATCCGTCGCCGGCGCTGTTGCCGGTGGACCCACATGGGCGGGCGCGGGTGCGTTCGATTGCGGCGATGCTGGCGGCCGACACGCATCCGTTGATTACGCCGCGGGTGAAGAAATATCTGACCGGGACCGGCGGTTTCGACGATGCGGCGTGGCGGGCCTGGCAGGTGCATTGGTTCACTGTTGGGCTGCAGGCGGTCGAGGCGCGGCTGGCGCGCGAGGTGGAGACCGGGGTGTTCTGCCATGGCGACGTGATGAGTATTGCCGATATCTGCCTTGCGAGCATCCTCGTGGTGATGCGGATATTCAAGATCGAGGTTGCGGCGATCCCGACAATCGAGCGGATCATGCACGCGTGCGAGCAGCAGACGGCGTTCGTGCAGGCCAACCCGTTCATCCAGCAAGGCGCCCCGGGGTAAGGGCGATTGTTTCCTCGATGGGTTAACCACGATTGACGAGCGCGTCGATCTCCTTACGAGAAATTGCGTCCATTCGATTGCCAACACCCAATATTGCGAACCTAAAAATAGTCAGAAATCAACAAGAAATCAGATCCGCGCACAGGTTTCCTTATGTAGCGAATGGACGGCGCTCTATTTTTTAGCCGAGATCAACGTTTCGACAATCGATCGTATGTCAGGACCGGCGTAATCCCGCCCGCCGACCGCTTTATAGGCAATATGCCCGGTTTTATCGATCAAGAACGTGGTTGGAATACCCGCGACATGAAAGGCGTTTGCGACTTTGCTCTTTTGATCGAGGAGGATCGGAAAGGTTGGCGATGGCGTCAATTGACCCAGATACGCGAACACAGCGCTTTGCGTCTCACCTTGATCCAACGCCAGGATTTGAAGGTCTTTGCTCTTGATCGATCGGTGCAGACGTTCAATCGACGGCATTTCGGCACGACATGGCGGACACCAAGTCGCCCAGAAATTGATCAGGACCACCGTGCCTCGAAATTGTTTCAGCGAGTAGGTTGGGCCGGCCACGCTGGCTAATGTGAAATCAGGTGCTGGCGGGCGCGGCGCCAAAGCCGTCATCGGCGCACGGATACCGGCTTTGGCCGACCCGGTGAACACAAGCCCCGCAGCCGCGGCGCCCAGCGTCACCAGGGCGCTACGGCGCGTGCGATGCCTTGGTTCATTTGCGGTCAGCGCATTGAACGTGGCGGAGGATGGCGGTGTGAGTATGTCCATGGTCAGTCCAGTGATAAATTAGGTTAAAGCGTGTGCCGGGTTTGAGTTTGATCGTGGTGAAACCTTCGCCCCAATCACCCGGCTGAAACGTCTGCTGTGCAGGAAAGATCGAAAAACCGTAATCAACACCCTGCGCGCGCCAAATGCGCTGCCAACCGCGTTTGCTGCGCAGCCTGTGCCGAATGTGATTGCGGGTCACCGCCCGCCAAGTGGCGACGTTGTAGGCAATTGCTGATCCAGCATTATTGCGCGCGTCGGTCCCGAACACGCAATAGTTGGCGATCCGATCAACGTTTGCAGGCGAGGCGCCCATACCCTCATAGATGGCACGCACATTGTCGGGTGTCAGTTGTTGCAGCGAAAGACTGAAACCATCCTGAGTATTCGTCCAGGTCAGCAGACCCGATTTTGGGTCTCTATGGGATATGGTTGCGGCATTCGCGCTCGCGGCCACGCCGATACCGGCCAACAAGACAGCCCAAATCACGCGGCGTTGAATGAAGCCCCAACTCATATCAGACTTTTTGGTGGTTCGGTCGAACAATTCGAACATCCTTCGCAATCCAAAGCCCTGACATCACAACCAACGCTGCGGTCAGCCACATCACCGGGCGCACCGCATCGGCGAGTTGCGCAACACCGCCGAGCAGAACCGCGCCGATCGCGTAACCTGTATCGCGCCAGTAGCGATAGGTGCCCAAGGCTTTACCCCGCATCAAGGGTGCGGTCAGGTCCGACATTGCCGCGATCAGGTTCGGGTAGAGCAATGCCATACCAACCCCCATCAGGGCGGCGGCAGCCAGCCAAATGGCGGGTGTCGAGCCGGATGCGGTCATCGCAATGCCACCAGCGAGCAGCATAAAACCCGTCACAATCGGTGCCTTGCGTCCAATGCGATCGGCGAGATGGCCGGTCCAGAGTTGGGATAGACCCCAGACCATGGCATAAAGTCCGGTGATCAGCCCAATCATGCTAAGCTTAAGCCCTGCCCTTTGGAATAATATCGGGAACAGAACCCAGACCAGCGTATCGGCGATCTTGTTGACCACGCCGCCCTGGCACAGCGCGCGTGTTGCCTGGTCCTGGAACGAGACCCGCATAAAGACCGCACCCCAGCCTGGAGCGGGCAAGGGTTCTGCCGGTTGCGCGCTCTGCGCATGCTCCGCCCGAACCCAGGGCAACGTGTCGCGAAGCATGGTAGATAAGGCCAACGCCGCCACAATGGTCGCCAAACCAAAGCAGAGCAGGGCAATTCGTGGCCCGTAAGCCAGGGAGAGATCAGCGGCAACAAACCCTGCCAACCCGACAGCGATATAGCCAACGGCCTCATTGATCCCCACCGCTAGACCGCGCTGATGGCTCGCCGCCAAATCGATCTGACTGGTCACGGTCATGGTCCAGGTAAAACCCTGGTTGATACCCAGAAAGATATTGGCCACGATAATCCACCACCAATTCGGCGCGGCATAAATCAGCAGCGGGATCGGCACACCGGCAAGCCAGCCCGCAATGAGAATGGGTTTGCGACCGTAATGGTCAGACAAGGTTCCCGCGACAAGATTGAGCACCCCCTTCACCAAACCGAACGAGAGCACGAAGCTGGCAAGGAACAAGAACGCACCGGGCTTTACGCCGAAATCCGCACTCAGCGTCGGCAAGACGGCGCGCTCCATGCCGATGATCAGACCAACGAAGAACACTTGGCACGCCTGCAACCCGAACTGACCTTTGTTCAGCCGGATGCCGCGCCGTAATTCTGATAGGCTGGCGGTGATGGGCGTTCTCCCTCTACTCACGATGTTCAACGTGGGTGATCTTGACACGGCGTCGATCGTGTTCAATCACTATATTCGTTGAATGATTGAGTGAACTCACCGTGATGTCAAGCCCCAGTCCGAAACACCGCATTTTTGCCAGCCTTGCCGACATCGCCCAGGCGATTGGCCATGCAAGCCGGCTGGATATTCTCGAGCATCTGGCGCAGGGGGAACTCAGCGTTGAGGACTTGGCGATGCGAACCGGCCTGTCGATTGCGAACACCTCGCGACATTTGCAAATCCTGCGCAAGGCGCGTCTTGCGGAGCCGCGCCGCGCGGGAAAGCGCATGATCTATCATCTGGTCGGTGAGACGGATGTGATCGTTCTACTGAGCGCGTTGGGCCGGATTGGTGAGCGTAATAGCGCGGAAATCCAGCTTGTTATGGCCAACTATTTCGGCAAACGGGATATGCTGGAGCCACTAACGCGCGCCGAGTTACTGGCACGGATCAAAGCGGATGACGTATTGCTCATCGATGTCCGCCCCGACGACGAATATGCAAAGGGGCATATCCCCACCGCCATCAATATCCCACTTAGCGAGCTCGAGGCGCGGATGGCGGGCTTACCGCGCAATCGATTAATCGTGGCCTATTGCCGCGGGCCATATTGCGTGTTCTCGGTTGAAGCCGTCGCATTCCTGCGGGCGCAGGGTTTCGAGGTTCGCCGCCTGGAAGATGGACTACCCGAATGGCGGACGGCAGGGTTATCGGTCGAACCGTGACGCCGGTTCCGTGGTTGGGTCTGGGATGCCAATTCCAACTGATGGCCACTCGGGCAAATGCCAAGGTAGACATGAGCAACTTTTTTGTCGCGTGCCCGACGCGCAAGATCAAGGCTGGCGAGCCGCTGATTGCCCTGCTCCAACGCGACGGGAGCGCCATTCATCAATGATGGATGGTCGCAGGGTGTCCAACGTATTGCTTCAAACGTGCACGTATGGCGTTTGCGGACAAGGGGCGACCGAAAAAATAACCTTGCACGAAAGAAACGCCCTGTTGGGTAACGAAATCAAGTTGGCCCTGGGTTTCGACCCCTTCGGCTGTAACAAGAAGATTCAGGGCCGTCGCCATACCCATAATAGCCTCGAATACCGGCTGGCGGTCGTCGCGGCTTCGCACGGTTGATATGAATTCTTTGTCGATTTTTAGGAAATCGAAGCGAAACGTATTCAGATACGATAGTGAGGAATAGCCCACCCCAAAATCATCCAGAACGAGACTGACACCCAACCCTCTCAGGTCCTGCAGGGTCCGTATGTTTGCTTCATGATTGGCAACGAGAACAGACTCGGTCACTTCGAGTTTTAGTCGCCTTGCTGGCAGCCCCGATACACGCAAGGCTTCCTTAACCACCGATACGAAGCCTCCAGGCTCCAATTGGCGCGGCGAAACATTGACCGAGACCATCACTGAGTCTGGCCACTCGAGAGCCGCCACACAGGCACGATGCAAAACCCACGTGCCGAGTTCACGAATAAGACCACTTTCTTCCGCGATGGGAATGAACTGAGTTGGTGAGATGAGGCCGCGATCTGGATGACGCCAGCGAAGGAGAGTTTCGACGCCCACAATCTGTTGGTCTGATAGCTGCACGATGGGCTGAAACATCAGTTCAAACTGGTTGCGCTCCAACGCGATCTTGAGTTCCCGCCGTATATTGCCTCTCAACTCGAATGCATTCTGCATCTGCGGCTGAAATAGCTGATAGCTGCCCCGGTTCGATTTTTTTACCTCGTGCAGCGCGAGATCTGCCTGCCGGTAAATATCTTTAGGGGTGCTATCGGGCGTTGAGATCGCGATGCCGATCGACACGGTGCACGACAAAATATGCTCGTCGAGTTCAATCGGGTTTTGGATCGCGGCAATAACCCGATCGGCGAACGCCATTACACCCTTCAAGTTCCGGATCCCGGTCAGCATAACGACGAATTCATCGCCACCGGTCCGCGCGAGAATGTCTGTTTCCCGCAGACACGACTTCAAACGGGTCGCAATTTCGATGAGGATACTATCACCAACGGTATGGCCATAAGTATCGTTGATTTCTTTAAAAAAATCGACGTCGACAAAAAGCAGTGCGACCGATTCCACTGGATTTTGTTGTGATAGGTGAATTTCAAGTTGCTTGACCTGTGTCTCACGGGTGACAGCACCCGTCATCATGTCATGCGTAGCAGCATATCGTAGCTGCTGTTGTGCTGCACGGCGCTCGGTAATATCCCGCATGAAAAGAGAGATTTCATCGTCGTTATTAACGATGGCGACCTCTAGCCATAGATCGGTAGGGGGCCAGAAAATCTCCATCGGCCGACTTGTCTCGTTTTTGAGAGCTTTGCCCACCGTGCACCTGATTTTCCTTGCATGGGCTTCGCCAAATAGATCGCTTAATGTCTTCCCCTTGAGGTCGCCCGACAATCCGAGCTTGATACCGAATTTTCTATTTGCAAAAATCACGCGCTGACTGCGATCGCATATGATGACCGCATCGCTGGTTGCTTCCAGCACCCGAAACGCAGCCGCCTCCGCTGCTCGTCGAGCGGTCTCGGCGAGATGCCGATCAGTCACATCTTCGAGTGTGCCATACCAACGAATAATTTTGCCGCGGTCATCAAAACGAGCCGAAGCCCGGGCGCGAAACCAACCATGATCACCATTGACCAGGCGCAATCGATATTCGGTATCAAGCCTTTTGCCCGATTGAAGACAATCTTGCCACGCTGCAATGATCGCTGGGCGATCTTCCTCGATGACCGCCTCTAGCCAACCATTGGGTAGTGTCTGATCAAGAGCGATGCCGGTAATGATATGCCACTGGGGGCCGACCTCGATAATCGCGCCATCCGGTGCGGCGAGCCACGGGATTTGCGGATGGAGTTCAACCATATGGCGATAATGGTCTTCACTTTCTCTGAGGGCCGTTTCGATCTGCCGATGTTCGGTGACATCTTGAGACGTCCCTCGGAGACTGAGAATCTGCCCGTCAGGGCCGGCAATAGGCTCCGCGTAGGTTAAAATATTGCGAATAGAGCCGTCGGGATAGACGATCCGATATTCCGATTTGATCGCCGTCTTTGTCTTCACGGCTTCATAGAAGCGAGCCATCACGGCATCGTAATCGTCGGGATGAAAAATTTGTCGCATCCGCTCATAGCTGACCGGCTCGTCCCGAGGCCGCAGTCCCATCATCCACCAGACTTCGGCCGAGAACCATAGGCAGCGCTTCAACAAATCCCACCGCCAGGCGCCCATTCGGGCCAACCGATGCGCGGCCGCAAGCTCGTCACCTTTCTGGATCAATTCGTCCATGAGGAGGGACAACCGCCGCGCGTCTTCCTCAGCCCGAATATTTTGCGCTTTCAAATCTTCAGCCAATTCGCGCAGACGTGTAATGTCCATCGTCGTGCCCACCATCCGCAGAGGACGGCCGGTGGCATCATGCTCGATGATCTTGCCACGGGAGATGACCCATTTATACGAACCATCGCGGCAGCGCAGGCGATGTTCGACCTCGTACATCGTGGTCTCACCCTCGCAATGCGCTTTGATTTGGGCCTGGACAAAAGCGAGATCGTCAGGATGAACTCGCTTGTAACTCTCCTCGATATGGCTGAGTAAAGGCATATCGTCATACCCGAGGATCGCAAGCCAACTGCGCGAATAACGAATCTCGCCAGTCAAAATGTTCCGATCCCAAACGCCAAGACCGCTGCAGTCGATCGCCTGCAACCCGATATCCGAAAAGTCATCGACTTTTCGGCCGTTGAACGCCGTCATTAGGTTTCCGATCTAGCAGGGGCCAGTGGTCGTTTTATGTCTGATATTGTGAGATTCTACCAAGACACGGCGTATTATCGCCATTTCCGACTAATTAAAAATGTCAAAAATGAATGCCAGAAACCCAAAAATCAAAGCCCAGATCATAACGGATATTATGAGAGCGCTTAAAACGCCACGCGCCTCTCTGAGGTTGTCTTCGACGAGACCGTCGCCCGCGAAATTGTTTGAACGATCCTTTGCGATCAGGCTGCTCAACTCAGTCCTATCGACTTGGTTTCCTCGTAGCAGATCATAGAGGGCAGGATTTATATCGTTCATCCTTCCCGGACGACGACGATCCACCAATACGTTTGATTCACCCGGGCGCCCGTGTCCGAACGATTGTTTGCCCCCATTACGCGAATCCATACCCAACCCCCTTTGTGAATTGATTTTTCTACAACCTTAATATCTTTTTACATGTCAAACAACAACTCTCGGTTGTCAAGCTCTCAGCGGGGTCAAATTCGATGTTATGTTACATTTCGAGCCACGTCGGAAACCATGTTTGAGCCTTAAATTTTAGAGATTGCCCTGGCATTCTCTCCCATGATCATCCGGCGTGTTGAAGACGACAGCGACGCATTGCTGGGAATGGTTGGTCGCGAAGTGCAGCGCGGCAGCCGTCGTGGCGGCAAGGCGCATCTAACGAAGGACAGTCTCGCCACGGCACCCGCCCCGCAGCGCCAAAATTCACCCGATCATGCGTCTAATGTGCTAAATATCACATCTTTGCGCCCGCCCCCGCGCTATCCATCATCTCAACGCTTCACACCCCAACCCACACCCCGCCAGGAGCAACCGCCATGACCACCATCGCCCCCACCCCCGCCGTCACCAGCACCGCCCTTCCCGCCAAGCCCTTTCGCGCCGACGCAAAAATCGCTTTTTCGCGCCCGCAAACCATTGTCGATCGGGATTTCGACATAGCGCTCCGGATCAAATATGTCGGCACCCTGGCCGCCACCGCCGTCACCCTGATCACCGGCGCTGTGTTCCTGTTCATGTAATTATCGCGCCGCACCAATCGCCGCACCAAATTTCGCACCGCTCCCGAGTATCCTACAGCCCGAATTTCAGCTCCAGCGCCGCACGGAGCGATAAGGTGGCCCCTTGCGCCATCAGAGCGGCGCGAGTTTCCGCAGGCAGCGTGCCCGCCACCGCCGCCGCTTCGAACAGTGCCATCAGCGCATCCCACACACTCTGCTCGGTGGGGTCCATGATCTGTTGATGCACGGTCCAAAAATGCTCGGTATGTCCCGCGAGTTGTGCCGCCACCGCCAGCGCGCCCGCCCGTGTCGCCAGCAGCGCCAAGTCGCCCGTGAAGCAAGCGCCGATCGCGTGATCCTCCATCTCGATGACCAAGGGCACCGCCTCTCGCGCCGCCTGAACCGCCGCCGCATCATCTCCCGCCAGCAGCGCATAGCTCGTCAGGTTCACAAGGTCGCCGGTGAGATTATACCAGTCACGTCGGGCGCGGCTTAGAGCCGAGTTACGCTTTACGCTCGCGATCGCACCATCATAATCCCCAAGCGTAGCCTGGAGTTCAGCCAGGTTGCCAGAGACAGTAAGCACCCCGTTCTGGTTGTTGAATTTTTCATGAATCGCCAAAGAAGCCGCAAAATCCCGGCGCGCCGCGTCCATCGCTGCTGCGTCCGAACCAGCAAGATATTGATAGGCTGCGAGTTGACCCAGCATCCCCGCTTGGATCAGGTTTGGCTTGATGGTTGGCAATATCGCCCGTGCCGCTTCTGCAGAGCGCCGCGCCCCAGCCTCATCCCCCGCACGGAGGAGCAAAAATGCGGTCCTGGATGCTGCCCACCCAGCCATGGGCCTGTCTTGCAGCATCTCATACAAAGCCCGCGCTGTCTCAGCGGCCGTCGTGCAGGCCCGCGCACCCGCAGATTGATCAGACGAAAGAGCTCGCCAGAGCCGGGCGGCATCCTTGGTCGGCGTGTCAGGCGTCAGCTTGGTGATCGCTTCTCGCACAAAAGCGAAATAAGTGGGGTCCGCGAGCAAAGCCTGTTGTCGCAGGGGCTCCAAGCGCGCCGCGAGGGCAATCGCGATCGCGCCATCCCCCGCATCGCTAAACGCCCACTCCAGCGCCACCAGCAAATTCTCAATCTCAGGCTCCACCGATGCCCGCCAGATCAGCGTATCCGTGTCCCAGAAGCGGTCCTGGGCCGCACCGAATAATGTGACCATATATTCGGCGTGGGCGCGGCGGAGTGCCTGGGCCTCACCCGCTTGCGCCAATGCCTCCAGCGCATAAGCCCGCGTGCTGTCCAACAGTCGGTAACGCGGCTCCGCGCCCGCGGCGGGCAGCCGCGTCACCAGCGATTTATCCAGCAGGCTCGCCACCAAATCCAGCACTTCCAGCGCCTCAATGTCGCCCCCCGCCAGCACCGCCTCCGCGGCGGACAGGTCAAAACTGCCCGCAAACACCCCCAGCCGCCGGAACGCAATCCGCTCCTGCTCGCTCAGCAGCGCAAAACTCCAATCAATCAGCGCCCGCAATGTCTGCTGTCGCGGCAAATGGGTGCGCGCCCCACCCGTCAGCAGCCGGAACCGATCATTCAGCCGCGCTAGCAAATCCTTTGGCCGCATCAGCCGAATGCGCGCCGCCGCCAACTCAATCGCCAAGGCAATCCCGTCCAGCCGCTGGCAAATCGCAGCAATATCCGCCGCATTATCCGCCGCCAGCGCAAAGCCCGGCTGCACCAAATTCGCCCGCGCCACGAATAATTCGATGCCAGCATAGGTCGCAGCATCCGCCACCGTCATCCCGGCAATCGCGTCAGGTTCCGGCACCGCGAGGGTGGGCAGAGCAAAACTTTGCTCGCCCGGCAGCCCCAACGGGCTGCGGCTGGTGGCCAGGATCGTCACACCCGGATTGCGCCGCAAAACCGCATCCGCCAGCGCCGCCGCCGCCTCAATCAAATGCTCGCAATTATCCAGAATAATCAGCATCGCGGCCCCGCGCAGCGCCGATGCGAATTGCTCCGCCGCATTCCCACTGCCGTTCAGCGCAATATTCAGCGCCGCCGCCGCACTCGACGCCACCTGCTCGCCCTGGCTTACCCCCGCCAGCTCCACCAGCCACACCCCATCCGCATAGTTCTCCAGCGCCTCGGCAGCGCTCTGTAGCGCGAGCCGGGTTTTGCCAATCCCGCCAGGGCCAAGCACGGTCACCAGCCTGTGGCGCGCCAGCAAGCCGCGCAGATCCGCAAGCGCCCCCTCCCGGCCAATCAGCGTGCTCGTCTGCTCGGGCAGATTATGCGGCCTGGCATTCAGCGTCCGCAGCGGCGGAAACCCTGTCGCCAATCCCGGCCCAGTAAGCTGGAAAATTTCTTCAGCCTGGCCCAAATCCTTGAGCCGGTGCATCCCGAGGCTCTGCAGCGCATAAGGCTCCGGCACGCCGCCCGCCCCCGCTGTCACCGCCATCGCCACGGCAGCCGAGACCAGAATTTGCCCGCCATGCCCCGCCGCCATAATCCGTGCGGTGCGCCCCAAGGTCAGGCCAAAATAATCATCATCCCGAAATTCCGCCGGCCCGGTATGCACGCCAATCCGGAATTTTAACCCGCCCACCGCCGCAAAATTTTCTCCGCCCAAGCGCGTCTGCAGTAAGGCCGCCGCTGTCAGCGCCGCCGGGATTCGGGCAAACACCGCGCAGCCGCCATCGCCCGTAGTCTTGAACACCGCACCACCCGCCGCCGCCACCCCTTCGCGCAGCAGCGCATCATGCCGCGCCATCGCCGCCCCCATCGCCTCCGGATAGCGCGCCCAGCGCTGAGTGGAGCCTTCAATATCGGTAAATAAGAACACGTAAAGCGTGTCCGCCCGCGCATTAATATCAATTAAATGATCCATCAGGCTCCCAGTCGGCGCGGCTTCATCGAATAATGCTCGCGCCACCATACCGGACGCTTCATTCGCGTGGCAAACGAAAATGCGAGGCAGGCGATGGCGCAAGGGCTGATCGCGATGCAGACGACGCAACGCGTGATTTTGGGTCCGTTCGGACCAACCGACCATTGCCGAGACGAATGCAGGCTTGGTGCAGGACTTAAAAGTGACCTATGTCCGCCTGCTTCTCACTTCATAATATTACTGCGAGATCACGAACCGTTG
Organism: Acidiphilium sp. MT5; assembly: GCF_054767495.1. Classification (NCBI taxonomy): domain Bacteria; kingdom Pseudomonadati; phylum Pseudomonadota; class Alphaproteobacteria; order Acetobacterales; family Acidocellaceae; genus Acidiphilium; species Acidiphilium sp. MT5. The sequence goes on from NZ_BAABMR010000002.1 coordinate 24,388, forward strand.
ATACATGCTATACCCATAACCATCCGGCTCATTTCTGTTGCCATCAGCGCCTCGGACAGCCCGCCCCAGCACAGCGCTGGTACAGGCGGTTCAAGGCACCGCGCCGACTGCGCCGAGGCTCACATCACCGACCCGCCAACATCAAGGCCCAAAATCATGGCTGAATTCGGCTTGGTGATCGGGGCCAGACTGCCCACCTCGCCGACATGGTGGATCATTAACCGCGGTCGAGCCAAATATCGGCTTGGCCATCCGCCAAATCGTGTTGAGGAGCGGCCTGATAAGCCGCTCAACCCCAGCCAACTTTGATGCAAATCCGGTTTGATTGAGCATGGCTTCAACCCTCAGATCCTCGCTCTGCCTGCGCATTCGAACACCCGGATCCAGAATGTCGATCAGCATTGAGAGTCCTTCGATTTTTCGTGCGAGAGGGCCATCGGAGAGAAGGCGTTCAACGCGGAAATCTGCAATTCGACTTCGGCCAACCGCTCGGCCAGTTGGGCCTGACCGTCGAGAATTTCTTTGTTGGACCGCGCCAGGACCTCCAGAAAATCGAGTATTTTGTCCAAATTGCTCCGTTCGCCCGGTCTCGGTGTCAGAAGATTTTGCATCTGCACCTTGATAGCCTCCGAATTCGCGAACGTTTCCAGCGTTGCCGCATCCGTTAGGTTCAAACCTCGCTGATCGATTTTTCTCACCACCTTTTCTCGAATCTGCCGCCGCTCCGCCGAAACCCCGTATTTCAGCAGGTGAAGCATGATCTTGGGCGTCCAGATCCGAAGGATATTCAATTGGGTCGTTTCGGTCATGATAGTCGGCTCCTTGGTTTGATATCCGTAAAAGAGAAAGATCAGTGATCCGTGCAAACACGTCGGCTGCCCGTATCCGCTGACCCGCTGCAGCACTCGCCCAGCCGATGACACGCGTCAGACTATGCACACCCCCCGCCAGATCGACGAGAACCGGCACGCGGTCCCCTTGGCAGAGACAAAGTCCCTCCAAGGCAAAATGCTCGACCAATCTCTCGGTTGGACTTTGTCGCCAAACGCGGAATGCCACATTGGCGACATCAACCGGGTCAATGCGGGTGTTTGCCGATTGATGCCGTTGCTTGGGCGTCATGCGGGCCACCGGCTTGGGTATCGTGGTCAGCCCCGCTGCTTCAATCGAATCCGCACAATCCGTAATCCCAGCGCGCCGCAACGCCGCTACGACCGCCCGATTATGCGCGCCAGGCACATGTCGCCCTGCGAATTCGAATTCCGCCAACCTGCAAATTTTCTCGCGGCGGGCATAATCATGACCAAGCGGTATAACCGTGCCCGAAGGGCGAACCCGGGAATACGCCCGATGGCGGTGCTCACGCCCATGCTTTTCATGCACCGCTTCGACAAAAGGTTGCCGCTCAAACGCAAATTCAGTTTCGAACAAAATCCAGAACCGACCCCATTGCTGCTCGGTCCATGGTTGCTCAGGATCAACATGGACATGATAAATCGACTGGCGCGAGACCGCATGCGAGACGATGCGCGTCAACTCAATGATCGCGTCTTCTATTGTTGTGCTTACAACACCGCGGCACTCACCCAGTCGCGTAATATCATTCTCGGGCTCGCGGTGCCTATCCGCGAGGTGACGTGCCAAGGCAGATCCACCGGGGCCCCTGGTTGCACCCGAAATCACGCCGCTGGCGGCCATAGCTTTTCCTTCAATCGATCAAGTTCGAAGACAATTTTTTTAACGTCATCTAATCGTGACCGGATCGCCGCGTAATCGTCTTCATAACCTTGCTCGCGCACCACCTTCGCCGCGTTATAGATCGCGTCACTGATCTCTCCGGCGGCTACTCGCAGATGCGCGATTTCAAGAACAATCGCCGGCGGTATTGCCCTGCTCGTCACCGGGCCTCGCTCCACGCCAATGGCATCCGCAATCAACCGCCGTAACCACGTCGCGGTCGACACTCGCGCAGCTTCGGCTCGGGAAACCACTGCGGCATGTTGCTCGCTGGTCAATCGCACCAGGACCTGCCCCGGCAAGCGGCGCGTTTCACTGCCACGCCTAGCCATCGAAGCCCCCTTCCCCGCCACTCACAGCGTCGAGATAATCGAATCCCAAACTCGATATCCGGTGACGCGCGGATACGCCGATATGGCTGGCTAAGCACTCATTAAGTGCCCACAACCGGTGGCAAGCCCAAAACCCGGAAGTGATTACGCCGGATAAGATAAAATAAAATCGCTGAAAATTTAAAATCTCATAAAAATATATAACCGCATTATCGCTAAAGATAAAATTAAGTTTGGATTTTACCTTCGCCCCTAATTTAATATCGGGGTCGCCTGACGACCTTAAATTTATACGAACCCTAAATCCGAGATTATAAAAATCTATTTTTATAAATCTATAGCCGAGCGCCATAAGTCCCGCCCATAAATTATCAGCCAGCCTTTGGTTAAAATAAGCCGCATCCTTAACCGGTATATTAAATCTGATCGGTATATTAAGAGCGGCGCACGTGGTCGGAGAATTTCGGTACTTAAATCCGGATAATTTTAACTGACCCATGTTAACCTCCCCCTTATCCCGCAGATCGCCATAAATGACCCATATCGACCGGCGCACGGACACGCTCGATAAACAACCTCGCCTCCTGGACGCTAAGATCTCGCCCATAGCGCGCACCAACTTTTCCGGTTGAGTGACCAAACACCTTGTCGGCCAATTCATCGCCAATTCCCGAAGCACGCAGCATCTGCCGAAACGCGTGCCGCAATGAATACAGAACGAGGCCCGGATCATCGGCCACATTGGCGTTCAAATACCGATTCAGTCGTTTTGACCAAGCGGCCGCATTCCGCGGCACCCCGGAAGACTGAACCAAACTATATCCGCGAGCGGATTGTTCTCCCGCCCAATCCCGAAAGCCCATTTTCGCAAGTTCCGGTAATACCGGGATCAATCGTGGCGCGGCGCAGGTCTTACGACCAACATTCCGTAAATCGATGCAGTCAATACCGCCGAGTTGCACCAAGGTTGCCGGCGCAAGAGCAATTTCCTCTGTCCGTGCACCACTCAACGCCGCGATCGCCAAAAACCACCTCATCGCCCAATCCTCATCAGACCGCGGCGACACAAAGATGGATGAATGAAACAAACAGTTCAGCTCGACATCGGTAATCGCTCGCCGCGATGGTCCAGATAGTCGCTCCGTGGAGGTCAAACTCCGAGCCTGCACAGCCTCAAATCGATCATCAGGCGCCAAACCCGCCGTGACGGCCCAGCGCATGAAACTCTTGACGTGACCTAAACTGCGCAGGATCGATTTGTGATGGAGTTGGCCTCCATGCTTATTCGGGCGATCACGCAGATAATCCGCATAAATTTTCACATCACACCGCCGGATCTCGCTGATCGGCTTCGCGCCAATCAGATCCGCCCAAGCCGTGAATGCCTGCTCATAGCTCCACCGCGTCTTTTCCGTAAGGCCAGGTTTATCCCGATAAAATGCGTCCAAATGGTCGCGCCATGATCCCCCGGCATATCGTGATGGATAATCCGACGGCGAAGCGACGGTCAGTGCCCCCAAATGGTTTTGCAAATCAACCGTCCCGCAGATATCCGACGGCCGTAACGGCAGCGATCCTTTCGACGCAGCCGATGCCTCCGATGCAAAAGCTGAATTTTCAGGCACCTTCCTCATCAGAGACGCCAATATATCGACGCCCCGCGCACCCCCGGCCATCTGGGCGCCGCCTAAATCTGACCCGCCCTTCCATTGGGCCCGAACATTCTCAATCAGATCCCGCAGCTCAGCGTCATACGCACGCCTAATCCTTTCGACGTCCGCCTGATAATGTTGGCCAAGCTCAAATGCCGCGCGCACCAGCTTTGCCGCCGCATTCTCATTTCGCTCGTCAATATGGTGGTCGTCCAACATCCTGAGACGTATTGTCGTCAGAAAATGTGTTAAGACCAAATACAAAATCGCGCCGCGCGTTTTTGCCGCCGCGGGATCGCTTGTCCCGAGCGAGGCAATCACATGAGTTCGTTGCAGAACCTGTGCAATGTCTGATGGTAAACGGATCCGAAAATAGTAAAGCCGCCGACGCCGTTCAATGAAAGAGCATAATCCCATTTTGACTTCCCGCGTGTGTCACAAGCGTATGTCACATCAGCGGGACGACAAAAATTTAGTGGTTTATTTTCAATGGGTTATGGCAGTTGGCGTCCCGTAGGGGATTCGAACCCCTGTTACCGCCGTGAGAGGGCGGTGTCCTAGGCCTCTAGACGAACAGGACGTGATAAAAGCTGGGTAGCCGAGGTGCGGGTTGGGGTCAAGCCGGGGTTGCGTCTTGGATGGTAACGCTCAGCGTGGTGGCACCGTTCCAGCGGTCAATGCGGAGTTGCCCGGCGATATGGAGCGGCGTAGCGCTGCGGCTGAGGAGGGCTTGACCCAACGCGCTGTCGGCGGCGCGAAACAGCATGGCTTTCAGGCTACCGCCGGTCTCCGCCTGCAAAAACGCCCGGATCGTATTGCCGTCCCGCCCAATCCGATCGGCCTTCGCCACGCGCAGGCGCGGAAACACGAAAATAGGTTCAGGATTACCCGCGCCGAACGGGCCGAGGCGGGCGATGATGGTGGCCAGTTCCAGCGTCGCGGAGGCGGGTGCCAGCGTGCCATCGAGCACCAAATCCGCAGCGCGTGGATAAGCGCTTGCATCAGCCAGGGCGGTGGTCAGAAACGCCCGAAACGCCTCGATCTTCTCGATATCGAGGGCAAAGCCGGCGGCCATGGCGTGACCACCGCCGCGCCGCAGCAAGCCGTCCTGGCGCGCCCGGATGATCGCGCTACCAAGATCAATGCCGGTTATCGACCGGCCCGAACCGGTGGCCAAATCGTCGGTCATGCCCGCAACCAAGGCTGGGCGATTGAATTTTTCTTTTATCCGGCCTGCAATAATACCAACAATGCCGGGATGCCAGCCCTCGCCCACCACGAACGCCGCCGGCGCTCCCTGCGCGAATTGTGCCTGCGCCTCCGCCATCGCAGCATCCAGCACACTCGCCTCCACCGCTTGGCGTTGCTGATTAATTTGGTCAAGCTCGCGGGCAAAATGCAAGGCCTGCTCGGGATGATCGGCCAACAAGGCACGCAGGCCGAGATCCGCCTGGGCAATGCGCCCTGCGGCATTGATCCTTGGGCCAAGCGCAAAACCGCAATGAGCCGCGCTCGGCGCTTCATTCACCCCCGCCACCTCAAGCAACGCGGCAATGCCGGGCCGCGCCCGCCGGGCCATGATTTTCAATCCTTGCGTGACCAGTGCCCGATTAAGCCCGGTGAGGGGCATCACGTCACACACCGTGGCCAGGGCCACGAGATCAAGCAAATTACGCAAATCCGGCTCGGGCGTATCCGCAAAGGCGCCACGCCTGCGCAATTCGCGTTGGGTGGCGACCAATGTTAGAAACGTCACGCTCGCCGCGCAAATCGTGCCAAGCCCCGATCGATCATCAAGCCGGTTCGGGTTCACGGTCGCAAAAATCGCCGGCGGCGGCCCATCAAGCGTGTGATGATCGAGCACAATCGCATCGGCCCGACCCTCAAGGCTAGCGAGCGGCTCATGCGCGGTCGCTCCGCAATCCACACACACGATCAGCGAGGCCCCGCGATCAGCCAATGCTGACAACGCCGGCGCGTTAGGACCATATCCCTCCGCAATCCGATCCGGCACGTAATTGATCGGTTGCGCACCAAGAGCGCTCATACCCAAGGCAAGCACCGCGCCGGAACAGGCACCATCGACATCGTAATCGCCAAAAATGCCGATGGTTTCGCGGTTTTGCGCCGCATCGGCAAGGCGGCTGGCCGCGCGATCCATATCGGTGAGCACCGAGGGGTCGGGCAGATATTCCCGCAATGTCGGCTCCAAAAAGCCACGCGCGGTCTCCGCATGAACATGTCGCGCCGCTAACAGCCGGCCCAAAATATCCGGCAACCCATTCAGTTGCGCGATCCGCTCAGCCGCCCGTTCATCAACCGGGCGCCACACCCAACGCCGCCCAGCGAGGCTCGCGGTTACCCCTAACGCAATCTGCGGCGTGCTGGGGGCTGCGGGCGGATGGCTCAGACTGGAATCCATGGCTTGGTTTGGAAATTATGGGTCGCCTCAATGGTGCGCACCGTGCCTGAGCGCGAGCGCATCACGATCGAATGGGTGGTCGCGCCGTGATGCGACCAGCGCACACCACGCAGCATCGGCCCGGAGGTAACGCCAGTGGCCGCAAACATCACATCGCCACGGGCCATGTCGGTCAGCCCGAAAATACGGCTTGGATCGGTAATCCCCATGGCGCGCGCACGGGCAATCTGCTGGTCGTCTTCATAGAGCAGCCTTCCCTGCATCTGCCCACCAATGCAGCGCAACGCCGCCGCCGCAAGCACGCCCTCCGGCGCCCCACCCGAGCCAAGATACAGATCAATCCCAGCCTCCGGCTGCGCCACGGCAATCACGCCCGACACATCGCCATCACCGATCAAGGTAATGCGCGCCCCTGCTTCGCGGCACCGCGCAATGATTTCAGCATGGCGTTCGCGCTCTAACGTACAAACCATCAAGTCCGTCACGTCGCATTTTTTCGCCCGCGCCAGATTGCGCAGATTTTCAATCACCGGCGCATCAAGCGCAACCACACCCTCCGGCAAACCAGGACCAACTGCAATTTTATCCATGTAAATATCAGGCGCATGCAGAAAATTTCCGCGCTCCGCTAACGCAATAACAGCAATCGCGTTCGGCGCGCCCTTCGCGGCGATCGAGGTGCCCTCAAGCGGGTCCACCGCAATATCCATCGCCGGCCCGCCCGCACCAACGCGCTCGCCGATATACAGCATCGGCGCTTCGTCCATCTCGCCTTCGCCAATCACCACCGTGCCCTCAATCGCCACGGCATCGAACGCGCTGCGCATGGCGGCGACGGCTGCGCCATCGGCAGCATTTTTATCGCCCCGGCCAATCCAGCGCGCTGCCGCAAGCCCGGCCGCCTCGGTTACGCGGACCAACTCAAGTGCAAGATTACGTTCGGCGAGAATAGGATTATCACGGTTTGACATGGGCGTTCCTTTTGTTAGTTTCTAATCCAAAAGCCAATCAAGCTGGCTCGATGCGAATGGCGGTGGGCGGCTCCAGCACAGCGCTGAGCCTCGCGAGCCGGTCAAGTGCGGCGCGCATCGCGTGTTCGTTCGTCACATGCGTAACCAGCACCACCGGCACCGCCTGGTTCGCACTCCGGCCATGTTGCAGCATCGATTCGAGTGAGATGGTATGATCGCGCAAAACCGCGGTAATATCCGCAATCACGCCAGGCTGATCTTGAACCATCAGGCGCAGGAAATAAGCGCCCCGATGCTGATCCATCGGCATTGACGCCATCATTGCCAAATCAGCATGAGCGACACCCAGCATCGGTGTGGCCCGATTACGGGCCAGATCGATCAGATCAGCAATCACCGCCGAAGCGGTTGGCCCTGCCCCCGCGCCACGGCCTTGCAGCACCACATCACCCACGGGATCACCATGGATCACCACCGCATTATGAACGCCATCAACCTGCGCTAACGGCGCAGTTAGCGGCACCATCGCTGGATGCACCCGCGCTTCAATCCCCGCATCGGTCGCCCGCGCGATGCCGAGCAATTTGATCCGGTAGCCAAGCTCATCAGCGAAGGCGATATCCAGCGCACTCACCCGGCGAATTCCCTCGACGTGAATGCTGGCAAAATCAACCGGGCGGCCAAACGCCAGCGCCGCCAAAATCGCGAGCTTGTGCGCGGTATCAACACCATCGATGTCAAAACTCGGGTCCGCTTCTGCATAGCCCTGAGCCTGCGCATCCGCGAGCACCGTGGCGAAATCAAGCTTTTCGGCGCGCATCCGCGACAGAATATAATTGCAGGTGCCATTGAAAATACCTGAAACTGCCTCAATCCGGTTCGCCGCCAACCCTTCGCGCAGCGCCTTGATGATCGGAATCCCACCCGCCACCGAGGCTTCAAACCGAAACGCGGCCTGATGCGCCTCGGCCAGCGTCGCAAGGTGGTTGCCATGATGCGCGATGAGCGCCTTGTTCGCGGTGATCACGCTCTTGCCCGCCCGCAACGCAGTTTCCACCAAGACCCGCGCCGATCCCTCAGCACCACCAATCAGCTCGATCACAACATCCACCGACGGATCGGCTGCAAGCGTCACCGGATCATCATGCCAGCGCAACCCTGCAAGATCGACACCGCGATCACGCGTGCGATCACGCGCGGACACCGCACACACCTGCAACGGGCGACCCGCCCGTGCCGTGATTAACGGCTCGTTATCCGCAAGCAGCCGCAACACCCCAACCCCCACCGTGCCAAGCCCGGCAATCCCAATCGAGAGAGGCTTGGTCATGCGGAAACAGGCTCGGTTTGCGGCGCCACATTGCCCGGCGCCATGAAGGCGCGAATATTGCGCACCGCTTGGCGCAGCCGATGATGATTTTCCACCAGAGCGATGCGCACATGGGTATCGCCATATTCACCAAAGCCGATGCCCGGTGCCACCGCCACTTTCGCGCGCTCTAACAGCAATTTGGAGAAATCAACCGAACCAAGATGCGCATAGCGCGGCGGGATCGGCGCCCACGCAAACATCGAACCCGCAGGGCTCGGCACATCCCACCCGGCCTGTGCTAGGCCCTTGATCAGAATATCGCGCCGCTCTTTATACAATGCGCGCACCTGATCAACACAATCTTGCGGCCCGTTTAGCGCAGCCGTCGCCGCCACCTGAATCGGCGTAAAAGCACCATAATCGAGATATGATTTCATCCGCGCGAGCGCCGAAATCAAGCGCGGATTGCCCGCCGCAAACCCCATCCGCCAACCCGGCATGGAATAGGTTTTCGACATCGAGGTAAACTCAACCGTAATATCTTTCGCGCCGTTGACTTGCAGCACCGAGGGCGGTGGTTCACCCTCGAAGTAAATCTCGGCATAAGCCAGATCAGACAGAATAAAAATATCATGCTTGCGGGCGAAAGCGACAATATCTTTGTAGAAATCGAGCGTCGCTAAATAGGCGGTCGGGTTCGAGGGGAAATTCACAATCAACGCGGTTGGGCGCGGCACCGAATGGCGCACTGCGCGTTCAAGCGCATGCAGCATCTCTTCATCAGGCGTCGCCGGTACCGAGCGCACCGAGGCCCCGGCAATGATAAACCCAAATTGATGGATCGGGTAAGACGGGTTGGGCACCAAGATCGTATCACCCGGGCTGGTGATCGCGTTCGCGAGATTGGCCAGCCCCTCTTTCGAACCCAGTGTCGCAATCACTTCGGTATCTGGGTTGAGCTTGACGCCAAACCGGCGGTCATAATAGGCGGCTAACGCCCGGCGCAAACCCGGAATCCCCTTGCTCGTCGAATAACGGTGGCTGCGCGGATCAGCAACGGTCTCAATCAGCTTGGCGACGATATGCGGCGGCGTCGGGCTGTCCGGATTGCCCATGCCCAGATCGATAATATCTTCGCGGGCATTGCGCGCAGCAGCCTTGGCCTGATTAACCTCAGCAAACACATAGGGGGGCAGCCGGCGAATCCGGTGAAATTCCTCAGTCATGATCGGTCCTTGGCACGGGAGTTGGAGGAGGTGGAAGGGTTGGCAGACGGTGAAGGATGAGGCTCGGCAACAATAAATTGCGCGGCCCCGCCGCGCGCGCCGGTCAGGGCGGCGAGGCGAATTTGCGCACCGGGCACGCCAGCCTCGGTCAGCGCGTTGGCAATGGCCGTTGCGCGCAGCATGGCGAGGCGCAGACCCGAGCCCGTGCGTTCGCGGGCAAAGCCAGCCGCTCGGATCAGGGCCGCACCGCGCTTGGCCGCAAAACCCGCGAGCAAGCGCTCTTGCTCGGGCGATAAAATCGCCGAACCGGGCGCGAAACCAAGCAGCAAAGGCGGTGCTGTCATCGCCATCGGCGCGGGCGCAACCGTTGATGCAGCGGCGCCACCGGGCGGCGCAAGATGATTTTGCTTGATATTTTCAGCCTGCAAGGCCGCACGGATCTGCCGTTGCGCCGCCACACTGAGCGCAGGTGGGCGCGGCGGCACCGCGGCGAGGTTCGGGAAAGGCTGGTTCAAGCCGGGCGGCGGCGGCGGATGGTGTGCAATCACCCCCCCTTCATAGGCGTGAAACCGGGCCACCGGCGCCGCACAGCCGCCGAGCAGCGCCACCAATGCAAAGCTGGCCAGCGCCTGCCTTGCGCGTCCTTCGTTTTTGCAACATTTGGTCGTATAAATCACGGTAACCTCATCAAGTTCGCACGTCTTGTAGCGTGCGACGGGCGGGGCCGGAAGGAGCGTCCATGACCGAAACTCACACCCCTGCAACCGACCCGGTGCAACTCGCCCGGGGCATGGCTGATGTCGCCCAGCGCTCGCAGCGCCTGGTGGCCGAGTGGCTGAAACGCCAAGCCGAAGCCGGTGCGCCCGGGGCGCTCAATCTGGACCCGCTGAATATCGGCGGCGCCTTCATGGAAATGGCCAGCCGCTTGGCCGCCAACCCGGAAAAGCTGATCAAAGCGCAGCTCGGCTTCTGGCAGGATTATATGACTTTGTGGCAACATTCGACCCGCCGGATGATGGGGTTGGCAACCGAAGCACCGATTCCACCCGACCCACGCGACAAAAGATTCCAGGATTCGCAGTGGAACGATAATGAAATTTTCGACTTCATCCGACAGAGCTATCTGCTTTCGGCCCGGTTTGTCCATGATGTGGTGCGTCAGGTTGATGGATTACCCCCAAAAACCGCGCAAAAACTCGATTTTTACGCCCGCCAATTCGTCGATGCGATGAGCCCGTCCAATTTCGCGCTGACCAATCCGCAAGTCTTGCGCAAAACCGTCGAGACCGGCGGCGATAATCTGCTTCGCGGCCTGAATAATTTGCTGCGCGATCTGGAAGCCGGCCAAGGCAAGCTGCACATCAAAATGACCGATCACGAGAGCTTCACCGTCGGTGCCAACATCGCGGTCACGCCAGGTGCCGTGATTTTTCGCAATGAATTGATGGAGCTCATCCAATATAACCCCACCACGCCCGAGGTGCTGCAGCGCCCCCTGGTGATTTTCCCGCCCTGGATCAATAAATACTATATCCTTGATCTTAAACCAAAAAATAGCTTCATTCGCTGGGCGGTAAGCCAAGGCCATACCGTGTTTGTCGCAAGCTGGGTCAACCCGGATGAGCGCCTCGCGGAGAAAAATTTCGCCGATTACATGAAAGAAGGCGTGTTCGCCGCCCTCGATGCGATCGAGCGCGCCACCGGCGAGCGCCAAGTGAATGCCATTGGCTATTGCCTCGGCGGCACGCTGCTTGCCGCAACCCTCGGCTATATGGCGAAAATCGGCGATCATCGCATTGAATCTGCAACATTTTTGGTCACGCTGACCGATTTCGCCAATGCCGGCGAGCTCGGCGTGTTCATCGATGAAGAGCAATTGCGTGCGCTCGAAGAAAAAATGGCGCAGCGCGGCTATCTCGAAGGCAGCGAAATGGCCACCACCTTCAATTTGTTGCGCGCTAATGACCTGATCTGGAGCTTCGTGGTCAATAATTACCTGCTGGGCAACGAACCGTTCCCGTTCGACCTGCTCTATTGGAATTCGGATGCCACCAGGATGCCGGCGACGATGCATTCATTTTATTTACGAAACATGTATCAAGACAACAAACTGGCCCAGCCCAACGCCCTCGCCCTGGATGGGGTTAAAATCGATCTGCGCGCGGTGACGGTGCCCGCCTATTTTCTCTCCTGCCGCGAGGATCATATCGCGCCCTGGATGAGCACCTATCGCGGCGCCAAATTGCTCGGCGGCAAAAACCGCTTCGTGCTGGCCGCCTCCGGCCATATTGCCGGGGTGGTCAACCCGCCCGAAGGCGGAAAATATAATCATTTCGTTAATGACGTGCTGCCCGCATCGCCGGAACAATGGTTCGAGCAGGCCACTGAAGTCGCCGGCTCCTGGTGGCCCGATTGGCAGCGCTGGGTCACCGCCAAAGCGCGCAAAAAACTGCCGGCCCGAATCCCCGGCGCCGGAGGCTTGCCGATTTTGGCACCAGCCCCCGGCACGTACGTGAAAGTGCGCTCTGTTTGACCGAGGCCCATGCTTGAGCGAGGCCCGTGCTTGAGCGAGAACGGTTCGGCACCCCGCATCGCGATGCTGTTGCCACCCCGCGAAGGCTTCGCGCCGGATCGCGCCGGGGCGATCGCGCTGGTGGTCCGGCGCTTGGCGCTGGCCAGCCATGCCGCCGTGCTCGGCGCAGCCCAGCCGGGCGGTGCCTACCCTGATATCGATTACACCCCGATTGCCGCACCGCCACCGCTCGGTTTCGGGCTGGCGGCCCTGCGCGCACTTCGGCGGCTGCGCCCTGCGGTGATCGAGGTGCATCAGCAGCCGCGCTTGGCGCGGATCATTGCGCGCGTTTTGCCGCAATCGCGGGTCATGCTGTTTTTGCATAATGATCCGCAAGCGATGCGCGGTCTGCGTAGCGCCACAGCGCGGCAACGCAGCCTCGCATTTCTGCATCAAACCATCTGCGTCTCGGCCTATCTCGCGGATCGCTACCGAGAAGGACTAACCCACACCGAGCGATTGACGGTGCTGCATAATCCCCTGACCCTGACCGATCTGCCGCCCCGCGCCACCCAGCGAACCCGCGAAATTTTATTCGCCGGGCGCATTGTCGAGAATAAAGGCGTCGCGGATTTCATTGCCGCCTGCGCGCAAGCACTCCCAGCCCTGCCCGGCTGGTCGGCGCGGATCATCGGTGGCGACCGGTTCGGCCCTGCCAGCCCAACCACACTCTATGTGCAAACCATGCGCGACCAAGCCGCCCAAGCCGGCATTATCTGCGCCGGGTATCAACCGCACGAACAAGTGCTGGCCGCCATGGCACAAGCCGCCCTGGTGGTGGTGCCAAGCCGCTGGCCCGAGCCGTTCGGCCTAACCGCGCTAGAGGCCATGGCCAGCGGTGCGGCGCTGATCGCGAGCAACACCGGCGGCTTGCCGGAATTGGTGGGCGATGGCGGCCTGTTGGTGCCGCCGCGCGACCCGGCCCAGCTCGCGCGCGCCATCCTGCAGCTCGCACAGGATGATACCGCACGCGCCCAGCGCGCCGAAGCCGGGCTGGCGCAAGCACGCTTGTTCGATACGCCGATCATCGCGGCACGATTATCAGCCCTGCGCCAAGCTTCGCCCTGAGCAATTTGGCCCGGTGACGCTCTGCCCTTATATCAGGGGCAAGAGTTCGAGAGGATATCAATGATGAGCGACAAGCTGATCCCGGTCACCGTGCTGACGGGCTATCTCGGTGCCGGCAAAACCACCCTGCTGAACCGGATTCTCACCGAGCAGCACGGCAAGCGCTATGCCGTGGTGATCAATGAATTTGGCGAAAGCGGCGTGGATAACGACCTCGTGGTGGATACCGACGAGGAAGTATTCGAGATGAATAATGGCTGCATTTGCTGCACCGTGCGCGGCGATCTGATCCGCATCATCACCGGGCTGATGAAGCGGCGTGATCGGTTTGATGGGATCATCGTGGAGACCACCGGCCTCGCCGACCCGGCACCCGTCGCGCAGACATTTTTTGTCGATGAAGACGTCAAAGCCCACACCCGGCTCGATGCCATCGTCACCGTGGTCGATGCCAAGCACGTGCTGGCCCGCCTCGCCGATAGCAGCGAGGCGCTGGAACAAATCGCGTTCGCCGATGTCATCGTGCTCAACAAGCTCGATTTGGTAACACCGGAGGAATTAGCGGTGGTCGAGGCGCGCCTGCGCAGCATCAATCGGTTCAGCACCATCCATCACGCAACCCGCGCCGATGTGCCCGCCGATCAATTACTGGGGATCAACGCGTTCGATCTGGCACGGGTGCTGGAAAACGCGCCCGATTTTCTCGATGAAGACAGCCACACCCATGATGAGCATATGCTGAGCATCAGCCTCACCACCACCACATCGCTGGATGCCGAAAAATTCAACGCCTGGATCAGCGGCGTACTGGCGATGCAGGGTCAGGATATTCTACGCACCAAAGGCATCCTGGCCTTCGCCGGCGAAGACCGCAAATTCGCGTTCCAGGCGGTGCATATGATGGCGGATGGCGATTTCATCGCCCCTTGGCCACCAAATAGCGTCCGGGAGAGCAAGTTGGTGTTCATTGGCCGCAATTTGAACCGGCCCCAATTGCGCCGGGGCTTTGAGAGCTGTTTTGCCGCATGAATGAGGGATTGAACACGGCCGACCGCATGCTCCATGAGCGCGGCGTGCAGCGCGAGTGCGGCGCCTATGTCACCAGCCTCGCCTTCACCCGTGACCAAACCCATGCGGTGTTCGGCTTGGGGGACGGGCGCTTAATCAGCCGCGCGCGCACCGGCACCGATTGGCACGACCATGCGAGCCATGACGGCGCGGTGACCACCCTGGCACCGGATTTTGACGGCACCGGCATCCTCAGCGGCGGCGATGATGGCACGCTGCAACGCTTTGAGCCGCATCAGGGGGCGGCGCACAACCTCGCCCAGTTCGGCCTGAAATGGGTCGATCATGTGCTCAGCGTCGCGGATCGCAAAGCGCCACTGCGCGCCGTCGCCGTCGGTAAAAATTTGCATCTGCTCGATCAGGCCGGCCAAACGCTGCGCACCCTCGCCCACCCCTCCACCATCACCGGCCTTGCGTTGGATGCGAAAGCCAAGCGCATTGGCGCTAGCCATTATAACGGCGCGTCATTATGGTTCCTGCGCTCGGATCAATCAAAGCCGCTGAGCCTGGAATGGAAAGGCAGCCATCTGGCCATCGCGATTCACCCATCGCTCTATGCGGTCGCCACCGCCATGCAGGAAAATGCGCTCCATGGCTGGCGAATTTCCGATTTGCAGCATATGCGCATGAGCGGCTACCCGGCCAAACCCGAATCGCTCGGCTTCACCGCCTCTGGAAAATGGCTGGCCAGCGCCGGCGCGGAAGCGATCATTTTATGGCCGTTTTTCGGCGGCGGGCCGATGGGCAAAGCCCCACTCGAACTCGCCGGCGGCGATCAAGCGATGGTCAAGCGCATCGCCTGTCATCCCGCGCATGAGGTGGTCGCCGCCGGCTATAGCGATGGTCTGGTGGTGGTGGTCGATATCGAACGCCAACGCGTTTTGCCGGTCGCAGCGCCCGGTCGCGGCGCAATCTCTGCCCTCGGCTGGAGCCATGACGGCGCCACATTAGGCTTCGGCACCGAAACCGGTTTCGCCGCCTTGATTGATTTTTCCACCAAGGAGACCGCGTCATGATTTGCCCAACCGTCGGCACGAACGGCATGGCCATGCCAAAGCTTGGTCTTGGCACCTGGAAATTATCAGGCGCATCCTGCACCGATGCCGTTCACCGCGCCCTCGCCCTTGGCTATCGGCATATCGATACGGCGGAAATGTATGGCAATGAGGCCGAAATCGGCGCAGCGCTCGCCCAATCGCGCGTCGCCCGGCGCGAGATATTTCTAACCAGCAAAGTTTGGTATGAACATCTGGCGCCCGCCGCCTTGCAAGCAGCGCTCGATGCCAGCCTTCAGCGCCTGCGCTGCGATTATCTCGATCTTTACCTCATCCACTGGCCCGCCCCGAACATGGATTTGGCGGCGTCGTTAGCCATCATGATGCGCGCCCAGGAAGCGGGCAAAATTCGCCATATCGGCGTCTCGAATTTCCCGGTTTCCCTCCTGCGTGAGGCGGTCGAGACCCTTGGTGCGCCGATTGCGTGCAATCAGGTCGAATATCATGTGCTGTTGGGCCAGCGCGCGGTTTTGGAGTATGCGCGCGCGCATGGCATCGTCATCAGCGCCTATTGCCCGTTAGCGCAAGGGCGTTTGGGCGAGCATCCGGTGCTCGATCAAATCGCGGCCAAGCATCAGGTCAGCGCCGCCCAAGTGGCCTTGGCCTGGCTATTCGCGCAGGATGGTGTCGCCGCGATTCCCAAAGCCGCACGCGCCGAAAGCCAGCAAGCCAATCTGGCGGCGCTCACGGTGCGTCTGGATGCAGCAGACCACGCCGCAATCGCAGCCCTGCCCAAGGATCAGCGATTTGTTAATCCAGGATTTGGACCCATTTGGGACAAGCCCTGATCAAGCAACACCAGATCATCGCGGTGAATAATCTCATCGCGGCCCCGCCAGCCGAGTAGCGCTTCAATATCATCGGTGCGATGCCCCGCGATAATCGCGGCATCAGCGCTCGAATACGCGCACAGACCCCGCGCCAAAATCGCACCATCGGGCGCGATCAGCTCAACCGGATCACCGCGCTCAAACTGCCCCTCGATCCGGGTAATCCCCGCCGGTAGCAATGAGGAGCCGCGAACAATCGCGCGCACCGCACCCGCATCCAGCGTAATGCGGCCCAGCGGCGCGAGCGATCCGGCAATCCAGCGTTTGCGCGCTGAGCGTCCGCCCGGCTGCGGCAAAAACCAGGTGCAGCGCGCCCCTGCGCGCAGCGCGGCCAGCGGATGCATCACCCCACCCAGCGCAATCGCCATCGCGCAACCCGCTTGCGTCGCAATCCGCGCCGCCACCAATTTGGTGCGCATCCCGCCCGATGAATAACCCGGCGGTGGCGCCCCACCCATCGCCTCAATCTCGGCGGTCAGCGTCGGCACCAGCTCAATATGCTGCGCGTGCGGATCACGCTTCGGATCATCCGTGTATAGGCCGTCAATGTCTGAAAGCAGGATCAGTTGATCGGCCTCGATCATCTCCGCCACGCGCCCGGCCAGCCGGTCATTATCGCCAAAGCGAATTTCCCCGGTCGCCACCGAATCGTTTTCGTTAATCACCGGCACACAGCCCAGCTCTAGCAAAGTGTGCAACGTCGCGCGCGCATTCAAATAACGGCGCCGATCTTCGGTGTCGCCCAACGTCAGTAGTAATTGCGCAGCCGTTAGACCATGGCTCGATAACGCCGCACTCCACGCCCCGGCCAGCCGAATTTGCCCGACCGAGGCAGCCGCTTGCTTCTCTTCCAAGCGCAATCGTTTTTGCGTCAGCCCCAACCGGCGCCGCGCCAGCGCAATCGCACCCGAGGACACCACGACAACGCCAATCCCACGCTTGCGAAAATCCGCGATATCCGCCGCCACACTCGCAAGCCAGCCGGTGCGCGGCTCCGCCGCCTCGGGATCAACAATCAGCGCGCTGCCAATTTTCACCACCACCAGCCGGGCCTGATCCAGCCTGGGTGTGGGGTGCAGGCTCATGCGCGTTCGGCGCGGATCATCACGAGGGCCGCGCGCAACACCTCATCCACCCCGGTTTTCCCAGCCGCAGACGCCATCAGCACCGGCGCGCCGCTCGCCCGCTCCAGCGCCGCCCGCCGCGCCGAAGCCTCGCGCGGGCTCATCGCATCAGCCTTGTTCAGCACAATCAACTCAGGCTTTTGATCCAAGCCACCACCATAAGCGCGCAATTCCTCGCGCACCGTGCGCCACGCTTTGACCACCTGCCCCGCCGCCCCATCCACCAGATGGATCAACACCGCACAGCGCTCGACATGGCCGAGAAACCGATCACCAAGCCCCGACCCCTCATGCGCGCCCTCAATCAACCCCGGAATATCGGCCAGCACGAATTCCTCGGTCATCGACAGCCGCACAACGCCCAGTTGCGGATGCAGCGTGGTGAACGGGTAATCGGCAATCTTCGGTCGCGCCGCCGAGGCCGCCGCCAGAAAGGTCGATTTCCCAGCATTCGGCAGCCCGATCAGCCCGGCATCGGCGATCAATTTCAGCCGCAACCAAACCCAACGCTCCTCGCCCGGCCAACCCGGATCGGCGCGGCGCGGCGCCCGATTGGTCGAGGTTTTGAACATCGCATTGCCATGCCCGCCATCACCGCCGCGCAGCAGCACCACTTCCATATCCGGCTTATCAAGGTCGGCGAGCAAGGTTTCGCGGTCATCGGCAAAAATCTGCGTGCCAATCGGCACCTTGATCAGCAAGGTCGGCGCCGCCGCTCCGGTGCAATCGCGCCCGGCGCCATTGCCGCCTTTACGGGCGCGGAAATGCTGGGTGTAACGAAAATCGATCAACGTATTCAGATTTTCCACCGCGCGAAACACAATATCGCCGCCGCGCCCGCCATTACCGCCGTCTGGGCCGCCAAATTCGATATATTTCTCACGCCGGAACGCAACAACACCGTTACCGCCATCGCCGGAGCGCAGATAGATTTTCGCCTGATCGAGGAATTTCATCGGACTACAACAAAAAAGGCCGGCACGGGCCGGCCTTCTGGCGCGTGCCGGACGGAACGATTATTCGGCAGCGATTTGGTGCGCGTCAACCGAAACATGCACCCGGCCCTCGGCCCGGCGATCAAATTTCACATGACCATCAACCAGCGCGAAAATCGTGTGGTCGCGGCCAAGGCCAACATTGCGGCCCGGATGCACCTTGGTGCCGCGCTGGCGAATAATGATGTTGCCGGCAACCACTTCCTGCCCACCGGACTTCTTGACGCCCAAACGGCGACCCGCGGAATCGCGCCCGTTGCGCGATGAACCGCCTGCTTTCTTATGTGCCATGAAACAATCCTCCGATTCAGGCGGCGTTGATCGATGCGACGCGCAGCACAGTCACGTGCTGGCGATGACCATTCTTGCGGCGGCTATTCTGCCGGCGGCGCTTCTTGAAAATGATCACCTTATCGAGACGATCCTGGGCAATCACGGTCGCGGTCACCGAAGCGCCCTCAACCACCGGCTTGCCAAGCACAATCCCGGCCTCACTGCCCATCGCGAGAATATCGGTAAAGGTGACTGTGCTACCCGCCTCAGCCTCCAGCTTCTCGACCTTGAGCACCATTTCCGGTGCGACGCGATATTGTTTGCCGCCGGTGCGGATCACTGCGAACATCGATTTGGTCCAATTCTCTCGAAAGCGGCTGACGGATCAGCCAAAACAAAACGCGCGAGGCCAAGCGGACTCGCGATACGCAGCGTATAGGGCGGGCCAACGCCCCAAGTCAATCATCACCCTCAGCCCGCATGCGAAGGCTGGGCTGCTTGCGCGGTATAGGCTGGCGGCGTGGTGTAGCCGAGCGCGTACAGCTTTCGCAAAATCGCAAACATCAAAGGCTGCACCCCAAACCAGGTCAAATGCACCTGATCGGCAACCACATAATTAACCTTGCCCGCACTCAGCCGGTTCCACGCCAGCACATGCACATTCGGGTCATGGGCCTGCGCCCAGCGATATTGCCGCGCCACCTCGCTCTGCCACGGGCGCGGCACCGCCGGAATGATCAACAACACCTGGCGCTGCCCCACCAGCGCCAAAAACTGCACCAGATTGGCGCGATCAACCGGCCCATTACTGCCAAGTTCGATCACGATATATTTGATATTATGATAAAATTTTTTCTCCTTCAGCGCCGCGATGATCCCGATGCTGCGCACGAAAGAACGGCCCACATGGCCATCCAAATACCCATCCGGCACCTCATGCAGCACATAACCCGACCAGCCGAGCAGAATCGAATCGGTCAAAAACAACACTTTCTTGTCCGGATAGAGCGGGTTCTGCGCAATCCGCCGATTATCGAAATAAACATAGTTCTTGCGCGGCTCCGGCACCCAGGTCAGCAAGCTTTTGCGCCGCGCCTGCGCCGCCGCGATTTTCGCTTGCGTCCGCGCCGCCTGCCGTGCCTGATGCGCCGCAATCGCGCGTTGATCCGCCGCCAGCGCAGCACGGGTGCTGCGCAATTGATCGGTCAAATAGCTCGATTTGGCGTTGAGATTATCGATTTGCCCGGCCAGCCGCGCCACCTGTTGCTGCCCGGTCGCGGCGCGATACCAGCCATAAGCGCCAAAACACAGCAGCAGGCTCGCCACCAAAGCCGGCATCACGCCCAGCATCACCCGTGGCTGCTTGGCCACCAGCCTTTGCAAACTGACCTCGATTGATTGATAGGTCAGCAGCGACAGCGCAAAAATCAACAAAAGCGCCAACACAAGCTGATCAAAAGGCGGCGCGTCATAAAGAAAATGATGCACCACCGCGATCACCGGCACATTCCACAAATAGAGCGAGAACGACATCTCGCCGATCACGCTGCCGATACTAGGCTTGATGCTGCACAACCACCGGCTGCGCTTGGCGCTGAACAAAACCAGGCCCGTCAATACAGCGGTCGCCACCGAATAGATCACATAATCATGATACCGGCCAAAAACCATGATCAAAGCCAGGAGCAAAACCGCCCCCAAGCCGAGCGCATCATAGCGCCAGGCCGGAGCGCGGTCAGATGCACGGTCAGATGCGCGCTGCTCAAACCCGGCATATAAACTGCCCCACAAATAAGGAAATCCATGCCAAGGCAGCACATAGGCCTGGTTGGCATGACCGCGCAGCACCAAAACCACCGCCCCCGCCAGCATGATCGCCGCGATCACCGCGATGGCAGCGAAAAAATACCGGTCGCGGCGAAACAAAATCCGCAGCAAAAAATGCAGCAGATAAAGCTGCACCAGCAGCGACAGGTACCACATCCCCAGGAACAAATGCGGCATACTATCATTCTGAAAATACGGAATATGCCGAACAACCAGATAAAAATTATAGGCAAACGCAACCGACCATAAAGCCGGACGCCAGGTGCCAATCCCGCTCAGCACGGCAAAACCCGCAACCAGCAGCGTGATCACAATCGTCGGCACCATGATCCGCGCGAGCCGCCGCTTGACAAAATCCGCACTGCCCGCGCCCAAACCCCCCTGGCGCACCCGGCTGAGCGACTGGGTGATCAGAAAACCGGAGAGAAACAAAAACACATCGACGCCAACATAGCCGCCCGCAAAATATCGGCTTTGGTAGGTGATGTTTTCGTGCAGATGAAAAAATATAACCGCGATAATCGATAAAAACCGCAGATAATCGATGTAGACCATCAAATTCGTCCCAGCACCCCGCTCAATAGCCCCGATCCACCGGCGGCGGATATTTGGCCACCTCCTGCGCAATCGCGTGAACCATCACTTGAATGCCCGCCCAAGTCGGATGCACATGATCCGACCAGAAATAATTCGGATGATCCGCGCTCAGCAAATCCCACCGCACCAAATGCGCGTTGGGATAGCGACTCGGCAGTTGGAAATATAAATTCTGCACCTCCGGCTCCCAGGAGCGCGGCACCACCGGCACCACGAAAAACACCTGCCGATGCCCGACCATCGACATGAATTGCGCCACCTGCGCCGGGTCGACATAGCCATTAGTGCCCAGCTCCACCACCACATATCCAACGCCATCGGTCTCATGGTCCGCATGCATCATCGCCCAAATATGCAGCGCGCTGGAAAATTGCCGGCCGACTCGGCCATTAATCAGCGCATTGGGAAAGATATGCGCCACATAGCCCGACCAGCCGGTGATAATGCTATCACCAATAATGATCACACCCGTCGGGGTCACCGTCGGAGGCCGATTAACCGCGTCGGCGTCAAGCACATAGCCCGGACGCGGCGATTGGGTGAAATCCTGATGCGCATCAATCAACGCCGCTTGATCAAGCGTCGTCGCCGCGTGCGCCGCCGGGCGGGGCACAGCACAGCTCGTGAGTGACAGGGAAATTAGCAGGGGCAGAATTAACCGAACATCATAACGCGGCACGCGGGGCACTCCATTGACCTAAATCATTGTGCCAGAATCGCCGAGCACCGCAAGAGAATGGGCAGACATCAGCCGTGCCGCGATTGCACTTGCGCAGCAAGCGACAATGTTTGGCACCATCAGAGAGGAGGGCATGATCATCGAGCAGGGCAAAATCAGCGCGCGGGAATTGCATGAAACAGCGAATAGGTGCAGAGGCATGCGCGTAAGCGCAATACCGTGTGGACGTGGCGAAATCGGTAGACGCAGCAGACTTTGACATTGGAGTGCCCACGGGGAAATCCGTGGTGCAGAACCGCCCAAATTCGGGGAACGCTACCGGCCTACGGGCCCAAGCCAATCCCGAGCCAAGCAAAGCCAGGGTCACCGGCTTTGAAGGTGTAGAGACTAGACGGGTGGCGCCTAAGGCCGAGCGCACAACGCTCAGCGATGGCGAAGGGATAGTCCAGACCACGAACGCCCAGCGGGAACCCCAGCGGGAACCCACCAGGGCGGCGGCGAAAGTCGAAGTGGTATGAAAATCTGTTTCTCGTATGAGAGTGCGGGTTCAAGTCCCGCCGTCCGCACCATTTTTCCGCGCCGCCCCAACGCGCCGCACCTGCCTTTACCCCCCTGTATCCGCGCCCGAACGGCCTCACCCGATCGACCTCAACCTCTGTTGACAGGACCGCACAGGTCCGGTATTCACATCCCCATCAATTGCGAATAGTTCTCATTCGCATTACCAGGAGTCCTCAATGCAGTCCAGCGTCGTCGAAACCACCCGTCGCACCTCTTGGGTTCGCATCCTGGCGGTGTTCGGCCCTGGCCTCGTCGTCATGCTGGCCGATACCGATGTCGGCAGCATCATCACCGCCGCCCAATCGGGCGTCGCCTGGGGCTACCGGCTGCTGGTGCTGCAATTCCTGCTGATGCCAATCCTCTATGTGGTGCAGGAACTCACCGTGCGGCTCGGCATCTTTACCGGCAAGGGCCATGGCGAGCTGATCCGTGACACGTTTGGCGCGGGCTGGGCCTGGCTCTCGGCGGCGGGCCTCACCGTCGCCACCATCGGCGCCCTGCTCACCGAATTTTCCGGCGTCGCCGGCGTCGGCGCGCTCTACGGGGTGCCGCGTCTGGTCTCGGTCACCCTCGCCGCCGGCTTCCTCCTGATCGTCGCCTTCACCGGCTCCTATCGGCGCGTCGAGCGCATCGCCATCGCCCTTGGCCTGTTCGAATTTGTGTTTTTCGCCGTCGCCTATCTCGCCCATCCGGACGGGCAGGCCATGGCCGCCCAAGCGCTGCAACCCGCGCTCGGCAATCCGGCCTATCTCTATCTGGTCGCCGCCAATATCGGCGCGGTGATCATGCCCTGGATGATTTTCTATCAACAATCCGCCGTCGCCGACAAAAAACTAACCCCAGCCGATTTCAAATATGCCCGCTGGGATACCGCCGTCGGTGCCGTGGTCACCCAATTGGTGATGGCCGCCGTCTTGATCGCCGCCGCCGCCACCATCGGGCTGCGCAATCATCAAGCCAATCTCAACAGCGTCGGTGACATCGCCCACGCGCTGACACCCTTCCTCGGCGATACCGTTGGCAAATTAGTGTTCGGCATCGGCGTGCTCGGCGCTGGTTTGATCGCCGCCATCGTCGCCTCCCTCGCCCTCGCCTGGGGCCTCGGTGAAGTCACCGGCTATCGCCGCTCGCTCGAAGACCGGCCCGCCCAAGCCAAATGGTTCTACGGTGTCTATGCGTTCTGCCTGATCGCCGGCGCGCTGTTAGTGGCCTTCGTGCCTGATCTGGTGTTTCTCAACATCGCAGTCGAAGTCATGAACGCCCTGCTGCTGCCGCTGGTCCTGGGCTTTCTGATCGCCCTCGCCGTGCGCGCCCTCCCCGCCAATATCCGCCTCCGCGGCTGGTATCTATGGCTCACTTTGTTCCTCGCCACCCTCACCGCCGGCCTCGGCGTCTATGGCGGCCTATCCGGCGCCGGCCTGTTTTAAGGTCGGACAGAGCAATTAAGGTTCTTCTTTTTTGTGAACAAAAAAGAAGCAAAAAAAACTTTGCTCCTTGGGTGCGGTGCCGGTCCAACCGCCAGCCCATAAACTCACGAAAGTTTTTTGCTTCTTTTTTTCAAAAAAGAAGCCTTCCTTAAGTCCTTATCGTCCCTGACATCCCAAAAAGATCATCCAATTCGCCGACTGATAAATGCCCATGACGGACTTAATCTCAGGTGAATTCGGAAAGCAGCGAGGCCTGGCGCGAATCATTACCCTCGCTGTCCGAGAGCGGGATCGGATAATCGCCGGTAAAGCACGCATCACAAAAAGCCGGCGCATCAGAGTCCCGCCGATGCCGCCCCAGCGCCCGGTACAACCCGTCAATCGAGATAAAAGCGAGACTATCCACCCCGATCAATTTCGCCATCGCCGCAACATCATTATGCGCCGCGAGCAATTTGCTCCGCTCGGGCGTATCAATGCCATAAAAGCAGGAATGGGTGGTCGGCGGCGAGGAAATTCGCATATGCACTTCGCGCGCGCCCGCCGCCCGCACCATTTCCACGATTTTCGATGAGGTGGTGCCCCGCACAATCGAATCATCCACCAAAATCACCCGCCGCCCTTCGATGATCGCCCGGTTGGCCGAATGTTTCAGCCGCACGCCCAAATGCCGGATCTGATCGGTCGGCTCGATGAAGGTGCGCCCGACATAATGATTGCGAATAATCCCGAGTTCGAACGGCAACCCGCTCGCCTCGGCATAGCCCATCGCGGCGGGAACGCCCGAATCGGGCACCGGCACCACAATATCGGCCTCGGTCGGCGATTCCTGGGCCAATTCAGCGCCGATCAATTTGCGCGCCGCATAGACCGAATTACCCTCCATCACCGAATCAGGCCGGGCAAAATAAATATATTCAAACACGCAAAACCGCGATTTTTGCACAGCAAATGGCTTGTAGCTGCGCACACCACTGGCATCGATCGCCACAATCTCGCCCGGCTCGACATCGCGGACAAATTCCGCGCCAACCATATCCAGCGCGCAAGTCTCCGAGGCGAGCACCCAACCCGGATCAACCCCATTCGCGCCGATGGTGCGGCCCAGCACCAGCGGGCGCACGCCCAGCGGATCGCGGCAGCCAATCAGCAGATGATCAGACAGCGCGACCAGCGAATACGCCCCCTCAACCTGCTTGAGCGCATCAATCAACCGGTCAATCACCGTCGCATACAGGCTGATCGCAATCAGATGCACAAAGACTTCAGAATCGGTGGTCGATTGAAACAGGCAGCCGCGCCGGGTCAGCGCGCGCTTGAGCGCATAGGCATTTGTCAAATTGCCATTATGCCCAACGGCAAAGCCGCCAAAGGCAAACTCGGCGAACAGCGGCTGCACATTGCGCAGCAAGGTCGCCCCGGTCGTCGCATAGCGATTATGCCCAATCGCCCGCGCGCCATGCAGCCCGGCCATCACCTTCGCATCGCCGTAATTATCCCCGACCAACCCAAGCCCCTTATGGGCATGAAAGCGCAACCCGTCATGGGTCACGATGCCGGTGGCTTCCTGGCCACGATGCTGCAACGCATGCAACCCGAGTGCGGTAATCGCCGCCGCATCCGCGACATTCCAAACACCAAACACGCCGCACTCTTCGTGCAGCTTGTCATCATCCAGCTTGTCATCATCGACATCAGCAGAATTTATCAGGTCCGCAGAATTTATCAGGTCCATTGCGCCGCCTTGGGTTACCGATATCGGTATGGGCAGCATGTAGGGCTTTGCCCGCCCCCTGTCGAGCGCTTTGACATAAAACTGACTTATCCGCCGCGCTGATCAGCGATGCGCCCCCTCGCTATATCGCTCCGGAGGACGCGGCACCGGCGGGAGCCGAGGACGAATGGCCCGCTGGCTGCTCCGGCGCGGTCGATTGACCCGCTTTCGCCTTGTCCGCGTTCGCCTTGCCCGTTTTCGGCTGACCCGCATCGCTCGGCAGCGGATGGCCCAAAACCGGCCGGAACCGGGCGGGCAGCACACTAATCAACAAGCTGGCCCCGGTTTCCGTGGCGGGCAAGAATTCCGCATTGATCACCGCCGCCGGCCATTCCGCCGGTTGCAAGAAAATCGAGACGAATATCAACAGCAAACACACAATCGCAGCACCGCGCACCAGCCCAAACACCAACCCCAGCGTGCGGTCCAAGCCGGACAGCACCGAGTCGCGCACCAGCGAGGCGATAAAACTGACAATAATGGTCAAAATAATCAAAACCACCAGAAACACGGCGGCGATGGTCAGCGGCAAGGCCAGTTTCGGGTTGGAAACATAATGCAGTACGAACGGCTCGAACGCCCCATAGGCCGAGAGCGCCACCAGCCCGGATGTCACCCACGCGAAAACGCCCAAAATCTCGCGCACAAAACCGCGCGCCAGCGCAAGCAAGCCGGACAGCAAGACAATGGCAACCGCAATGCCATCCGCCCAAGTCATGACATTAATACATTCATAACGGTTCAGCCCCTGCCCTCGTCAGTACCACTATCACTGCTCATGGCAACCACCAAATCGCTGAGATGGCCAAATTCCGCAAGCGTTATTCCATCGGGAACCCGCGCGCCCCGATCTCCGCGCGCTATCCGCCGGGGTAACCCCGCCCGCGAAAACCCAAGCTTCGCCGCCTCCTTCAAGCGCAATTCCGCCTGCGCCACCGGTCGCAACTCACCCGAAAGCCCAATTTCGCCAAAAAACACCATCGAGGCATCGGTCGGCGCGCCGCCCGCCGCCGAAATCAACGCCGCCGCCACTGCCAGATCCGCCGCCGGCTCATTCACCTTCAACCCCCCGGCAATATTCAAATACACATCCTGCGCCCCGAGCTTCAGCCCGCAGCGCGCATCAAGCACCGCGAGCAGCATCGAAAGCCGCCCCGCATCCCAGCCAATCACCGAGCGCCGCGCCGAGCCCGCACCATTCGCCGACAGCAGCGCCTGCACCTCCATCAATACCGGGCGCGAGCCTTCCAACCCGGCAAACACCGCCGATCCCGCAACATTGCCATGCCGCTCCGCCAAAAACAGCGCGGATGGATTAGCCACCTCCGCCAAGCCACCCCCGGTCATCTCGAACACCCCGATCTCATCGGTCGCGCCAAACCGATTTTTTGCGCCGCGCAGAATCCGAAATTGATGACCGCGATCACCTTCGAAATGCAGCACCACATCGACCATGTGTTCGAGCACGCGTGGCCCCGCCAAACCGCCTTCCTTGGTGACATGGCCCACCAGCATCAACGCAAAACCGCGCTGTTTCGCCGCGCGGATCAGCGCAAACGCGCTCGCACGCACCTGCGTCACCGTGCCCGGCGCCTGCTCAATCGATTCATCCCAAATCGTCTGGATCGAATCGATAATCACCAAAGCAATCGTGCGCTCCGCCTCCAAAGCCGCCAGAATTTCCGACAATGCCGTGGCCGTCGCGAGGCTAACCGGCGCATCACTCAACCCCAGCCGCTGGGCGCGCAGCCGGATTTGCCCCACCGATTCCTCGCCGGAAATATACAGAACACGCTGCCCCGCCCGGGCGAGCGTCGCCGCCGCTTGCAGCAATAAGGTCGATTTGCCGATCCCCGGATCACCGCCGACCAAAATCGCCGAAGCCTCGACCATGCCGCCGCCCAGCACCCGGTCAAATTCGGCAATCCCCAGCGCCAGGCGTGGCGGCAGCGCCTGTTCGCCCGCCAATCCCACAAAATCAAGCCGATGGGCCGGGTTCACCCGCCGCGGTCGTGCATCAGCGCTCGCCGCCTCCGCCACCAGCGAATTCCACGCGCTACAGGCCTCGCAGCGCCCCACCCATTTCGCGGTCACCGCGCCACATTCCGAGCAAACAAACCGAGGAGCAACGCGCGCCATCGCTCAA
Organism: Acidiphilium sp. MT5; assembly: GCF_054767495.1. NCBI lineage: Bacteria > Pseudomonadati > Pseudomonadota > Alphaproteobacteria > Acetobacterales > Acidocellaceae > Acidiphilium > Acidiphilium sp. MT5. The sequence continues at coordinate 52,036 of NZ_BAABMR010000002.1, forward strand.
TTATTTCGCAATATCATCGATGCCAACCGTACTGGCTGGCCAAAAACCGGTTCAGCGCCAGCAGCGCATCCGGCCCGGTCACCAGCGGTGCGACCGCCTGCGCCGCCGCAATCCCCGAAACCAGCGTCAAATCACTGGCCGAGGCCGCATCCTGCATCGCCGGATCATGAATCGCCCGTCCCGCCGCAAAGCGCCACAGCGCAATATCACTCGGCGCGGTCAAATGCGGCAGCAACAACATGAAATCGATCGCGCAAACCGCCGCAACCGCCCGATAAGCCTGATCCAACGGCTTTGACAGCGCCGAGCCGCCCCGCGCCGCAATCAATGCCTCCAAACTCGGCACCTGACCAAACGCCGCCTGCGCGCCGGCATCCGGCCCCGGCAACGCCAAGCTACACACCACAATGCCCCCCTGCGCGGTGAGCGGTGCGACATCCTCAATCACCCCCTCACCAAACAACAGCAGCGCATCGGCCTGCCCATCGGCGAACGCCCGGCTCTTCGCGCGCGTGCCATTCAGCCCAAAAACCGGCGCCACCGGCACACCGAGCCGCGCCATCGCGAGCAACCCGGCCAAATCACCACTCTCAGGGGATGCCGCCGCCACCCGCAGCGGCGTCGGCGCGCTCAGCCGTTGCAACCCGCCGCGCACCACAAACACCAGCGGACTCAACCCGCCCAACACCGGCACGAAATCATCCGGCTGAAACTGCACCCGAGGATCATTGGTCAAAAACGCAATCGCCGTAGTGCCCGGCAGCATCGTCGCCGTCCGCCCATTCGGCACCACCAAATTCTGCGCCCGATTCGCCGCCGTCACCCCATCAACACCGCCCACCGTCTCGGTGCTGATCACCCCATGCGGCGCGAGCGACCCCCTCAGCGCCTGCGCCGCCGCGCGCGACCAGCGATCAATCCGCCCCGCCGGCGGACCGCCAGCCACAATCATAATATCGGTTAACACCGAAGCCGCCCGCGCCGCCCCACCCAGCAACGCCAGCGCCCCCACCGCCTGCAACATCTCCCGCCGACGCATCATCGGGCGCACATAAAATCAGGAATCGTAGCGGACCAACGAATCGAATGGCACATCAAGACGCTCCCGCCCTTTGAGGAAGCTCAACTCGATCAACGCAACCGCCGCCGGCACCTCAGCACCAATACCGCGCAGCAACGCAATCCCCGCCGCCATGGTGCCGCCCGTCGCCAGCAAATCATCAACCACCACCACGCGCTGCCCCGGCGTCACCGCATCTTCCTGCACCTCAATCCGGTCGGTGCCATATTCCAACGCATAATCATGCCCCACCGTCGGCCCCGGCAATTTCCCCCGCTTGCGCAGCATAATAAACCCGCAGCCCAGCTTCAGCGCCAGCGGCGCCGCGAGCAAAAATCCGCGCGATTCCACCCCGGCCAGCACATCCGGCTGATAAGCGCGCACCAGCTTGGCCAGCCGCCCCATGGCCACCTGCCACGCATCGGCATGACGCAGCAGCGTCGAAATATCGTAAAACAGGATACCCGGCTTGGGAAAATCCGGAATACCGCGAATATGATCCTTGAGGTCCATTCGCCTCCTATAGCCGAGCCTGATCGGGGCGCAAACCTCGCGCTACTCCCTGCCATGCTGATTGCCACTTGTCATCAAGCCTTCATTGATGTGTCATAGAGACGTCATCAAGAAACTGTAACAGATCGAGCTTTCCACAACAGGGAGACGCACAGATGAAACGCCGCACCTTACTCGCCGCCGCCCCCGCTACGGCAACCTTGGCGACCGCCGCCTTGGCCAATGCCAGCCTCGCCGCCACGGCCCGCGCCGCCGCCCCGGCCAGCGCAACCCTCTGGCACGCCATGAGCGGGCAATTGGGCCAAACGCTGCAAGGGCTGGTGGACAAGTTCAACGCCAGCCAGACCGAGGCGCGCATTGATGCCGTCTATAAAGGAACCTATCCGCAAGTCCTCACCGAAACCATCGCCGCCTGGCGCGCCGGCAAAGCCCCCTCAATCGCCCAGATTTTCGATGTCGGCACCGCCGAAATGCTCGGCGCCGGCCGCGCCGTGGTCGATGTCTGGAAACTCGGCGAAATGACCGGCGTGCCGGTCAATGCCAGCACCTACATCCCCGCCGTGCGCGGCTATTACGGCGTCGCCGGCGGCAAAATGGGCGCCGCCCCGTTCAATTCCTCCACCGCCCTGATGTGGATCAACGAAGACGCCTTCGTCCGCGCCGGGCTCGACCCGAAAGCCCCACTCGCCACCTGGGATCAAGTGATCGCCGCCGCCCGCGCGATCAAAGCCAAAAAAGCCGCCAAAATCCCGGTCATGACCTCCTGGCCGACCTGGGTGCATTTCGAACAATTCGCCGCCATCCATGACGTCGAATTCGCCACCCTCGATGACGGTTTCGGCGGCCCGAAACCCACCCTCAAACTCGATACCGCGCCATTTGTGAAAAATCTCGGCACCCTGCTCTCGATGCAAAAAGAGGGATTGTTCAAATATGAGGGCCGCGATGGCCTGCCCAGCCCCATCTTCTATTCAGGCGATGCCGCCATCACCTTCGATAGTTCCGGCATTTACGGCCAGCTCAAACAAAGTGCGAAATTCAAATTCGCCGATCATTATTTGCCGTTCCACCCCTCGATCATCAAATCACCGATCAACTCAATCATCGGTGGTGCCTCCTTCTGGCCAATGACCGCCCCGCACCGCACCAAAGACGAATATCGCGCCGTCGCCCTGTTCTTTAATTTCATCAGCAAACCGGAAAACGACGCGCATTGGAGCGAAGCCACCGGCTATATCCCGGTCACCCTGGCCGGCAACGCGCTGATGACCAAGCAAGGCTACTACGCCAACAACCCCGGTGCCGATCTCGCGGTCAAACAACTCACCCGCACCAAAGTGACGCCCTATTCCTCGGGCATCCGCCTGGGCAACATGCCCGAAGTGCGCGTGATCATCGAAGAGGAATGGGAACGCGCGATCCAAAACGGGGCCTCGGCGCAAACCGCCTTGGCCCAGGCCAATAAGCGCAGCCAAGCCGTGGTGGATCAATTCGCCCGCACCGCCCATAGCTGAGCCTGACCATGGAGCGCCGGACCCTGTTTGCCGGATGGCTACTCCCGGCGCTCCTGGTGGCCCCGCAATTGGCGGTCACCATCCTATTTTTTTTCCTCCCCGCCTATAAAGCCTTCGCCCAAAGCGTCACCGCGACCGATGGTTTCGGCCTGCATGTCAGCTTCGTCGGCCTCGCCAATTTCGCCGCCCTGCTCGCATCGCCAAGCTACCAAGCGACCTTGCTGCGCACGCTGATTTTCTGCGCGTGCGTGACGCTCCTCGCCATGGCCGGCGGCCTCACCCTCGCCATCTTCGCGGATCGCGGCATCAAAGGCCAAGCCATTTACCGAACCTTGCTGATCTGGCCCTACGCCATCGCCCCGGCCATCGCCTCGGTGATTTTCGTGTTTCTGCTCCAACCCGAAATCGGCATGCTCACCCGCCCGCTCGCCGCCTTGGGCATCGATTGGAATTACGCGCTGAATGGCGGCCAAGCCTTCGCTCTGGTGATTTTCATCGCCGCCTGGAAGCAAGTCGCCTATAATTTCATTTTCTACTTGGCCGGCCTGCAATCAATCCCAAAATCCCTGATCGAAGCCGCCTCGCTCGATGGCGCGCATGCCTGGCAGCGTTTCCGCAGCATCATCTGGCCCCTGCTCGCCCCCACCACCTTCTTCCTCATCATCGTCAATCTGGTCTATGCCGCGTTCGACACGTTCGCGCTGATATTCGCCCTCACCGAAGGCGGCCCCGGCACCGCCACCGAAACCTTGGTGGTCAAAGTCTATCGCGATGGCGTCATCAATCTCGATCTCGGCGGCTCCGCCGCCCAATCGGTGATCCTGATGGCCCTGATCGTCGGCCTAACCATGATCCAGTTCCGCTTCGTCGGCCAGCGCGCCGCCACATGAAAACCGCACCATGAAGGCACGCATTGGCCCCCGCCCAGACTATCTCGCCCACGCCATCCTGCTGCTCGGCGTGTTGATTTTTGCCCTGCCGCTCTGGGTCACCTTCGCCGGTGCTACCCAATCCGCCGGAGCAATCAATCGCGGCGACATTTCGCTCATCCCGCGCCTCGCAGGCCTTGGCAATTTTATCACCGTGCTCGGTTCCGGCGCCACCGCGCAAGGCGGCGTGCCGGTCGGGCGCATGCTGCTGATCAGCTTCGCCATGGCCATGAGCATCGCCGTCGGCAAAATCATCATCTCCGCCCTCTCCGCCTTCGCCATCGCGTTTTTCCGCTTCCCAGGCCGAAAATTGGCGTTCTGGCTGATTTTCATCACCCTGATGCTCCCCGTCGAGGTGCGCATCATCCCCACCTACGCGGTGATGGCGGATTTTCATTTGATCAACAGCTTCACCGGCCTCACCATGCCGCTGATCGCCTCCGCCACCGCAACCTTGCTGTTCCGCCAGGTGTTCCTCGCCGTGCCCGATGAGCTGGTCGAAGCCGCCAAGCTCGATGGTGCCGGGCCGATGCGCTTCTTCATCGATATTTTGCTCCCCGTCTCCGGTGCCAATCTCGCCGCTCTGTTCGTCATTCTCTTCGTCTATGGCTGGAACCAATATCTCTGGCCGCTGCTGGTCGCCACCAACGGCAAGCTCGACACCATCGTGCTCGGCATTGTCCAAATGATCTCCACCGATCAAATGACGCCGTGGAATCTGGTGATGGCCGCCACCATCTGGGCCATCCTGCCGCCGGTCTTGGTGGTGATCCTGATGCAGCGCTGGTTCGTGCGCGGCCTCACCGACGCCGACAAATAATCGTTCAATAACCGCTCAATAACGGACCCATCATGGCACGGTTACAACTCCAAGGCATCAGTAAAAATTTCGGCAAAGGCACCATCCTCGCCGGGCTGGACCTTGATGTCGCCGATGGCGAAATGCTGGTCATTGTCGGTGCGTCGGGCTGCGGCAAATCCACGCTCCTGCGCCTAGTCGCCGGCCTCGAAACCCCCAGCGCCGGCCGCATCCTGCTCGATGGCGAGGACATTACGCACCGCGACCCGGCCCAGCGCGACATCGCCATGGTCTTTCAAAACTACGCGCTCTATCCGCATATGACCGTGTTTGAAAACATGGCCTACGGGCTGAAATTGCGCGGGCTGAGCAAAGCAATCATCGCCGAAAAAGTCGCCGCCACCGCCGCCACCCTGGGCCTGGACTCGCTCCTCGCGCGCAAACCCCGCGAATTATCCGGCGGCCAGCGCCAACGCGTCGCTATGGGCCGCGCCATCGTTCGTGAACCAAAATTATTTCTGTTCGACGAGCCGCTCTCAAATCTCGATGCCAAATTACGCGTGCAAGTCCGCGCCGATATTCGCAAACTGCAAAAAAAGCTCGGCATCACCTCGCTCTATGTCACCCATGACCAAACCGAAGCCATGACCCTGGCCGATCGCCTGATCGTCATGAACCAAGGCGAGGCCGCCCAAATCGCCCCGCCGATGGAAATTTTTGCTCACCCCGCGGATCGCTATGTCGCCACCTTCATCGGCGACCCCGCGATGAATCTCTGCCCCGCCACCCTGCTCCCCGGCGGTGAGACCGCCCAACTAGCAAGCGGTGAGACCGCCCAACTAGCAAGCGGCCAAACCGCCCAACTGCCCGGCGCGACCATTCCGCTCCCCTTCCCGCCCCTGGCGCAACCCCCCGGCACCGCGATCATCGTGGGCATCCGCCCCCAACATGTCACCATCGCCGATGACCAAGACCCAACCGCCCTAAAACTCCAAATCGACCTCGTCGAACCCCTCGGCTCCGAAACCCTGATCCACGGCCACCTCCCCGATAACACCCCATTCGCCGTGCGGGTGCCATCCAACCCATCCCTGCTCACCCTAACCGAATGCCACGTGCGCCTCCCCCCCAACAATCTGCACCTTTTCGACGCCACGCACGGCAAAGCACTCTCTCGCCGCGCCACCCCCTAACGTCGCGCATCCGTCTTGGCTTTTGGATTATACGGCCCAAACGGCAAGCCCGTCGCCCGATTATAGAACAAGAATGCATTCGCCTGCGTTGCAGCAATCCGCCCCTGCACCGATTCCTTGCTGAGCATTTGCGACAAAGCCGCGCTAATCAACATCGCAAGCAGCGAGCTATCAGCACCCTGATTCGGGTCGTACGCATAGTCGATGCTACCTTTCCACAATAACGCCCCAGTCTTGGCGTCAACCAATCGGCTCGTCACATCAACAACCAGCACCGACTGCAAAATCTGATATTTCTGTCCAAAATGATTGATCGTCGTATAGAGCACCGCATCCGGGTGAAACACGGAATTCAATTTGCTCAGCTTGATCGCCTGAATCTGCGTGCCATTGGTCTCGCCATTCGCCCGCAAATAATGATCAACCAGCCAAACCGGAAACACATAATACCCCTCTTCAGCGAGAGGCCTTGTCACCGTTGATAAATAAACATCCCGCGCCTTAACATCGACGCTGTGATTGATCGGCGGCAACACCAAAATCGAGGTCGGCGGATGCGCCTGATACGCCGTATAATCATAGGGTTTAGACGCACAGCCGCTGAGCGCCAAAATTGACAGCAGCATCGCCGCGCCGATCATATACCACCGGCTCATGAATTGCCTCCCGCCCCAGACTGTGTCGTTGGCTGTGTCGTTGGCTGTGAAGCTGGCTCTGTCGCTGGCTGCTGAGGCTGCATTTTCGCCAATAGCCGGTCCATCAACGGCGCGGATGATGGATAAAGCTGCTTCTCCAATCGAAATTGCGCCGCGGCCTGCGCCATATCCCCCGCCTGATACTGCAAATAACCGAGTTCCGCATGTTCACCCGGCGGCACCCGCATACCCATCGACGCCGCCACCCGAATATTATTAGTCAAGTTGGTGATGGCCTCACTTGGATTCATACCACCGGGATTGGCATGCAACTTATACAAAACCGCCTGAGAATTGCCCCAATAATATAACGGCTTCGGCGGCGTGCAGCCCGCTAACAACCCAGCCCCGACCATGGCCGTCGCCATCGTCAACCACCGCCCCCGCACCGCCATAACTCTCACCTTATCGCTGCGGTCGCACGGGAGACCAAGCCCCGTTCAACATCCCCACCGTCAATTTATCAATCGCCTGCTCAATCGCCAGATTCAAAACCTTGCCGTTAATGATCGAATCATAGCCCGATGACCCGCCAAAACCCAGCAATTCCCGATTGCTCAGCGCGTACTCCCCCGCCCCTTGCACCGAATACAGCACTTGCGAGGTTCGCACATCCACAACATTCAAATCCACCTTCGCATAGACGGTCTGCGTCTTGCCCGCTCCCAAAATCCCATAGAGCTCCTGGTCACCCGTGGTCCTGCGGCCAAAATCAGTGATCGCCCCGGTAATCACCACCTGCGCGCCCTGCAACGCCTGACGCCGATGCCGCATCGCCGCCTCGCGCTGCAACTGCGCCATATTATTGCGATCAACCACATTAAACCGATTAGTCTCTTCCAAATCGGTCTCTAAAATCGCCTTCGCCTGATCGCCCAACACATCGCCATCACTGAAAATGCCAGTGCCATAGGTCGATTGATTGTCAAAACTCCCCAAAGCCACCGTATAGCGCGGCCCCGAATACCCCGTGCCCGCCATACTCACCCGCGACGGCTGCACCACCTGATGCGTCTCCGTCGCACACCCACTCACCAACAAAACCCCTAAAACCAACGCCCCGCGCGCAACCAACGTCCCGCGCGCAACCAACGCCCCGCGCGCAACCAATGTCATTTTGTCCCGGCAATCCATCAAACGCTCCCCATCAACGATCTAAAAATTTTCGCGCCGCACCGAACTCTATGTAGTCGTAATAACATACCAAAAAGTTAACGGACAGTCGTAAAAGAATCAACTTTTATTTCGCTCCTTTTTTCCCCTTTCGCACCCCCCTGCTCCTATGCCATGTTAGAGAAATGGAGCAGACCACTAACCCCCTCGCACAGAGTCTCGCCGACCGCTTCACCACCATCGCGCGCATGCTCCGCAAAACCCTCGGCGCCCCCGACTACGCCCGCTTTAATCTTTCGCTCAAGTGGGCCGTCTGGCACCGTATTTCTTTTCTCTCCCTCCGCTTCCGCGCCCTCGCCTGCAATCCCCGCCCCATCCGCGAACGGAAACCCGGCGCGAAAACTCAAACCGCGCCCGAACCCGCAGAAGCACCAGCACCAACCTCTCCAACCGGAGCAAAAAGGCGCGAAATTCCGGCGCAAAAAGGCTGGCTGTTGCAAACCTTCCCCGGCCATCACATCCCCTACGTCCGGGGTCATCTGATCCGCTTCCTCGAAGACCCTGGCTTGTCGCTCCTCCACAGCGAAAACCCACGCATCGGTCGCGTGCTACGCCCAATCTGCCACATGCTGGCAATTCCGCTGCCCAATTACCTTAAATTACCGCGCAAACCCCGCCCACCTCGCCCCAAATCAGCTCCCAAACCAGCGCGGCGGAGCGAAAAACCGGAGCCGTCATTTTACGACTATATGCTGGCAAAATATCCTGCTCCGCCGCCACGCCCCACGCTGCCCGGCCACATCTACGCACCCCCCGTCCGCGCAAAAATCAACTTCGAGCGCTAGGCGCGAAATTGCGACCTAATCGTTGCGTTTACATAACAAATAAATTCAACCGCCCTTCGGATTGGCCAAAAACTCATGCGCAGCGGGGTCCGGTCCAGGCGGCGGCGTCCAATTCGCCGGGGCGCCATCCGCCCCACCCGCGCCAGGACCAAATGGCGGTAGTTTTAACCCATGTGCCTTCATAAAGTCATAACATTTTAGTTTATAATAGTACCCCCAACTGTCAGGCGGCGGAAATGCACCGGCCTTACCCTTAAATAGATCAGGAAATGTCACAGGTTCATCAGGATAATCAAACTTGGCACCAAGCTGCAACATTTTCAAAACAACGTCCCAATCAACAGCCTCCGCTGCATATAATATCGCGGGTGACCCACCTTTCATGTCCCACCCACCAAAAGGTCGGCCCGCCATCCAATTCCCACCCTGATCAGGCGGTTGCGCACTGGCCCCACGAACGTTCAGATCAGCGCCATACTTCACCAACAACTCCAAGCCTGCGAAATCACGGTCGGCCAAGAAATGCTCAATCACAAACGAACCTCGGGGCGAAAACGTATTCGCATCACCCCCATGCGCCAACACCATCGGCAAAGGCTGCGGATCACGGGAAAACGCCCGCACCGCCAACGTCACCGCATTATCCCCACCCCGATCCCGCAAATTCGGATCAGCCCCCGCCTTCAATAACGCCTCAACAGCCCGATTCCGAAACTGCGCAACCGCATATTCCAAAATCGTCCCCCCCACCTCTCGCTCCCGCGCATTCACCGAAGCCCCATGCGCCAACGCCGCCGCAATCGCAGGTGGACTATCCGCATCCACCGCAAGCTGCAACGCAACATCCGAACCCTGAAAGTAAAGATTATTGGCCATGGCCGATCCTGGATGAGCAAAATTCACAGAAATCACTGCCAATACAACCAATGTCAGCCAGCGGATAAAACCCAATCCGGCCAAAAGCCTCACCGGCTCGCGCCAGGCGGTGGCCATTTTTTTTCTGCCCGAAGCACCACCACCTCCTTCGGCGGTGGTGGTGGCCATGGAAATCCAGCGCGTTTCAACCGCTCAATAACATCCGCCAAAGCGCGTCCCTGCGCGCTATCCGGTGCCACATGACTAAATTTCGCCGATAAACCAAGCGTGCCGCCCACGTCATCCGTTGCCCATAATGAGGCACCCCGATCCAACAAATACAGCACCATTTCCCAATTGTTCGTATCAGCCGCCGCTTCCGTGATCGGCTCACCAAGGCTATTGCGCGCGTTGATATCCGCTTTATGTTCCAACAATAAATCAACCGCACCACGTTGATTGAGCAGCACGGCGTTATACAAAGCGGTCTCGCCGCCAGCGCGGCCATTCGGATCAGCCCCCGCCTGCAACAACATCCGTGCGATCGTCAAATCACCCGCCATCACCGCCGTATAAAGTGGCGCATTGCCAGCCGCCCCATTCGGGTTCGCGCCAGCCCGGAGCAAAGCCGCAACTTCATCAGGGCGCAGCCGCGCCACCGCAATCAATAATGCCGTAATCCCATCCGGCGATGCCGTGTTGATCCCCTCCGGCAACCCTTTCGCCAACATCACCGCCCGATCAATTTCCCCCGCCGCAACCGCATCAGCAAACTGCCGCGCCGGTCCCGCTGGAAAATGATCCAAATCCAGAACAACCGGCCCATTGCGAACATACCGCGTCATTCTCACAATCCTTTCAAACCTTAACTTACCACTAGCCTGACCGCGCACCGCCGAAAGCGGAGCGATCAGCCACGACCACAAAAGTGGCCGACGTTTCACGTGCAACCCAACTCTCGTTGTTTGGCCCTAATCCCATTTTGCACCCACGGCATTTTATGGCGGTCAATCGGACTATACTTTGCTAACCCCGTTGTTCCGGCCGGCGGGTCCGCCGGCAGCACATAATGATGACCCGCAGCGGGCGGCAGAAGTTTGTTGCCTCGGATCAGCTTGATCGCCGCTAACAATGGTCCAAGAACAGGAACCATTCCGAGCGCAATGATTGGATGAGATTGGACCGCGTTAAGCACTTCCCCCGCGACATGGTAGGCCGTGATCTTACTCGTCGCCTGTGCAAAGCTCTCGTTCAGAGATCCTTGCATGGTAACACAGATAATGACAGCAAAAAGCCCCAGCAACACACCGCGCCATGGTGAAAAATATCCACCAGCACGGCCAATTGCCCCCCGTCCCCGATCAAGCCCCTTGCTCACCCAACCGCTCCTATGCCATGTTAGAGCCACGAAGATCTTTACTAACAAGCCCGAACCACATCTCGCATGGTCACTTTATCCCCGATCCTCCGGCTCAAAATCAGCTTTCGGCACAGGAGTCACAATATCAATAACATCAACGCTGCACCCAAATTCGGTTTACCCCGCCTTCGGATTGGCCAAAAACTCATGCGCAAACGGGTCCGGTCCAGGCGGCGGCGTCCAATTCGCCGACGCACCATCCGCCCCACCCGCACCAGGACCAAATGGCGGTAGTTTCAACCCATGCGCCTTCATAAATTCATAACATTTGAGCTTGTAGTAATAAAGCCAACTGTCAGGCGGCGGAAATGTTGCGCCGTTGCCCCGATACATGTCAGTAAAAGTTATCGGCTCGTCGGGATAATCAAATTTTGCTCCCAGCTGCAACATCTTCAAAACCACGTCCCAATAATCCGCGCTTGCTAGGTCCAATATCTCAGGTGGCCCCCCTTTCATGTCCCACCCGCCAAAGGGTCGTTCCGCCATCCAATTCCCGCCCTGATCAGGCGGTTGCGCGCTTGGCTGGCGCACATTCAGATCAGCGCCATACTTCACCAACAACTCCAAGCCCGCGAAATTACGGTCCGTCAAGAAATGGTCAATCACATACGAACCTCGCGGCGAAAACGTATTCGCATCACCTCCATGCGCCAACACCATCGGCAAAAGCTGTGGATCACGGGAAAACGCCCGCACCGCCAATGTCACCGCATTATCCCCATCCCGATCCCGCAAATTCGGGTCAGCCCCCGCCTGCAATAACGCCCCAACCGCCCGATTGCGAAACTGCGCAACCGCATATTCCAAAATCGTCCCCCCCACCTCCCGCTCCCGCGCATTCACCGAAGCCCCATGCGCCAACGCCGCCGCAATCGCAGGTGGACTATCCGCATCCACCGCAAGCTGCAACGCAACATCCGAACCCTGAAAGTAAATATTATGGGCCATGGCCGATCCTTGCGAGGCAACACAGATAAAGACAGCAAAAAGCCCCAGCAACACACCGCGCCATGGTGAAAAATATCCACCAGCACGGCCAATTGCCCCCCGTCCCCGATCAAGCCCCTTGCTCACCCAACCGCTCCTATGCCATGTTAGAGCCACGAAGACCGTTACTAACAAACCCGAACCACACCTCGCATGGTCACTTTATCCCCGATCCTCCGGCTCAAAATCAGCTTTCGGCAGAGGAGTCACAATATCAATGACATCAACGCTGCACCCAAATTCGGTTTATCCCGCCTTCGGATTGGCCAAAAACTCATGCGCAGCGGGGTCCGGTCCAGGCGGCGGCGTCCAATTCGCCGGGGCGCCATCCGCCCCACCCGCGCCAGGACCAAATGGCGGTAGTTTTAACCCATGTGCCTTCATAAAGTCGTAACACTTTAGTTTATAATAGTACCCCCAACTGTCAGGCGGCGGAAACGCACCGGCCTTACCCTTAAATAGATCCGGAAATGTCACAGGTTCATCAGGATAATCAAATTTTGCTCCCAGCTGCAACATCTTCAGCACCACGTCCCAATCACCGGCACGTGCAGCGTATAATATCTCAGGCGGACCCCCTTTCATGTCCCACCCGCCAAAGGGTCGTTCCGCCATCCAATTCCCACCTTGATCAGGCGGTTGCGCGCTTGGTTGGCGCACATTCAGATCAGCGCCATACTTCACTAACAACTCCAAGCCTGCGAAATTACGATCAGTCAAAAAATGACCAATCACATACTCCCCTCGGGGCGAAAACGTATTCGCATCACCCCCATGCGCCAACACCATCGGCAAAAGCTGCGGATCACGGGAAAACGCCCGCACCGCCAGCGTCACCGCATTATCCCCACCCCGATCCCGCAAATTCGGATCAGCCCCCGCCTTCAATAACGCCTCAACAGCCCGATTCCGAAACTGCGCAACCGCATATTCCAAAATCGTTCCCCCCACCTCTCGCTCCCGCGCATTCACCGAAGCCCCATGCGCCAACGCCGCCGCAATCGCAGGTGGACTATCCGCATCCACCGCAAGCTGCAACGCAACATCCGAACCCTGAAAGTAAATATTATTGGCCATGGCCGATCCTTGCGAGCTAACACAAATAAAAACAACAAGAAGCCCCAGCAACACACCGCGCCATCGCGGCAAGCCTGCAACAAAACGGTCGATCATCCGCATGATTGCATAAACCTTTGCAGTTTGCTTCGGTCCTTTTTAACAACGTTTTCCATCGGAGCCACAACATTGCTAATTTGATGTTGCGCCAAATGCCCCAGACTAGGCCCCTTGTCACCCGCACCCAAAAGCCGCCCCATGAGCGACATTGAATGCGGGATTGTATTGAAGCTTCCAGCACGAACCGGCGGAAATAATGATTTCGCATTTGGGTCATCCGCGAATTTCTGCATTATACCTTGCAGTTGTTGTAAAAAACCTGATCGTGCCTCTTGAAAAACTTGATTATCTTTGGCCACCTCCAGATAATTCGTATTGACGCCAAGCGCGTCAGCCGAATTCAAATCATCCTCTAGGATTGCCGACTGCGGATTTAAATAATTGATTTGGATCGGCGATCCACCCAGGAAAAATTTCTCAAGGGGTGAAACGTTCCCTGACAATTGGTTGTACAGATACGTCATGTTATCCAAATTCGCTTCATGCCCCGTCGTGTCATTCATCATCGTCAAAAAATCGCCTTGTGCACTGAAGGCTGTTGTTCTTGATTCAAGATTAGACATGGCATTCATTGGAAGAAACTGCGCCCAGGAATCAGATATTCCGGCACTATTGAAAACATTAACGATCGAATCAGGCGATGATAGACCACCGACTTGCGCTAAGCCACCACCTTTTGAGTAACCCGCGATATCAAAATCGGTGTTGGCGCTATGTAACGTCTTGGTCAAAGTTTCCATTGCCTTATATTGGGGTGTCTCCTCTCCTAATCCATTGTCAATGTTTGTTCTCCAATCAACCAATGAATGAGGTTCAGTATCGCGAGGAACTAAAATGAGCTTGCCGGTCGCTTGATCGCGAAATAATGCCGCTCGAAATCCGGATTTGTCATCGCGCAGCATCTTATTGGTAATCGTGCCTGGCGGTAATCCAAGTGCAGCATTCAGCGCCGCCGCATCTAACGGCATCCGCTCCAGACATGGGCCCACGGGCGTCTCTTTCGCGCCATCCGGCGAAGAATCGCCCAACGCGTTCATATTCTGCGCAGCGCGTGCCGAGGGTAATGCGTTTGAATAGGTTTGAAACTCGTTCGCGGTCTGGCCAATCGATGCCGCCTGTTCCTGACAGCGCGAGGGGCGCGCCCCCGGATGCTCCCGTTGTTGCGCCAGCAAATCATCAGCGCGCAGCCTCGCCGCTTTAGCCAGCTCATCATCCTTCGCCTTGGCATCGGCGCAAGCCTTCGGACATTCTTGAACCGGCTGGCTGGGAGCAAACGGCCACATTAGAGATCAAATTCCGAGAACCGCAGCATCCCAGACTCCTCAATCGCAACTTTCATCGGATAATCCGGTTGAGCCGCTCCAAGGCAGCGTGCGATCAGCTCATCCGTGGTATGACCATCCGTCTTCAAAAATCCCGCATCAAACAGCAACCCATATGTCAGCGTAATCACAACAAGATATTCCGGCAACTCGCGCAATTTGGGCCAGATCCGATCCCAAATTGACGCGGCAGCGTCTCGACGTTCCAAAAACGCCCTGAACTCAGGGCGCCGACCCCGCTCCAATAAAAATGCGAGTAGGCGGGAAAATAAATCAGCACGGGTAAAGGCTTCATATAAGCTGGGCGAAATCTGCATTTCACTCCGCGCCGGCACCTCAACCCCTTGAGGCCGATCCCACGCAATGCTCCGTCCCTCCGGCGACTCGCCATAGAAGGTGCGGATCGGGCCGAATAATCGGGCCTGCTCCAACGGCGTGCTATTCTTGATAAAAGTTTCCAGCACCCGCGGGTCCCAAAACCGGAACAGCACCAGCCTCCCATCAGGCAAGCGTACCCGCAGCAAGGTTTTCAAATGCAAGCGCAAAGCCTGCATCCCCACATCGCCCCGGCAGGCAATGCCATAGCTTTTGCCCCGCCCATTCTGCCGCCACCAATCCAGCAACAGGCCCGGCTGTGGCATCGCCATCACATGGGGGGAGGCCCGCCGCACCGCATCGGCCAATTCACCGCCGAACAAACATTGCGCATCCGGCGCCAGCACCGTCATCGTGTCGAACACAATCGGGTCGCGCGCCGGGTCGAGCACCGCGAACAAATCATTCGGCAAAGACCGATTAAAGGTATTATCAACCAGCATGGCAAATCGCGCAGAACGGCTTACCCAGCGCCGCCGCTTCGGTCAGCACTGCCGCCTGGGCTGCGCCATCGCCCGCACTGCCCAACTCCCCCATCGATGCCGCTGACCCGGTGCCGATCAACACGGTTGGGCACCCCAACGCAATCACCCCGCCATGCGCGGTTTGATCGCCCATTCGCGCCGCCTGCAACCCATTGATCAACACGGTCGGCGAACCCATCACAATCGTATCGGGCGGGCCAACGCAAGTGACGGTATCGCTCACCCGCGCCGCAGGCAGGCCCCCAATCAACACATTCGGCGAACCCAGAATGATCGGCCCGCCCACATGCGGCACCGGCCCGTCCGCCGCCGGGCATGTGTGCAAATCGGTAATCCGCGCTGCTGGCTTCTCGCCGGCCATATATCAACCCTCGATCAAAACGGCTCTTCCGCGCCCGGCGGCACCGGCACGTGAAACGCCTTGATGGTCATCGAAATCAACCCGTAATACCCTAAAATCCCCACCAGCTCGACCGTGCCGGCCACTCCCAACGCCGTCACTGCACGCTGATAAACCGGGTCGGACACCGCCCTCGTCTCCCATAATTCCCGCGCCAAATCATAAACCGCTTGCGACGCCTCATCGGCGAAATGCACCTTCTCTCCCGCTTTCATCGCCGCAATCGCTGCCGCACTCACCCCGGCTGCCTGCGCGATCGGGGCATGAACATGCCATTCAAACCCGGCGCGCCAATAAGCTCCGGTTACCAAAATCGCCAATTCTGACAAAGCCGGCGGCAGTGACGTGCCGAACCGGCAAAACGCCCCCAAAGCCTGCGCCCGCTCGGCCAATTCTGCACTCTGCAACCAAACCGCGAGCGGCCCTTCCACAATTTTGCGCGGGCCCGCCAAAATCGCTTCATAGGCAGCGCGCTGCTGCGGGTTCATCGCTTCAGGCGCCAGGGTCGGCACCCGTGGTTGCACGGCGCTCAATGCCGGAAATGCCGCATGCCGGTGAACACCATGGCGATCCCGGCTTTATCCGCCGCCGCAATCACCTCCGCATCCCGGATCGACCCACCCGGCTGAATAACCGCCGTGGCCCCTGCCGCAATCGCCGCTTCCAGCCCATCGGCAAACGGGAAAAACGCGTCCGAGGCGACGACCGACCCGGCAATGGCGTCCCCACCTTTCAGCGCTGCAATTTTCGAACTATCCACCCGGCTCATCTGCCCCGCACCAATTCCTGTTGTCGCCCCCGCCTTGGCGTAAATAATTGCATTCGATTTAACATGTTTTGCTACCGTAAAAGCAAATAGTAAATCATTAAGTTCGGCGTTGCTCGGCGCGCGTTGAGTGACCACCCGCAAATCCTCACGCCGCACCCGGCCAGTATCGCGGTTTTGGGCCAAAAATCCGCCCGCGACCGAGCGGATCATCACGCCCCCTGAAGCCGGGTCAGGCAAGCCGCCCGTCAATAACAGGCGCAAATTTTTCTTGCGCGCCAAAATCTCGACCGCCGCCGGCTCGGCATCCGGCGCGATGATCACTTCGGAGAAAATCTCAGCCATCAACGCCGCCGCCGCCGCATCAAGCGTGCGGTTCACCGCGATGATCCCGCCAAACGCGCTGACCGGATCACAGGCCAGAGCCTGCTCCCAGGCATGCGCCAAGTCACGCCCCATCGCCACACCGCACGGATTGGCATGTTTGACGATCACCACAGCCGGGTGGCTCAATTCGGCAACGCATTCGAAAGCCGCGTCAGTATCATTGATATTATTATAGGATAATTCTTTGCCCTGCACCTGCCGGGCCGTAGCCACACCGAACCGCGCACCATCGGCATAGAAGGCCGCCTGCTGATGCGGGTTCTCACCGTAGCGCAAATCCTGCTTTTTCACGCCCGCCACCGCGAGCCGTGCGGGGAAAATCTCGCCGGATTGCTGCGCAAACCATGCCGCAATCGCCGCATCATAGGCTGCCGTGCGGGCAAAGGCCGCCGCCGCCCAGGCCTGACGCTGCGCCAGCGACGTCCCACCATCGTTGAGGGTTTCGATCAGCCCGGCATATTGCGCCGGATCGGTGAGTACGCCGACGAAATCATGATTTTTTGCCGCCGCGCGGATCAAGGCCGGGCCGCCAATATCGATATTCTCCACGCAATCGGCAAAATCGGCCCCTTTCGCGACGGTCGCTTCGAACGGGTATAAATTGACCACCAGCAGATCGATCGGCTTGATCCGATGCGCGGCCATTTGCGCGACATGGGTTGGGTCATCCCGGCGCCCGAGCAGGCCGCCGTGAATTTGCGGGACCAGGGTTTTGACCCGGCCATCCAATATTTCAGGAAAGCCGGTAAAATCGGCGACCTCGACCACCGCGATCCCGGCGTCGCGCAACGCCCGCGCAGACCCGCCGGTTGAGAGAATTTCCACGCCCCGCGCCGTGAGCGCCTGCGCCAACGGCACTAGGCCGTTTTTGTCGGACACTGAAATCAAGGCGCGCCGGATTGCCAAAAGATCGTTCATCACCCGCTCCTATACCGAACCCACCCCACCGATTAGGGCGTTACCGCGACAGCCGATACCGCATTCGCCGGTGATCCGTGAATGATTTTGGTGCTGATCAGCAAATACACCACGGCCTTGTGGTCAGGATCGACAAAGCGATAAAGGTCGAAATGTTTGACCAGGAGCGATGCCGAAATCGAGCCGATTTGCTGGCGACGGGGCATATTGGCCGACAATTGCACTGGCCCGGTGGCAACACAGGACAAGCCGAATTTCGAGGGGTCGGTTGCGACTCCCAAACTGCCTTTGATCCCGCCGGTTTTGGCAAAGCTGGCATAGCACGCGACGTTCGGTAGCTTCGGATCATCCAGCCGCTCGACCACCACTTTATTATTGGCCCCCAGCAGCCGAAATTCGGTGGATGCCGCGCCAATCCGCGTCTGCGCCTGGGCGACCCCCGCCATCAGCGTGGCTCCCAGCAGCAATCCTGTCAGCATGGTTTTCATTCGCCGTTCTCCTGTTCGATCAAGCGTTGATAAAGCCTCAAGGTCTGCGTGCAAATCTCGGTCTCCGAAAAATTCGACAGCACCCGCGCACGCCCGGCACTGCCCATCCGTGTGCGCAAATCGGCATCGCCAATCAGCCGCGCCAAGGCACCTGCGAGTGCGGCTTCGTCCTGTGCTGGGACCAACAATCCGGTTTCCCCATCGATCACCGCTTCGCGGCAACCCGTCACGTTGGTGGCTACGCAGGGTAGGCCACTAGCCATCGCTTCGAGCAAAAATTTTGGCATACCCTCACGATAGGAGGGCAGGCAGGCAATATCGCATGATGCGAGCAAGCCCGCCATATCACCCACCGGGCCGAGCCAGCGCACGGGCGCCGCACCGCGTAATTCGGCCTCGCTCAGGGCGGCTGGGTTGCCGGGATCCGGCGCGCCGGCCAGCAGGAAATTGGCGGCGACCCCTTGCGCATGCAGTAATTTTGCCGCTGCGATGAATTCGCGGACCCCTTTATCGCGCAGCATGCGCGCACCGAGCACCACCTGCACCACTTTGTTGGACCGGGGTTGAGGCGTAAACTGGGTGATATCAACGCCGGCCCCGCGGATCAGCACCGTCTGCGCGGGCGCGATGGCACCGGCGGCGATCATTGCGGTGCGATCCTCGTCATTCTCGAACACGGCAACCGCGCCGCGCGCACCAATGGACGCGCGCAAGGCGATGCCAACAAAAGGCCGCAACAGCCGTGCTTTCAGCGTTGGCGAGGAAAACACAAAACCTTGGCCAACAGGCGCATTCACCACGCGGCGCAGCTTGGCGAGCCGAGCCGCGAGACTGCCCAGCAGAATTGGCTTGAGGGCGACATGATGCACAATATCAGGCTTGAGGGCGCGATAATGCCGCACGATGCTGCGCAGCAGCCGGAATTCCGCCAACGGGTTCAGCCGGGCGCGCACAAAATCGACGCCGATCACCGTGAAACCATCCGCGCGCAAGGACGACGAGGCGGCGCTCGCGGTGCGGGTGAGAACACTCACCCGCCATCCGGCAGCCTGGGCGGCGCGGGCGCGGGCGCGAAAATGCGAGGCAAAAAACCAATCCTCGCCGATTAAAAACACGATATGGCGCCCGGCAGGTTTAGGGTTGGCTGTCACGCACCGACCCGGTCTGCCAGCGCCACGCATCGCGGCACATATCTTCAATGCTGAACCGCGCCCGCCAGCCGAGAATTTCGGCGGCCAAACCTGGATCGGCATAGCATTCCGCCACATCGCCGGCGCGGCGCGGCGCAATCCGATAGGGCACTTTAACGCCGGTGGTCCGCTCGAAGGCGGAGATCATATCGAATACAGAATAACCTGTGCCAGTGCCCAAATTGACCGTCAACGCACCATCCTGGCGGAGCACATGGGCGATGGCGGCCACATGCGCCTCGGCCAGATCCATGATGTGAATGAAATCGCGCACCCCGGAGCCATCATGCGTGGGGTAATCATTGCCAAAGACCGCCAACTCGGCGCGCTGGCCAGCGGCAACTTGGCACAGGAACGGCATCAGATTGGCCGGCACGCCGCGCGGGTCCTCGCCGATCAGGGCAGAGGGATGCGCGCCGACCGGATTGAAATAGCGCAGCACGGCGGCGGAGCGCAGCGTGCGGGTGCGCACCAGATCCGTGATCATCCCCTCCATCACCAGCTTGGTGCGACCATAAACGTTGGTAACGCGCAACGGGGCTGTCTCGGTGATCGGGCACTGATCGGGCGCGCCGTAGACGGTGGCAGAGGAGGAAAACACCAGCCGCTCAATGCCTACACGGCGCATTGCCGCGAGCAGCCGCACCG
Source organism: Acidiphilium sp. MT5 (assembly GCF_054767495.1). Classification (NCBI taxonomy): domain Bacteria; kingdom Pseudomonadati; phylum Pseudomonadota; class Alphaproteobacteria; order Acetobacterales; family Acidocellaceae; genus Acidiphilium; species Acidiphilium sp. MT5. The sequence continues at coordinate 72,114 of NZ_BAABMR010000002.1, forward strand.
TGCCGACGATATTGGTATCGTAATAAAGCAGCGGTTCCGCCTCGCTCTCGCCGACGGCCTTTTTGGCGGCGAAATGGATCACCGCGTCGATCTCGAACGCGGCGAGGCCTGCGCTCAGCGCCGCCTCATCGCGAATATCCACCTCGATCACCGGCAAGGTCACGCCGGTCAGCCGACGCAAGCGCTCAGGCACATCTCGCGCGGCGTTGGAAAAATCATCAAGCAGCACAACATCATAGCCGCGTTCAAGCAAGGCCACAGCCGTATGCGAGCCGATGAACCCTGCCCCGCCGGTCAATAAAATTCGCGCCATGCCCACACCTATTTCATGATCAATAACGCGCTGCTATCCGGCGTTAGCCCACTTTGGTCAACGCCCATTTCACCTGCTGCGCGCCATCGACCATGCCGGTGAGCACTAATTGCTCGGCCCGGCGCGGTTCCACGCCACCGAAATAAACGCTTTCCTCGATGCTGAGCGCCGCACCATCGGCGCGAAACCGCCAGCCTTGGCCACTTGGCAGGCGCAGCAGCGCACTGCCGCTATCTTGCTGCAAGCTGACCGTGACCGAGGGGTGCAAATGAAACCGCAAGCTGTATGGCTGGCCTTCATCAGCCTCGATGGCGTCTTCGCCGCGCACATCCTCGCCGCTTTCAGCGAGATAGAGACGGCGGCGATGCAGGGCGCCGAACAGGCCGCGCCAGCCATCATGGCTAAGTTCGAGCCAATGCGCGCCATTGGCCTCTTGGCGCTGCGCATCGACCTGGGTGGGGCGGCGACCCAAGCCGTTTGCCGTGAGTTCGGAGGAGGAGACGTCCGCGATCACCAAGGTGGAATGCGCGGCGGTGGCACGCAGCGCATCGTGCCATTCGCCGGCGGATGCCGGTGCGGCCCCGCAATTGACCACCACGCGCTCACGCCCGACCGAAAATTCGAATGACAGCGTGCCGGCATGAGCCAGCCGATCCGCACCCGATGGCGCAGGAACCCCGGCATCGACGATGATGACGCTTTTGCCGGCAGCGAGTCGGTGAAATCCGCTCACCGGCAAGGCATTGGAGCTGCGCCCGGTGCGCCCCGCCTGGCTGAGCACCAGATCGATCAAATTGGGCCAATCCTCGCGCGAGCCGTTGAACAGCGCCAAGCCACCATCGCCATGGCGCAGGGCGCGCAGGGCGACGGCCATACGTTCGATGGCGCCGGGCAAAGCGGCGGGGGCTTCGGCGCGGCCCGCTTGCAGCAAGGCGCGGATCTCGGTCAAATCCTGCAAGGCTTGTAAATGTGCCGCCGGGCTGCGTTCGACATGACCGCCATCGGCCAAGACTTGGCGTTCGATTTCCGGCGGTAAAAACCGCAAGGCGCGGGGCAAAAACACCGCATGTTCCGGCATCGCGACCGAGGCGGCGATCAGGCCTTTGAGCGCGGTTAATCCTGAACCATCGCGTGCTTCGGCGGGCAAGGCAGCGGCGAGGGCGCGCGCATCCGCGACCAGCCGCGCCATCATTGATTGGCGAAACACATCATCGGCAGAGGCTGCGAAGAAATCGTAATGGCCGAGCCAGGACGCCAAGCGCGCCCCGGTGACCGCTGGTTTCATGGCCCGCTCCGGCAACGACCCGCACTCGATCCAATCGGTGATCAAGGCCCGCGCTCGCGCCCGTGCGGCATCGGTGCCAAGCGCGCGCAAATCGCGCAGCCAGGTGAAGCCGTGAACATGATCGAGCAGCAAAACACTGCCAAGGGCATCAGCAAAGCTGCCGGGCACCAGGCGGCGTGCGGCGCCTCGATAATCGATATCGCCTTTGAGCAAGCGGGCGCCGTGGCCGGGATCACCAGGCCAGGGATCGCGGATTGATAAGGAGGGTGCGTCGGGGATGGCTGGCCCGCGCAATCCAGCGAATCGCGCGACCCATTCGCGGGGGCCGCTCATCGGTGGCGCTCCGCGCTGAATGACAGTCGCTTGGGCCGTCGCGTGCGATTAGGGTTCATCCGGTAGGCCATGGCGCATCTTAGAGGAGCGAATCGCTTCACCACAAGCGCCGCGGCGCAGCTTGTTGCGCGGGCTGGTTGGCCGCCGTTCAGCCTTGCCGGTGCTTTGCGTAAAAAACTATTGCAATCGATTGCAAACCCGTCTACCGATACTGGCAGCTGAGCAATTGCTGAGAGGCGTTAGTCAAAACGCACCAGATTCGACAGGGAGAGAACAATGATCCGCCATCGCGCACTATCACCGCACGCACCTTCGCTTTTTGTAACGACGGCGCTGGTCGCCACCATGTTGAGCTTCGCCTGCGCGCAAGCCCAAACCACCCAACCGGGCAATGCAACGGCCCCGGCCCAGGCTGCGAAATCGACCAAGCCCGCTGGAACCCAAGCGGGAAGCCAGACTGCAACCCACGCTGCAACGAATGTCAATCCGCTCAATCTGAGTGCGATCGTGGTCACCGGCACCGCCCATCATGTGACGGAAATGCAGTCCAGCGTGTCGGTGAGCACGCTAGGGGCAACGCAGATTAGGCGCACGGGGGCCAATTCGGCGACGGCGGTGTTGCGCAACGTGCCGGGCATTCACACAGAATCCTCTGGCGGCGAGGGCAATGCCAACGTCACTGCGCGCGGTTTGCCGATTTCGGCCGGCGGTACACGCTATGTGCAGTTTCAGGAAAATGGTTTGCCGGTCTTGCAATTTGGTGATCTCGACTTCGCCACACCGGATAGTTTCGTGCGCATCGATGGCCTGCTGAGCCGCGTGCAGGTGGTTCGGGGTGGCTCCTCCTCGGTGTTTGCGACCAACGCGCCGGGCGGCATTATCAATTTCATTGATCGCACCGGTCGCGATCAGAATGGCAGCGTTTCGGTGACGAGTGGGCTTGGCTTTGATGAACGCCGGGTCGATTTCAATTATGGCGGGCCGATTGATGCCAATGATCGCGCGGAAATCGCTGGTTTTTATCATGTCGGCACCGGCAACCGCACGTCCGGCTTGCAAGTGTTCAATGGTGGCCAGATCCATGGCAATTTCACCCATGATTTTTCCGGCGGCTTCATTCGGTTCCGCTTCAAATATCTGAATGATCAAACACCGACCTATCTGCCGGTGCCGGTGAGCACGGTGAATGGCCAGATTGTGCCGCTGCCGGGCATCGATCCGCGCTTTGCCAGTTTTTACTCGTCCAATCTTGGCTCGGACGTGACGTTGACGCCCTCGAACGGGCGTGCGGCGACCAATTTTGCGACCGGATTGTCAACCAAGACCAAATCGATTGGGTTTGAACTGCGCAAGACGTTTGATAACGGGTTTCGCGTGGATGATAATTTCGATTTTGCTGCAAATTCTGGGAATTTCTTGGGGATTTATCCGAGCGGCAACTCGATTGCCTTGACCGGCGCGACCTATGCGGACGGCCCGAATGCCGGTTTGCCGTTCACGGGTGCGGCGTTCCCGGCCGTGGTGTTCGATACCAAATTGAACAATCTCAATTTGCTCGCGAATAATCTGCAGGTTTCGCGTAACATCGCGACCGGCGGCTTTGGCACATTGACACCGAATGTCGGTTTCTATGCCTCCCAGCAGCGTGTTTTTGAAACCTGGAACTTCAACAGCTATATTTTCCAGGCGACGCAGAATAATCCAGCGTTGATCAACAGCACCACCTCGATCGGCGGTATCGGCAGCGGGTTTGGCGGCTGTTGCGAGCGGGTGATTAATAACACCTACGTCACCACCGCACCTTATGCTGACCTTGGCTGGCAGATTGGCCATTTCAATTTCGATGGCGGCATCCGCTACGATATGCAATCGGCCTCAGGCTATTATAATTTTGGCACATTGGGGCCGAACGGCGCGTTCTACACGCCGGCAAACCAGCAGCCGGTGAATTATAAAGTTCACCATCTGTCCTATTCGTTTGGCGGCAATTATGAGTTTGATCGTCATTTGTCGGTGTTTGCCCGGATTAGTAATGGTGTGTCGTTCAACGGTGACCGGTTGATTTCAGCGCCGAATAGTTCGCTGGATGGCACGGTGCCGATCCCGATCAATGTGGTGAAGCAATATGAAGGTGGCGTGAAATTCCGTCAGGATAATTTCAGCAGCTTCGTGACCTTGTTCAACGCCGATACTGCCGAATCGAACTATGATCTGACCACGCAAGTATCTTCGACCAATACCTATCGCGCCTATGGTGCCGAAGTTGATCTGGGATATTCCTACCACAATCTGACGATCAGCGGCAGCGCGACCTATACCCATGCGCGGATCACCAAGACCAATATTGCTGACACGCTCGGGCGGATTCCGCAGCGCCAAGCCAATTGGATTTTCCAAATCTCGCCGACCTATTACTATCATCACCTGACAGTGGGCGCGAATATCGACGGCACGACGTCATCCTATGGCGATAACCAGAATACCATCGTGATGCCTGGTTATGTGTTGTTTGGGGCGTTCTTGAATTACCAAATCACGCCGAAACTCTCGTTGTTGATCACTGGCAATAATCTTGCCAATGCCATCGCCTATACGGAGTTTGACAATATCAGCCCCGGTGTGGCCACGGCGGCGCGCGCTGCCAATGGCCGGACGGTCAAGGCCACGCTGCGCTACAAGTTCGATTAATGATGGCGTCCCGCCCGAGCGATCGGGCGGGATTTTTCAGGCCGGCAGCGCTGACGAGGCTCTGATCATCAGCGTTGTGGGCAATTCCACAGAATTCACGGCCTCGCCTTCGATCAGGCGAAATAATAGATCAACCATGGTGCGCGCACCCAAAGCGATGTCCTGACGCACGGTTGATAAAGCGGGCGTGTAGGCAGCCGCCACCATGATATCGTCAAATCCGACCACGGCAACATCGTGCGGCACTTTCAGGCCGTGCTGATCGAGCGCCCGGATCGCGGCAATCGCCACGATATCCGAGGCGGCGAACACCGCATCGATGGCGCGGTCACGATCGAGAAATCCGGAAATGGCAGCGAACGCCCCCTGCCGGTCAAATGGCACGGGCAGCAGCAAATCGGGCGCGACCGACAGGCCCGCCTCGTTCAAGGCCTGGCAATAGCCTTGATAGCGGGCGGCGACTTCGGGCAATTGCCGATTACCGAGGAATGCGATGCGCCGATGGCCACAGGCCAGCAAATGGCGCACCGCCGCTGCGGCACCACCCACATTGTCCGAGCCCACCGTGATGTAGCGATTATCGGGCTGGCGCGCGCCCCAGACCACCAAAGGTTGGTAATGCTGCGCCAATTCATTGATCAGATCATGTTGCGTGCTCTGACCGATCAGCAGCACACCATCGGTGCGGCCCTCGCGCAGCAGGTCGGTCAGCATGCGCGGCACGTCTGAGCGGATTTTGCGCAGCAACAAATCATAGCCCCGATTGCTCAACTCGTCCGCGAGATTGCCGAGCATTTCCAGAAAGAACGGATCGGCAATGCCCTGCTCGGATTCGTGCGAGAGCGGAAACACCACACTGATGGTTCCGGTGCGCGATAGCCGCAGATTGCGCGCCCGTTGATCGATACTGTAACTATGGCTCGCGGCGATGTCCTCGATCCGCTTGCGTGTGGCTGCGTTGACCAGCTTACTGCCGGCTAGAGCCCGCGACACGGTGGATTCCGAAACCCCCGCGAGCATTGCGATATCGGCCATTTTGACCTGGCCACCGACATCGCCCAATATCCCCGGATTCAATTCCGGTTCGGCGGCGAGCACGCGTTTTGATCTCTGGTTGGGCAATCCGTGATCCAATTCTGGTAAAAGCGAAGGCTTGCTCCGCGATGAACCATTAAGCGGTCATAACCGATCCATTCGCGACTGGGCAAGCGGGCCTAAGCGGGCGGCGCTCTTGCTGGGAAGCTGGGTCGCTGGCACGGTGCCGCGATCAACAGCGAGCTGGCCGGTGATTCGACCTGAACAGTAGGGAGGGCGCACTTGCAATCGATTGCAGTCGTGTTAAACCCTGGATTAGCGAGGATAGTCACGTAACGACCGGGCGAATAATGGGCTTGGATCAAGCCGGGTCGCGCCAAAACAAGGGGGAACGACGAGGGCATGATGCAGGAAGACGCCAAACCGGTTTTATCGATCTGGCGGATTATCCTGATGAATGTCGGTTTCTTTGGCATCCAGTTCAGTTTTGGCCTCCAACAAGGCAATATGGGGCCGATTTACAGCTATCTCGGCGCCAGCGAAGCCGCCCTGCCCTTGCTACAATTGGCGGGGCCGGTGACCGGATTGGTGCTGCAGCCGATCATCGGTGCGATGAGCGATCGGACGATTTCCCGGTTTGGCCGACGCGTTCCCTATTTTTTAATCGGCGCGGTTTTGTGTACCATCGGGCTGTTCGCGATGCCCTATAGCCCCGCCCTCTGGGTGGCGGCGGTGCTGCTATGGCTGCTGGATTCGGCGAATAATATCACGATGGAGCCCTATCGGGCGTATGTCAGTGATCGATTGAACCCACGCCAGCGCACGGCTGGGTTTTTGACCCAAGGTGCGTTTACCGGGTTGGCGCAGACCCTGGCATACATTGCGCCCACCGCTCTGGTGCTGCTGGGCATGCATCGTAACGCGCTGAGTGCCAATGGCATTCCCGCGATTACCCGTGCGGCGTTTGTGATCGGCGCGGTGATCTCGATCACGTCAATTTTATGCTCGGTGCTCACCGTGCCAGAACTCAAATCCAACGCCGCCGACATTACCGCGATCCGCGCGCAAAAGCCGGGCGTGCGGGCGACCTTGGCGGAAATCATCAGCGCCATGCGCGCCATGCCGGGGCCGATGCGGCAAATGGCTGTGATGAGCCTGTTTCAATGGTATGCGATGATGGCTTATTGGAGTTACGTGATTTATTCGATCGCACAGTCGGTTTACCATACGTCCGCGCCGGCGTCGGCGGGGTTTCGTGCGGCGGTGCTGACCAATGGGCAGATTGGGGCCTGGTATAATTTGATCGCGTTTGTGGCAGCGTTTTTGATGATGCCGCTTAGCCGCCGGTTCGGGGCGCGCCTATTGCACGCGGTCAGTTTGACCGCTTGTGCGATCTCGATGCTGACCATTCCGCTGATTGGCGATAAATCGATGTTATTCATCGCGGTGATGGGCATTGGCCTTGGTTGGGCAAGCATGATGGGCAACCCGTATATCATGCTGGCCAACTGCATTCCGCCGGCGCGCACCGGCGTGTATATGGGCATATTCAATATGTTCATCGTGGTGCCGATGCTGATCTTTGGCTTGACCATGCCGTTGATTTTTCATCCGCTGCTCGGGGGTGATCCGCGCAACGTGCTGCTGTTAGCGGGCGCGTTGATGCTGCTCGCCACACTCGCCACGCTGCGGATTCGCACGACTGCGCCGACAATTTTGCCGCTCCAACAATCGGATCATCATGCTGTCTAACATTGCTACAGCGCATACCAGCGCCATCACGCCGCCGCCCACTGAATGGTCCGGCGCAATCATTGCCCGCATCAAGCCCGATCCGGCGCGCACCGCGCCGATCATCAACGCAATCGATGCGCAGCCGATTTTACCCGATCTTGACGTGTGGGACATGTGGCCGCTCGCCACCGCCGATGGCACCGCGGCGGCAATTGCCACCATCGCGGGGACCGGCACGCTTTGGTTTGCGTTGGCGGCGCCAAAATGCCCCGACCCGATTGACCGGCACGGGCTTGCGCGCATCCGCCTGCTTTGGCGCGTGGCCGGAACCTGGCATGATGCTGGCAACGCACTGCCCGATTTATGGGCGCCGGGTAGCCGCGAATGGTCAGGCTCGGCCTTGCTTGATGCGGATGGGGTGACGGTGCATTTATTCTTCACGGCGGCGGGCACACGCGGTGAAGCGATTCTGACGGTGCAGCAACGGTTATTTCAGACCAAAGGCCAGCTCAATCGCACCGATACTGTGCCGCGCATTGATGATTGGCAGCCGGCGCGGGAAATTGTGGTGGCGGATGATGACATTTATTTGCGCGTGCCTGCGGAGCCGGGATTACCTGGTCACATCAAGGCTTTTCGTGATCCTGGGATTTTTTGCAATCCCGCCGATGGAAAAACCTATTTGGTCTTCGCAGCCAGCATCAAGGCCGAAAGCCATCGCGCTTGCGGCGCGGTAGGCCTCGCAGTGGCGCGCGATGCCAGCCTGGAGCACTGGGATTTACTGGCGCCGATTGTCACTGCGATTGGTGTGACCGATGAGCTGGAGCGCCCGCATTTGCTGTTTCGCGCCGGGCGATTTTATCTGTTCTGGTCCACGCAAAATCAGGTTTTTGCGCAGGGCGGCCCCGCAGGGCCGACCGGGCTTTATGGCATGGTGGCCGAGCAGATTTTCGGCCCCTATTGTCCGCTGAATGGCGACTCCCTAGTTATAGCGAACCCGGCGGCGGAAAAATTGCAGGCCTATAGCTGGTGGGTTTTGGGCGATGGCTCGGTGATCAGCTTCATCGATTATTGGGGTCTGCAAGGCCGTTCGCTCGCGGATCATCCTGCGTTGATCCGCAGCCAGTTCGGCGGCGTGCCTGCTCCGGTGTTGCAATTGCGCATCGAGGGGGAATCCGCCGTTCTCGACCAACCCGACTAACCGCCTGCGGAGCAAAAAATGAATTTTACTCAGCCGATCATTGATGATTTTGACTATATCGTGTTCGGTGGCACGGGTGATTTGGCACGGCGCAAGCTGCTGCCGGCCTTGTATCATCGCGATGCCGATGGACAAGTGCCCGCTGCCTCGCGGATCATTGGGTCGGCGCGCGCGGAACTGACGCGCCAGCAATTTCAAACTTTGGTGGAAAATAGCCTGACCGAGTTTGTCGGCGCACAAGCGCTCGACCCGGCATCGCTCACCCGGTTTCTGGAGCGGCTGCATTACGTGTCGTGCGATGCCACGGCTGAGCGTGGTTGGGCTGAGCTTGCCACATTGCTCAACACCGCGCCGCGCAAAGTGCGTATTTTCTATCTGGCCACGGCACCGGAGCTCTATGGGGCGATTGCCGATACGATCAAAAATTACCAGTTAAATACACCCGAAACCCGCATCGTGCTCGAAAAGCCGATTGGTCATGATCTCGCCTCGGCGCGCGAGATTAATGATCGGGTCGGGGCGGTGTTTGATGAGCGCAATATTTTTCGCATCGATCATTATTTGGGCAAAGAGACCGTGCAAAACCTGCTGGTGCTGCGTTTTGCCAACTCGCTGTTTGAGCCGGTGTGGAACCATAATGGCATTGACCATGTGCAAATCACCGTCGCTGAGACCGTGGGCGTTGAAGATCGCGGCGGGTATTACGATCATACCGGTGCGCTGCGTGATATGATCCAAAACCATCTGATGCAACTGCTTTGCCTCGTCGCGATGGAACCGCCCGCATCGCTGGACCGCGAATCGGTGCGCGATGAAAAGATCAAGGTGTTGCATGCGCTCGCGCCGATTACGGCTGCGGATATCGCGACCAAAACCGTGCGCGGGCAATATCGTGCCGGGGCGATCAATGGCAGCCCGGTGCGCGCCTATGCCGATGAGCATGATATTGCGCCTAACTCCAGCATCGAAACATTTGCCGCCCTCAAGGTCGAGGTGAAAAACTGGCGCTGGGCGGGGGTGCCGTTTTATTTGCGCTCGGGCAAGCGGCTACCTGAGAAATTATCGGAAATCGTGATCCAGTTCAAACCGGTGCCCTACTGGATTTTCCCGACCGGGTCGGATCAGGCGCAGCCTAATCGGTTGGTGATCCGGGTGCAGCCGAACGAGCATATCCGGCTGCATCTATGGACCAAGGAACCTGGCCCCGGCGGCCTGCGGCTGCGCAACGCGCCGCTCAATCTTAGCTTCGCCGAGACCTTCAAGGAGCATTTGCCCGATGCCTATGAGCGGCTGCTGATGGATGTGGTGCGCGGCAACGCCACCTTGTTCATGCGCCGCGATGAGGTGGAAGCCGCGTGGCAATGGACCGAGACCATTTTGGACGGGTGGAAAAATGCCGGGGATCGGCCCCGGCTCTACACGGCGGGCACCTGGGGCCCGACGGAGGCAATCGCGATGATTGTGCGGGATAATCGAAGCTGGTTTGATGAACAGGCTGGCGAGCCGATCCAATCATGATTATGGTATCAAAATGTTAGGGCGTTACCCTATCGCGGAGGCTGAGCATGGTGCTTGATCCGATTGCCCGTGTAACTGATCGCATTCGTGCGCGCAGCGCTGCCAGCCGCAGCGCCTATCTGGCCCGCATCGAAGCCTTGATTGCGCGCGGTGTGCATCGCGAGGCGGTAGGCTGCGCCAACCTCGCCCACGCGATTGCTGGATGCGCCAAGGCGGATCAGGATGATTTGAAACAAGGCGAAAAACCGAATATCGCCATTGTCACCGCGTATAACGACATGCTCTCGGCGCATCAGCCGTTTGAGGTTTATCCGGCGCTGATCAAAGACGCGATCCGTGCTGCGGGTGGCGTGGCGCAGGTGGCGGGTGGGGTGCCAGCGATGTGCGATGGCGTGACCCAAGGCCGCGAGGGCATGGAGTTGTCGTTGTTTTCACGCGATGTGATTGCCATGGCGACCGCCATTGCCCTGTCGCATGACGTGTTCGATGGTGCTTTGCTGCTCGGCGTGTGCGATAAAATTGTGCCGGGTTTGGTGATCGCGGCGCTGAGCTTTGGTCATTTACCGGCTATTTTTGTGCCCGCCGGCCCGATGCCGTCTGGCCTGTCGAACGGTGAGAAATCGCGCATTCGCCAGCTTTACGCCACCGGCGAGGCCAGCCGCGCCGAATTGCTGGACGCGGAAGTGGCGGCGTATCACGCGCCGGGAACCTGCACATTTTACGGCACCGCGAATTCCAATCAGATGCTGATGGAAATCATGGGGCTGCATTTGCCGGGCGCCTCGTTCGTCAACCCCAACACCGCGCTGCGCACCGCCCTCACCCAAGCCGCCGCCGCACGGATCCTCACCATTACCGCACGGGGCAATGAATTCACGCCGGTTGGCCTGATGATCGATGAACGCTCGATCGTGAATGGCATGATCGGCCTGCTCGCCACCGGCGGCTCGACCAATCATACCATCCATTTGATCGCCATGGCCCGCGCCGCCGGGATTCACATTACCTGGCAGGATTTTTCGGATTTGTCCGATCATATTCCGTTGCTGACGCGCATCTATCCGAACGGGTCGGCGGATGTGAACCAGTTTCAAGCCGCGGGCGGCATGGCGGTGCTGATGGCCACGCTGCTCGATCATCGCCTGTTGCATGGCGATGCGCGCACCGTGTGGAGCGATGAGGGGCTCAACGCCTATCGTCAGCGCCCGACGCTGGTTGATGGTGCGCTCCGCTGGGTGGCAGGCCCGGCTGAAAGCTTGGATACCGGCATTCTGCGCCCTGCCGACGCGCCGTTCAGTGCCGATGGCGGCTTGAAAATCATGCGCGGCTTGTTAGGCGAGGCGGTGGCGAAAATTTCCGCCGTCAAAGCCGAGCACCGCCTTGTTGAAGCGCCGGCGCGGGTGTTTCGCAGTCAGGAAGCAATGCAGGCCGCGTTCAAGGCGGGCGAGCTGCATCGCGACGTGGTCGTGGTGGTGACCCATCAGGGGCCGCAGGCCAATGGCATGCCAGAATTACACAAGCTGACGCCGCCGCTCAGCGTGTTGCAGGACCTTGGCTTTCGGGTTGCACTGGTGACCGATGGCCGCATGTCCGGCGCGTCGGGTAAAATCCCCGCCGCCATCCATGTGACGCCGGAAGCGAGCCTCGGTGGCCCGATAGCCCGACTGCGCGATGGCGATATCATTCGGGTTGATTGCACCACCGGCACCCTCACGGCTTTGGTTGATCCCGCCGAATTTGCCGCGCGGGCGCTGCCGGAGATTGACCTGTCCGCTTCCCATAGCGGGCTGGGTCGTGAATTATTCAGCAGTTTTCGCCAGGCTGTCAGCGGCGCCGCATCGGGCGCGAGTGTGTTCGCATGACCCAACAAGCCCGGCTCGCTGATTATCTCGCACTGGCACCGGTGGTGCCGGTGGTGGTTATTGATGATGCGATCCACGCGATCAGCCTAGCGGAAGCCCTGCTCGCGGGCGGGATTGGCATTATAGAGGTGACTATGCGCACCGAGGCGGCGCTGCCCGCCATCGCCGCGATGGTGCGTGCGGTGCCGCGCATGGTGGTGGGTGCCGGCACCATTCTCACGCCCAGCCAGTATGAACAAGCCTGTGCCGCAGGGGCGCAATTCATCGTCGCCCCTGGCGGCACGGCGCCGCTACTGGCCGCAGCATCGCAGAGCAAAATTCCGTTTTTGCCGGGCGCTGCCACGCCGAGCGAGGTCATGACGCTGCGCGATGCCGGGTTTTTGCTTCAGAAATTCTTTCCCGCTGAGCCAGCCGGCGGCATTCCGATGCTCAAGGCACTGGCCGCACCGCTCCCGGACGTGCGGTTCTGCCCAACCGGCGGCATTTCGCTGAGCAATGCAAGCGATTATCTCGCACTGGGCAATATTGCCTGCGTCGGCGGCTCCTGGCTGACACCAAGCGCCCTAGTTCGCGCCCAAAACTGGACGCGGATCAGTGAACTCGCCGCGCAAGCCGCCCAATTGCGACAGAGTCCCCCCCCAAGCTAATTTTGCGCTCCCTCGCGCTGGACGCGTGCGTTTTTGCTCCGTCACGCTGGATGCGTGCGTTTTTTCTCCGCCGCGCTGGAGCGGGTGCGATTAATCGTCGCGCTGGATGCGCTCCTGGCGCTCATGGCGTTCTTGGGCTTCGATCGACAAGGTGGCGATGGGGCGTGCCATCAGGCGGCGCAGGCCGATTGGCTCGCCAGTTTCCTCGCAATAGCCATAGTGCCCGGAATCGAGGCGACCGAGCGCTTGATCAATCTTGCCGATCAACTTGCGGGCGCGATCACGCGTGCGCAGCTCCAACGCCCGGTCGGTCTCCACGCTGGCGCGATCCGTTACGTCCGCCTCATGAATCCCGCCTTCGGACAAGCTGGCCAAGGTGCCGTTTGCCTCCATCAGCAAATCGCTCCGCCAGCGCAGCAAACGCTGCCGGAAGAACTCGACTTGCATCGGATTCATATAATCTTCGTCATCACTCGGCATATAGTCAGGTGCTAAAGTAACCAACATGAACGCCAATCCTCCGACTTGCGCGGCAGGGAGACACACTGCCAGCGCTATCTGACGCGGCTTATAGCGATGCCCTGTTGATCAGCCAAGCCACTTCCAACGCTCTTCATCATCCGGTCATGATTTTTCCAATAAAGCGGCTTGCACGCAACGCCGCCGCGCCAGCTCCACCTGCGCGCGCAGTTTGATTTCTGCCAAAATCGGTACCAAAGCCGGATCAGCCGGCGCGCTCATCGCCGCCAGCGCCTGATCGAGCGCGCTCAACCGCACCCCCAGCGCGCCATGAGCCTCGTCTAGCAAAGCCAACTGGATCGATTCCAGCGCGCTCAAAACCTGCTCGCCGCCCTGCCGCGCCAACCGATCACGCAGCACCGGGGAGGCATCATCCTGGAGCGCCAGCACGCCCCCCAGCCCTAACGGCGCCACGTTCGCCGTGGCAGCACCGGCGATTGGCGCCATCTGGAACCCCCCGACCGGACGCGCCCCCCGCACCATACCCAAGCGAACCCGCTCCGCCGCCCGCACGCCGCTGATCATACTCATCGCCGTTCACCCATTAAAATTTGCCGTTATCGCGAACACCGGTCGATTTTATCGGTAAATTGTTAACTTTTCCCTGCCATAACCCGATTCATGCGAACGATTTTTTTCTCCCGCTTGGTGCGCTGGCTGGCTCTGGTCCCGAGGCTGACGCTGGCTCTGCTCCTGCTCGCGTCGATTATCGGCGCAGCGCAGGCGCAGGTGCGGATCAAGGACATCACCGATATTCAAGGCATCCGCAACAACCAACTCGTCGGCTACGGGCTGGTTGTCGGGCTGAACGGCACCGGCGATTCGCTCAATAATTCCATTTTCACCAAGCAATCGCTGATCGGCATGCTTGAGCGGCTCGGCGTCAACACCCAAGACCAAGCGGCTTCGCTGCAAACCAAAGACGTGGCAGCGGTGATGGTCACCGCCAATCTGCCCGCCTTCACCCATAGCGGCGAGCAGATCGATGTGACGGTTTCGGCGCTGGGCGATGCGAAAAATCTCACCGGCGGCACCTTGCTGGTCACGCCGCTTTTGGGGGCGGATGGGCAGGTTTACGCGGTTGCCCAAGGCTCGCTGGTGACCGGCGCGATTGCCGCGCAAGGTGCCAATGCCTCCTTTACCCAAGGCGTGCCGACAGTGGGGCGGATTACCAATGGCGCTATCGTTGAGCGTTCGGTGAATTTTAATCTTGCCGGCGAAACGTCACCGAAACTGGAGCTGCGAAACCCTGATTTCAACACCGCCGCCCGCATTGCGCGGGCGATCAATCACCAGCTTGGCGGCGGCGTTGCCACGGTCGATGACCCGCGCACCATCACGCTCGCGCTCCCGAAAGGCGAGGTAGTGACTGATCTGACGGCCATTGAGGAGCTACGCGTCAAGCCATCAACCCCGGCGACGGTGGTGGTTGATGAGTCGACCGGCACAATCGTCATGGGTGCCGATGTGCGGATCAGCACGGTCGCCATCGCGCAAGGTGATCTGACGGTGCGCGTCACCAATACGCCAGAAGTCAGTCAGCCCAATGCGTTTGGTGCCGGCAAAACCGTGACGACCGCCCAAACATCAATCTCAGTCAGCAAAGGCAAAGGAAAACGCATGGATATTCTCACCGGCAGTGTGAGCCTGCGCGAGTTGGTCGCGGGGCTCAATTCGCTGGGCGTGGCGCCGCACGACATGATCGGCATTTTGCAGGCGATCAAGGCGGATGGTGCCTTGCAAGCCAAGCTGGTGGTCGAATGATCAAACCCATCGCTGCAGCGCTCAACCGGCTCCAGGCCCCGGCGCAAACCCCGCAAGCCATTCACGCCGAAGCCAAAAAATTTGAAGCGATGGCGATTGCACAGTTCCTCAAGCCAATGTTTCAAACCATGGGCCATGCCGAAGCGCCTTTTGGCGCGGGCAAACAATTTCAGGCGTTTCAGCCGATTTTTCTGCAAGCGGTGGCAAGCGATATGGAGGCGCGCGGCGGACTTGGCCTCGCGCCCGCGATTGAAGCCTCACTCACGGAATCGGCCCAACCCTCCCATCCCAAACCCTAGATCAAGGCTGCCGCAATGACCCACCCTGCTCTGCACGCCCTCACCACGAGCGCCACCACCTTGACCGCCTGCCTCAATCAAGAAACTGCCGCCGTGGCTTTGCAGAATTGGGCTGCGATGAATGATGCACTGGAG
Source organism: Acidiphilium sp. MT5 (assembly GCF_054767495.1). NCBI lineage: Bacteria > Pseudomonadati > Pseudomonadota > Alphaproteobacteria > Acetobacterales > Acidocellaceae > Acidiphilium > Acidiphilium sp. MT5. Next base: position 87,447 of record NZ_BAABMR010000002.1, read on the forward strand.
GCGAAACGTGAGGCGATTCGCCATTTTGAGCTGGCCTGGGCGGCGGCGGCACGTTGTACCGGGTTCGATCAAGCGCAATTGGCGCGCACACTTCGCCCGCTATGGGATCAGCTTGATCGGGCGATCACCGATAATCGCGACGGGTTGGCACGGGCAATCTCCGCGCAGGATGCCGTCATTGCCACGGTGCTCCACGCGCTGGATGAAGATCCCAGCTTCACGACCTATGGCAGCCCACAGAATAAGCCAGTTCGGGCGGTTGCACTGACCACACGCGCGTAAATTTTGCCTCTCGCGCTGGATAGTGGCAAGGCAGATTTATGCATGTTACGCTCGTCACCGAAGCCCCGTTCATCGCCGTCTCCGGCGCGTCCTTTTATCATCGCCGGATGCTGGCCGCATTTGAGCAGGCTGGCGATGACATCGAGATCATCGCGTTGGATCAGCCGGCACCGCCTGATCTCGCCGAAACAATCACCCCGGGCGCCTCGATTCTGGTTGAAGGCAGCGGGCTGCGTTGGCTCGGCGAGAGCATCGCACCCTTGCAGGCACGCGGGGCTTGCGTGCTGATCCATCATCCCAGCGCGCTTGAACCTGGCACGCCCGAGCCGGAGCGCACGGCGCTGAAGGCGCTGGAGCGTCATAGTCTGCCGGGTTTCCGTCGGGTGATCGCGGCGAGCGCGCCGATTGCCGAACGGCTTGCCCATGAATTCTGCGTCGATCCGGATCAGATCTGCGTGATCACCCCCGGCACGGACCGCCAGCCACGCCGCATGCTCGATCCCGCCCGTCCGGATGGCAGCCCCTGCACCGTGTTGAGCCTGGGCACTTTTGCACCGCGCAAAGGTCACGAGATTTTGCTACAGGCCCTCGCGACGCTCGCGGATTTGGACTGGCATCTGATCCTGGCGGGCGCTCCGCGCGACGCGGCTTACCATGCGCGCATTCTTGACCTGATCGATACGCTCGGTCTCGGCGCGCGGGTTTCGCTCCGCCCCGCCCTCGCTGGTGCCGACCTCGATGCGGCCTGGGCGCAAGCCGATCTATTCGCCTTGGCCACGCGCTTTGAAGGTTTTGGCATGGCGATTGCCGAGGCCATGGCGCGTGGCTTGCCCATTGCCATCACCAATGGCGGTGCGGCTGGCAGCCTGGTGCCCGCCGCCTGCGGCATCATCGCGCCGGTCGATGACGTCGCCCAATATGGCAAGGCGCTGCGCCGATTGGTCTTCAGCCCGTCGCTGCGCGCCGAGCTTGGTGCGCATGCCTACGCGCATAGCCAAGCATTGCCCGATTGGCCCCATCAGGCGGCGCTCCTGCGTGCGGCGCTGATCTGATCAGCCGACATGTTATTGCGCAATCAAGCGGCGTTCGCTAATTCTATGTGGAAATTCGGAGCAAAACCATGAGTTTTAAAGTTGCCGTCGTCGGCGCGACCGGTGCCGTGGGCCGCGAAATGCTGAAAACGCTGGCTGAGCGGAATTTTCCGGTCAGAGAAGTCGTGGCCTTGGCTTCGCCGCGATCAGCGGGTCAAATGGTCAGCTTTGGCGATGATCAGGTGCTCACCGTCAAGAATCTTGAAACTTTTGACTTCACCGGCACTGATTTCGCCCTGTTTTCGCCCGGCGCGGCCATTTCGGCGATCCATGCGCCACGCGCCGCCGCCAGCGGATGCATCGTGATTGATAACACCAGCCATTTTCGGATGGACCCGGATGTACCGCTCGTCGTGCCCGAAGTGAACCCTGAGGCGCTGGATAAATTCTTCGCCCGCGCCAATTGGCGCCGGATCATCGCCAATCCGAATTGCTCGACCATTCAGATGGTGGTGGCCTTAAAACCCCTCCATACCCGGTTCACGGTCAAGCGGGTGGTGGTTGCGACCTATCAATCCGTCTCCGGCGCCGGCAAAGAGGGTATGGATGAGCTGGAACGCTCGACCAAGGCCACCTATGTCAATGATTATAACAAGCCCGAGATCTTTACCAAGCCGATCGCGTTCAACGTCATCCCGCATATCGATCATTTCATGGATGATGGCGCGACCAAAGAAGAGTGGAAAATGGCGGTCGAGACCCGCAAAATCCTCGATCCTGATATCGCTGTGATCGCGACCTGCGTGCGGGTGCCGGTCTTTATCGGCCATGCCGAGGCGGTTCATGTCGAATTCGCGCGCTCCGCCCCGCTGGAGGCCGCACGCAGCGCGCTGCGCGGTGCGCCCGGCGTGATCCTGTTCGATGAGCGTGATGATGGCGGTTATATCACCCCGGCCGAATCGCAAGGTGAGGACGCGGTTTATGTCTCGCGGCTGCGGGTGGACCCCACCGTTGAGCATGGGCTCGCTTTCTGGTGCGTGTCCGATAATTTGCGCAAAGGGGCGGCTCTGAACGCTGTTCAAATCGCGGAAACATTGCTTGAACGCGGTTTGTTGATTAAGCGCGCCGCGTGAGCGCACCTGCGGCCACCGACCAGATCGCGGCGTGATCCTGCCAAAGACCGGTCTCGGTCGCGGTGCAAAAAACATGCATCGAGCCGCCCAGCACGTGATCGCGCAGGGCAGCTTGGCGGGTGTGATCCAAATGCACGAATGGTTCATCGAGCAATAAAACCGGCGGCGTGCCGCGCCAATCGCGCACCAATTCGGCGTGAAACAGAATAATCGCCACCAGCATCGCCCGCTGCTCGCCGGTCGAGGCCAGAGCGGCCGGCGCGCCGCGCGCATCCGCGATCGACAAATCAGCACGCTGCGGCGAAATCGGCGTATGGCCTGGTCCGCGCGTCGAGGCTAGGCGCGCCCGCAGCCGATCTTCCACCTCGACCGCCGGATGAGCGGCGAGCAAGCTGCCGATTTCGCACAGCAAATCGAGCCGAGCCGGCGGAAAAGCCGCCATCGCTGCGCGTGGTGCCATTGCTGCATTCAGCCGGGCGATCAGATCCAGCCGAGACGCCGTCATCGCGACCGCATGACGCGCCATCGAATCTTCCAAAATGCCGCACCAAACCGGATCGAACCGCCCCTGCTCAAGTAAACGGTTACGATTGGCCGCCGCCGCCTCGAACGCTGCCACCTGGCGGGCATGGCCTGGCTCCAGCGCCAAGGTCAGTCGATCCAAAAACCGCCGACGCGCCGACGCGCCCTCGGTAAATAGCCGGTCCATTTGCGGGGTTAGCCACACGGCGCTGAACAAGGACGCCGCTTCGGCGCTGGATACCGCTTGGCCGTCCACGAAGAATTTCCGGCGTTCGCGCTCGCCGGTGCCAACCGTGCTGGTCAGCTCGAGCTGCTCAGCCGGGCGATCCTGCGCGGTTATGGCGCCGGCCAGAGCAAAGCCGCCACCAGCATCCGGGGCGCGGCGCGCCAAATCGGCGAATTTCGCGCCGCGCAAGCCACGCCCGGGGGCGAGCAGCGAAATCGCCTCCAACAAATTGGTTTTGCCGGCACCATTCGGCCCGACCAGCACATTGACCCGCGCCTCAATCGTCCAGTCCAGCGCGGCGTAAGAGCGAAAATGGACGAGCCGCAACGCCGCCAGATGGGTCAATGCTGCATCACACCCGCGTCATGCGCGTATCATACGCGCATGGGCATCAGCACGAATACCGCACTTAAATCACCCGCATCGCGCACCAAGGTCGGTGTTGCGCCATCAGCGAAGCAAAACTCGACATCGCCAGAGATTTGCTCAGCTACATCGTTCAAATAGCGCGATTGGAAGCCGATTTCGATCGGCGTTGAGTCGTAATGCACCTGGCCGGATTCCAGCTCCTCGGTCGCGGTGCCCTGCTCGGGGCTGGTGGCAGAAAGCACCAGCATATCGCGCCCGACCGATAATTTGATCGGCCGGTTGCGCTCGGTCGAGATCGCGGAAACGCGGGCGACGGCGGCGGTGAAATCTTTTTTATCGACGCGCATGATTTTGTCGTTCCCGACCGGGATCACCCGGCTGTAATCGGGATAGGTGCCATCGATCAGCTTGCTGGTCAGGCGCATGGTGCCAAACTCGAACTGAATCCGCGTCTCCGACAAGGAAACGCCGATCTCGCCGCTGCTCTCGTCGAGCAATTTGCGAACTTCATTGACGGTTTTGCGCGGGATAATCACCCCCGGCATGCCCGTCGCCCCTTCTGGCAGCGGCTCTTCGACCCGCGCGAGACGATGCCCATCGGTTGCGACTGCACGCAACACCGGCGTGCCGTCGGTTTCAGCGACATGCACGTAAATGCCGTTCAGATAATAGCGGGTCTCCTCGGTCGAAATCGCGAATTTGGTGCGATCGATCAGCCCGCGCAGGGCCTGGGCGGGCACGGCGAAACGATGGCTCAGCTTGCCCGCATCGAGCTTGGGGAATTCATCCGTCGGCAACACGACCAGATTAGTGGCATAGCGCCCGGCCCGCAGCGCCAAAGGTGCGTCACCGCCCGGATGATCGAGCTCGATGGTCGCCCCCTCTTGTTGGCGGCGCACAATCTCATACAGGGTCGCGGCGGGGGCGGTGACCGCGCCATCGCGCATGGTCGTTGCCGGAATTTCCTCGATCAGCGCAATTTCCAGATCGGTGGCCGCGATGGTCAGCCGCCCCTCGCGCACGGATAAGAGCACATTGGCCAAAATCGGGATTGTGTTGCGGCGCTCAACAATATTTTGCACATGGGCCAAAGCCTTGAGCAATGTCGCGCGGTCTGCCTTGAACTTCATGGTGTCCTTCCAGTCTTCCCGGCCGGCAGCCGGCCTCGTATTTTGAGCTTCCGGTTTCACGCATAGCCTAGATTCGCGCCAGATAGAACAGGGGGATCGCAGGCTCTTCATCAAACCGCCATCATTCGCCGCGTGACAGGCCGCCCCACTCTTGATAAGGCACCCGCGTGGGTGGCTATGCCGGTCGCCAACTTCGTCTCACCTTAACCGCGAATAAACGGGAGCGCCCATGTCCAGCATCGCCCCGCCCGCCCTGATTCATGGCCGACGCTTACCCAATATCTGGGACGCGGCGGCCATTGCTGTGGTTTTGGCTATTCTGATCGGCGTGGCCAATGTCGCGCAAGGCACAATGGCGCCGCTCACCAGCGTGCAAGCAACGGCGATCCATCTTAACCCGGCTTACCTGCCCGGCTACGCGCTGCGCACCACCTTGCGGATGTTCGCCGCGATGATCGCCTCGCTGATTTTCACCTTCACCGTCGCCACCCTGGCCGCCAAAAGCCGCCGAGCCGCGATTATCATCATCCCGATTTTGGATATTCTGCAATCGGTGCCAATCCTCGGATTTCTATCCTTTACCGTCTTGTTTTTCTTGCATTTATTTCCGGGTCAGGAGCTTGGCGCGGAGCTTGCCGCCGTGTTCGCCATTTTTACCAGCCAAGCCTGGAACATGGCGTTCAGCTTCTATCAATCGCTGACCACCGAGCCCACTGATCTCGATGAGGCCTGCCGCAGCTTTGGCTTGACGCCCTGGCAGCGCTTTTGGCGGCTCGATGTGCCGTTCGCCGTGCCGGGCTTGGTGTGGAACATGATGCTATCCATGTCCGGCGGCTGGTTTTTCGTGGTTTACTCCGAATCGATTACGGTAGGTAACTCCACCTTCACCCTCCCTGGGATCGGCTCTTATGTGGCGGTCGCGTTGGGAAAGCGTGATCTGTTGGCGATTTTCTATGCGGTCATCGCGATGCTGGTGGTGATTTTGCTCTATGATCAGCTTTTATTTCGCCCGCTGGTCGCTTGGTCCGGCAAGTTCCGGTTCGAGACGGTGCAGGGCGCGGCAAGCAGCGAGCCATGGGTGCTGAAATTGCTCCGGCGCACATTTCTGCTGCGTCAGATTGGCGGCTGGGTTGGTGATCGGGTCGCGGTCATTGGCCGGATGCGCATGGGCCGCGCCGACCGCACCTTCCGCAGCGCGGGTGCAGCGGAGCGCTCATCGCTGCTGGCCGATGCGGTGTTTTATTTATTGGTCGCTGCAGCGGCTTGCTACGCGCTCTGGCAGGTGGTGGCGTTTTGTGCTGCCCATTTGCACTGGTCGGACCTGTTCACCTGCATTGAACTTGCCTGCTTTACGCTGCTGCGGGTGATCGCGGCGTTGTTGTTTTCCTGCATCATCTGGGTGCCCATCGGGGTTTGGGTTGGGTTGCGGCCCAAAGCGACCAAGCTGGTGCAACCGGTTGCGCAATTTCTGACCGCCTTCCCGGCGAACTTGCTGTTTCCGGTGATCGTGGCCGGGATCGTTGCGTTCAAACTGGCGCCCAATATCTGGCTGACCCCGCTGATGATCCTGGGCACTCAATGGTATATTTTGTTCAACGTGGTGGCTGGCGCCTCCGCTTTGCCGGGCGATCTCAAGGAGGTGGCGGCGAGTTTCGGCCTGCGCGGGGTTTTATGGTGGCGCCGCTTGGTGATCCCGGGAATTCTCCCCTATTTCATCACCGGCGCGCTCACCGCGACGGGTGCGGCCTGGAACGCCTCAATCGTCGCCGAAGTCGCGTCCTGGGGCAAGGTGACGCTGGTGGCGAATGGACTCGGCGCCTATATCGCGCAGGCCACGACCGCCGGCAACACCAGCAAAATCGTGCTCGGCGTCGCCGTTATGTCCGCCTTCGTGCTGAGTTTTAACCGGCTGATCTGGCGTCCGCTCTATGCCTATGCCAGCCGGCGCACCAATCTTGGGTAAGGAATCAACGATGGATCAACAGGCCAGCGCCACCATGTTGCTCGAGGTCAACCATTGCGGTCAGGCCTATCCGAAGGATTCGAACAACGAATTGATCGTGCTGGATGATGTGAACGTATCGCTGCGGTCAGGCGAAATTGTCGGGCTGTTGGGCCGTTCTGGCTCGGGCAAATCGACACTTTTGCGAATCATTGCCGGGCTGCTCCGCCCCACGCGCGGCGAGGTGTTGTGGCAGGGCAAACCGGTGCGCGGGCCGGTGCGCGGCGTCTCGATGGTGTTTCAGAGTTTTGCCTTGTTTCCCTGGCTCAGCGTGCAGGAAAATGTTGAGCTGGGGCTTGAAGCGCAGGGCGTGCCGCGCGCCGTGCGTGAAAGCCGTGCGGAGGATGCGATCGATTTGATCGGGCTTGGCGGTTACGAAAGTGCCTATCCCAAGGAACTATCGGGCGGCATGCGCCAGCGCGTGGGCCTCGCCCGCGCCTTGGTGACGCATCCCGATCTGCTGTTGATGGATGAGCCGTTTTCCGCCCTCGATGTGCTCACCGCCGAGACGCTGCGCACTGACTTGATCGATCTTTGGTCGGAACGAAAACTGCCGGTGCAATCGATTTTGATGGTTACCCATAATATCGAGGAAGCGGTGTTGATGTGCGACCGGATTTTGGTGTTTTCCTCTGATCCGGGGCGGGTTGCCCATGAAATGACCGTGCCGTTCGCCCATCCGCGCAATCGTTTGGCGCCAGATTTCCGTCAGATGGTCGATGATATTTATGCGGTGATGACGCGGCGCAAAACCCCGGCGGAATTGCGCACCCAACCCGCGCAAGTGGCCACCGGTTTTGCTACCCCGCTGCATCCGATTGGCACCAATTTGATGTCCGGGCTGTTAGAGACCCTGGCAGCCGACCCCTATCAAGGCAAGGCCGATCTCCCCGCCTTGGCCGCCGCCTTGCAGTATGAAGCCGATGAATTGCTGCCCTTGGGCGAGACGCTGCAATTATTGCGCTTCGCCGATTTGGAAGAGGGCGACATCAAACTAACCGAGCAGGGCAAGAACTTCGTCAATGCCGACACCGATACGCGCAAAAAACTCTTCGCCGAATCCTTGCGCGCCCATGTGCCCCTGGTCGCGGCGATCCGCCAAGTAATTGATGAACGCTGGAACCATCGCGCCTCCGCGGTGCGGTTTCGCGATGAGTTAGAGGATCATATGTCGCCGGAACGCGCCGAAGAAACGCTGCGCACCGTTATCGCCTGGGGCCGCTTTGCTGAGCTTTATTCCTATGATGAAGAAGCCCAGCAATTCAGCCTGGAGGACGTCGAGGAGGAGTAATCCGCCCTCGGTGCCTAACGGGGCATGCGACGGACGGCCTCAAGCCGAGTGGATCAATGATCCACCCGGCCTGAAGCGTAATGCCGCCGAAATCAGCCTCGTTGATTAACCTGAAACGCGACCACCGCCGGCATGGCGGCCCCGCTGCTCACCACGGCCCGCATGACGCTGACCACCCGGCGCTCCCGCGCGATGCGGCTGCCCACTCCGGCTATTATCACCCCGATGCTGGCCACCATTACGGTTTTGCCCCCCACGATTTTGCGGCGGACGCTGCACGCCATGCGGCACGCCGCCCGGAATGAGCTGGCGCCCGATCAGTTTTTCGATATCGCGCAAATAGGCCAATTCGGTTGGCTCACACAGCGAAATCGCAATGCCGGTCGCACCGGCGCGCGCGGTGCGGCCAATGCGGTGAACATAGGATTCTGGCATGTTCGGCAGCTCGAAATTGACAATGTGTGAGACGCCATCAACATCGATGCCGCGCGCCGCAATGTCGGTCGCGACCAGGATTTTCACCCGGCCCGAACGAAACCCATCGAGCGCACGCTCGCGCTGCGGCTGGCTTTTATTGCCGTGAATCGCCGATGCTGGCAGGCCAGCGGCTTCGAGATGCTGCGTCACTTTATCCGCGCCATGCTTGGTGCGGGTAAACACAATGGCGCGGTTCATTTCTGGCACCGCCAGCAATTCCACCAATTTCGCCCGCTTATCATTGGCGGACAGCAAAATCACCTGCTGATCGATCCGCTCAATCGGCCGCGATTCCGCACTCACCGCCACTTCGCGCGGATTGGTGAGGAATTCACTGGCCAAAGCGCGAATCGGCTTTGGCATGGTCGCGGAGAGCAGCATGGTTTGGCGCTGCGCCGGCAAACGCGCCAGAATTTGGCGAATGGCCGGAATGAAGCCCATATCCAACATCTGGTCGGCTTCATCGAGCACCACGGTCGTGGTTTGATCAAGGCGAATGGCGCCGGTGCCCATATGATCGAGCAGACGGCCCGGCGTTGCCACCAGCAAATCAACCCCGCGCAGCATTTGCTTGGCTTGCGGCCCATGTTTCGCGCCGCCAATCACAACAGCAATCGAGGGACGGACGAATTTGCCATAAACCCGCGCACTCTCAGCAATTTGCTGAACGAGTTCGCGCGTTGGCGCGAGGATCAATATGCGGCAGGTGCGATCGGCAGGGCGGCTGACATCATTGGCCAGGCGATGCAGCAATGGCAGCACGAACGCGGCGGTTTTGCCGGTGCCGGTCTGTGCAATGCCGACCATGTCATGGCCTTCAAGGATAATCGGGATGGCCTTGGCCTGGATCGGCGTCGGCGTGGTGTATGATTCTGCGGCAACGGCGCGCAGAACGGGCTCGGCGAGGCCGAGTTCGGTAAATAAGGTCAAAGGAATACTTTCAGAACAGACCGCCGATCCAAAAGGATCAACGGCGAGGAGAAGGGAGGCGGCATGCGTAAATCAGCAACCTGGACGATGCGCACCAAGAAATGGCGGCAAACCTGAGTAACGGCATGAGAAACTCAGTGAACAGGGCCTGCGGTGCGGTAAACCGAATTTACGAGCGCTGTTCTGTTGCCGCCGACTGAGCACGATTCCATCCCTGGCGCAACTGCGCCATCGGCAGCGCGGGCGCGCACTCGGTAGCAGCGCTCACCGAGCATCCCTGCCAATTCATTGATTTAATTTATTTTTGTATCAAACGACGCCATTAATGCCAATATTTGCATGGGTGGCCTGTGCGCCGCCCCGTGGCTCAGACGGTTTTGACGACCACGCCTTTCCAGAACGCAATCCGCCCTTTGATCGCAGCCGCCGCTGGGAGCGGTTCGGGATAATACCACGCCGCGTCGGGGTTCTGCGCGCCCTCGACATTGAGCGAGTGATAACGCGCCGTTCCCTTCCACGGGCAACGGCTGGTGGTGGCGGAGGGCGTCAGCACGCCCTCGATGATGGCGTTGGGCGGGAAATAATGATTACCTTCAACCACCACCGTGTCATCGGATCGGGCGATTAAACGACCATTCCAATAGGCTTCGATCATTGCAGAGCTCCTTTGTTCACCGTGATGAGGCTGCGCCTTGAAACAACGGTGCTGCCACGGCACATGGAAATCAAGTGGCGTCGAGCGCGCCGAACTCAACCCTGCGCCGGCCAGCCCCAAGGAGCAACCATGATTCCAAGCCTGTTCGTCAGCCATGGTTCACCCATGCTGGCTTTGACCGATACGCCAGCGCGCCAATTTCTCGCCGGCTTGGGGGCGAGCATGCCCCGGCCCCGCGCCATTGTCGTGGTCTCGGCGCATTGGGAAACGCCAACGCCGATGGTGAATGCGGTGGCCCGCAACACCACCATCCATGATTTTCGTGGCTTTCCGCCAGCACTTTACGCGCTGCATTATGAAGCACCGGGCGATCCGGCCTTGGCCGCACGCATTGAAGCGATGCTGACCGAAGCAGGTCTTGCCACGGCGATTGATCCACAGCGCGGCCTCGATCATGGCGCCTGGGTGCCGCTATTGATTGCCTATCCTGACGCCTCGATCCCGGTGTTGCAGGTCTCGGTGCAACCCCAGGCCGGGCCGGCGCATCATTACGCCCTCGGTCTGGCGCTGGCGCCGCTGCGCGCCGATGATGTGTTGATTCTCGGCTCCGGTTCCTTCACCCATGATTTACGCCGATTTCGTGGCCAAGCGGTGGATGCGCCCGAAAGCCCCGATGTTAGCGCCTTTGCCGCGTGGATGGACCGAGCGATCCTTGCGCATGATCTTCCCGCTTTGCTCGATTACCGCACCCGCGCTCCGTTTGCACGCGAACAGCATCCAACCGAAGAGCATCTGCTGCCGCTTTATGCGGCTCTGGGCGCTGGTGGCAGCACGGCAACCCATTTGCACCGTTCAGCAGAACACTCAATTTTACGAATGGATGCCTACGCTTTTGGTGATCGCGGGTAAGGCTGCCCAACGTCCGGCCGCTTCGCGATCCACCAGCCAAATCAAGCGACCTTGCGGGTTAAGGCGCGCCGCCGGCGCGGTTTGATCGGCCCCCGAGAGAATCGCATCAAGCATCGCGCGTTTACTCGCACCGGCAACGATGAACACCACGCAGCGGGCACTCTCTAACACCGGATAGGTCAAAGTCACCCGCGCTTCGGGCCGCCCCTCTGTCACCGGCAGCGCCCAGCGCGTCCGTTCCTCAAGCAAGGAAGGCTGGTTCGGCAACAGCGACGCGGTATGCCCATCGTCCCCCATACCAAGCAGGCAGAGATCGAAAAATGGCTTGGCCGGATCGAGCGTTTCCGCACCATACAGAGCGTGCAGTTGTCCCTCATAAGCACGCGCCGCCTGCTCCACACTCAACCCGGCAAACGGCACCGGATGCAAGAGCGGGTTCGGCGCGTCCGCCATCGCTGTGCGGATCATCTGGATATTCGCATCCGGATCATCCGGCGCCACAAATCGCTCATCCCCTAACACAAACTCGGTTCGCGCCCAGGGAATTAGGGCGCGGAATGCCGGGGATGCGAGGGCTTGATAAATCGGCTTGGGGGTTGATCCGCCAGCCAGCCCAATGATCGCGCGACCACGAGCCGAAGCGCAGGCCTGCGCGATCAACGCTGCACCCGCCTCGGCGAAACCCGCGCCGTCTGGCACGATCTGCAACTCACCGCGGCGCGGGATCATGGCGAGGCTCCAAGAATGAATTGATGGATCGCATTGGCAAACCCGTTTTCCTCATTGCTGGCGGTCACACAGCTAGCCGCCGCCTGCACATGCGCGCTGGCATTGCCCATGGCAATGGAGAGGCCGCTGCGCGCAAACATTTTCATGTCATTGTCGGAATCGCCAATCGTCGCGATTTGCGCGTGCGGGATATTGAGGGACCGCGACAGAAAATCGACCACAGCCCCCTTGTTCGCGCGCGCATTGGTGATGTCGAGATAATAAGGCTGCGAACAGCTCGCCGACACATGATCACCGAGCGTGGATCGCGCCTCTAACACCGCGCGCTGCAGAGCGGGCGCATCATCACTCACGCCAACAATTTTGATCACATGACCCAGATCGTGCTTCATAAAATCATCAGTGATTTCTGGATCAAACCCAACAGTTGTCGCTTCATGCGCCACATGCGGGGCGAATTTATCGCGCACCAGCCAACGCTGCCGCGTATAGACCCAGATATCAAGACCATGTGCGGCCAATAAATCCAAGGTTGTCGCAATATCATTGGCTGGAAACGCATGACATTCGATGATGCTGGCCAAATCCGGGCTGGTCAGCACACCGCCGTTAAACCCCGCGAGCGGCGTGCTGAGCTGCAGCTTTTGGCTAATGGCCGCCATGCCGCGCGGCGGGCGGCCACTGGTGATCGCGATTGCAATCCCAGCTTGCCGTAAGGCAGCCACCGCACCAAGTGACTCTGCCGTAAGTGATTTGTTATTTGTCACCAACGTTCCATCAATATCAGACAAGACGAGCTTGATGTTGCGATCCATCACGACGCCTTCTGCATTTGCGGCAATGCAATGGTGCGCCAGATGCGCTCTGGCGCATCATCACTCAGCAAGGCATCCGCCGCCGCCGGCCCCTGGTCACCAGAGCGATAGGTGGCGATTGGTGTTTGATCGGCGGCCCATAAATCCAAAACTGGCTGCACCACACGCCATGTTTCCTCCACCATATCGGCGCGCTGAAATAATGTCTGATCGCCAATCATGCAGTCATAGAGTAATGTTTCGTAGCCAATATTCGGCTGCGGCGTGAACCAATCCGCATAGCGAAATTCCATCGCGACGGGTGCGAGCCGCATGGTCTGGCCAGGATGCTTGGCTTCAAACTTCAGCGAAATTCCTTCATCCGGTTGTATGCGCAAAATCAGCCAATTGGGCGGCAAAGTCTCTAACGACATCTCTTGAAACGCCGCGAGCGGCGCCTGTTTAAAACGAATGGCAATTTCGGTGAGGCGCGCGGGCAAATGCTTGCCGGTGCGAATGTAAAACGGCACACCAGCCCAGCGCCAATTATTGATCCGCACGCGCATGGCGACATATGTTTCGGTCTTCGAATCAGGCGCAACATTCGGCTCCGCACGATAGGCGACGCAGGATTGCCCACCGATCATGCCAGCATCATATTGCCCGCGCACCACATCCTCAGGGCCGAGCGTTTGAAGGCCGGTAAATAAATCGAATTTTTTGTCGCGGATCGCTTCTGGCCGAAAGCCGGTTGGCGGTTCCATTGTTACCATGGCCAGGAGTTGGAACACATGATTGGGCACCATGTCACGCAGCGCTCCCGTGACATCGTAGAATTTTCCACGCGATTCCACGCCAACAGTTTCTGCTACGGTGATTTGGACATGATCGATCCGATCACGATTCCACAGCGGCTCAAACAGGCTATTGGCGAAGCGGAGCGCAAGAATATTCTGAACCGTTTCCTTGCCCAGAAAATGATCAATCCGATAAATCTGAGACTCGGCCAAGGATTGTAAAATTGTTTGATTGAGCGCCCGCGCCGAGGCCAAACTATGGCCGAACGGTTTTTCAATAACAACCCGGCGCCAAGGTTTCGCTCCATCGTCCTGCGCCGTCAATTTTGCCGCACCAAGGTGAGTTACAATCGGCCCGAAAAACCGGTCGGCAACCGCGAGATAGAACAACCGATTACCGACCGTTCCATGGTCTTGTTCCAATGCGCCGAGTTTGTCGGCAAGGGTGTGATAAAATTCATCCTTGGTGAAATCACCTTGGAGATAATGCATCCGCCCCGCGAGTTTCGCCCAAACTGCCGGATCGACGCCCCTGATTTGATCCTCAGCACTGGCGTTGCCAACGAATTCAGCGAGTGCCGCGTGCAACGAACTGGCCCATTCCTCGCTCTGTCGATCGGCGATGTCGGCACCGATGATGAGAAAGTTATCGGGGATTAAGCCAGTTTTTGCCAAATTATACAAAGCAGGAACCAATAATCGCTTGGTCAGATCACCACCCGCACCGAAAATCACCATCGCACAAGGATCAGGCTGTTTCATTGCGGGGGTTTCGGACATTATTTTTTGACCCCGCCGCCTTGCTCGATATGGCCGCCAAATTCCTGGCGCATGGCGGAGAGCAATTTTTCACCAAATGTGTGTTCCTCGCGTGACCGGAACCGCGCAAATAATGATGCAGCCAACACATTTGCTGGCACCGCCTCCTCAATCGCGGCATCGAGCGTCCAACGACCCTCGCCAGAATCGGCAACGTAACCGGAATAAGCGCTTAAAGCCGCATCATGGCTCAGTGCCGAGGCCGTCAAATCGAGCAACCAGGACGAAATCACGCTGCCGCGCCGCCACACCTCGGCAATATCCGCCATATCGAGATCATATCGTTGATCGGCTGGTAATGCCTCGGAATTCTTGTTGCGCAACACGTCAAAACCCTCGGCATAGGCCTGCATCAAGCCATATTCGATGCCGTTATGCACCATTTTCACAAAGTGCCCGGCACCATTTGGCCCCGCGTGAATATAACCCAGTTCGGCGCGCGGATCGCGACCCTGCCGATTGGGCGTTTTATCAATGGACCCCGCGCCAGGTGCGAGGGTTTTGAAAATTGGATCAAGATGCTGAACAATGTCGGTCTCGCCGCCAATCATCATGCAAAAGCCGCGCTCCAGCCCCCATACGCCGCCCGAGGTGCCGACATCGATATAATGAAGTCCAGCCTCCGCCAACATCTTTGCCCGACGGACATCATCTTTATAAAAACTATTGCCGCCATCGATGAGGATATCCCCTTTAGCCATTAATTTGGCGAGATCATTGACGGCATTTTCGGTAATCTCCCCCGCTGGCAACATCAACCAAATGGCACGCGGCGCACTCAGCGCCTGCACCATGGCTTGGACCGTATTTGCCCCCTCAGCGCCCTCTGCCACCAAAGTTTTCATCGCAGCTTGATTGGTATCAAAGACCACGCAATGATGACCATCACGCTGCAAGCGCCGCGTGATGTTGGCACCCATTTTACCAAGGCCGATAATCCCGATTTGCATCGCTGGTCTCCTTATGAAAGGGCTTGTTCGATCGCAATTCTCAACGTTTTCATGCCGACATCGAGATGATGCAAATGCACCCGCAGCGCACGCCGCCCTCGCTCCTCCAACACCCCTAAATCCCCCATGGCTTGCGCCGCCTTGACCACGCCAAAGCTATAGCGATGGCCGGGGACTGGCAGATCATGCGCGTCTTGGCTGGTGATTTGCAGGAATAGGCCGCTATTCGGCCCGCCTTTATAGGCCTGACCGGTGGAGTGCAAAAACCGGGGCCCAAAGCCAACACAGGTTGCAATGCGCAAATGATCCCGGATCATCCGCCGCATATGCGTCAGATGCTCGGTTTGCGTTTTGTTATGATCGATATAGGCGAGTAGCGCACAATAATCGCCCGGCTTTGCCGCCCGGAAATGAGCTTTCAGATACGCGCCCAGCGTATCATGCGAGCCCAGGCGCGCGCTATTCGCCGCATCGGCATAGAGCGAAATCCCATCGCCCTCAAAAATTGGCGCTGGGGCGGCAAGACTGCCGGTCTGCTCAAATCCATCGGTCAACGCACGGGTTTTGATTTTACTCGCCTCGACATCGGGTTGGTCGAACGGGTTGATGCCAATGATGGCTCCGGCAATCGCGGTGGCCATTTCCCATCGGAAAAACTCTCGGCCCAAGCATAAGCGATCAGTGACGCTGATTCGCACCACAGGATGCCCCGCGCGCGCCAACGCATCAAGTTCAGCATCCTGTCGCGCATTGGTCTCATCAGCCAGCGCCAAATGCACAAATACCCGATCATGGCCATAATACTCGCTCTTGCCGAGCGGTTCGCCATCAATGGGAATCAGGCCCCTGCCCTGCTTGCCGGTTGATTCCGCAATCAACTGTTCGAGCCAAGCCCCGAGATCAGCAATACCCGGCGAGGCGATGATGGTGATTTTATCGCGCTGAAACTGCATCGCTGCTGTGCCGAGCAAAATGCCAAGCTGCGCCGCCGCATTCAGCGCAACCGGCACATCAGGGCCAGCGCTAATCACCATATCACCGGTTTTGGCTAATAATTTTTCAACATCAATGCCAATGGCGGCAGCCGGCACCAAGCCAAATTTGGACAGCACCGAGTAGCGCCCGCCAATACTCGGCACGCCATGCATGAGATGCGCAAAATGCTGTGCCTTGGCCTGCTGTTCAAGCGCAGAACCCGGATCGGTCACGGCGGTGAAATGCCGCGCCCACACCGCCTCACCCACCGCTTCGATCATGCGCGCCCGATAATAAGCGAGCATGATATTCGGCTCCAAGGTACTGCCCGATTTGGATGAGACAATAAAATGCGTGGTTTTAAGATCGAGTTTAGCGTCGAGCGCTCGAATTTGCGCGGGGTCTGTGCTGTCGAGCATCAAGAATTCAGGATGGTTCGGCTGCTTACCAAAAACGGTCGCTAACACCTCCGGTCCAAGGCTCGACCCACCCATGCCGAGCAGCACGACATGGCGATAACCCGCTTCTCGGATAGTCTGCGCATAGCGCATCAGCGTGCCGACATGCGCGTGTTCATGATGAACAATATCAAGCCAACCCGTCCAATCTTGTTCACCCTGATTGGTCCACACGGTTGGATCGCTCGTCCAAATTTTCCGCAGCGTTCCGTTCACTTGAAATTCTTTTGTTTGAGCCGTCATCGCGTCCGTCAAATCGGCGTTCGCCTCAAGGCGCATCGGGTTAACCGGGTGCAACGCGGCACGCTGTTTTTCGACAGCGCCCAAGAGCTGATCAAAGGCCGCCGCAAATTGCCGAACCCCATCGGCAACGAGTGCAGTCGTGATCGCGTCAAGCGAAATGCCCGATTGGGCAATGGCCCGCAAAGTAAGCTCAGCTTCGCGCACATGCTCGGTAATGGCATGCGCATGCACCCGCCCATGGTCGCGAAATGCATCCATCGTCGCAGGCGGCATGGTATTGACCGTATCAGGACCAATCAGGGTTTCGACATAAAGCGTGTCTGGATAATGCGGGTTTTTAACGCTGGTCGAGGCCCATAATAGCCGCTGGGTCTGCGCGCCGCGCTGGGCGAGGGCCTGCCAACGCGGTGAGGCGGTTAGAAATTGATAGTGCCGGTAGGCCATTTTGGCACAGGCAATCGCCGTCTTGCCGAGATGCGCACGCAGCGCGGTATTGCCCTGATCGATGCGTGATTGCAGGTCGCGATCAACCACATTATCGATCCGGCTGATAAAAAAGCTGGCAACACTGGCAATGTTTGACAAATCACCGCCTTGCGCCGCCCGGTCTTCGAGGCCGGCGAGAAAGGCCTCAGCGACATCTTTATAGGCCTCAACAGCAAAAAGCAGTGTCACATTGATCGACAGCCCTTCGCTGATCAATGTGCGGATGGCCGGCACACCCTCTGGCGTGCCGGGCACCTTGATCATCACATTCGGGCGATTGACGTCGTGCCACAAGCGCCGCGCTTCCGCGATGGTGGCTGCCGTGTCATGCGCGAGATAGGGCGAAACTTCGAGACTGATATAACCATCGCGCTTGGCGGTTTCATGATAAACTGGCAGCAACGCATCAGCCGCATGCTGGATATCGGCAATCGCCAAATGTTCATAAATCGCCATCGGCGGATGGTTGCGGCGCTCGGTGAATTTGGTAAGCGCTTGGCGATAATCATCAGCCGAGCTAATCGCTTTTTCAAATATCGCCGGATTGGACGTCATGCCTTTCAGCCCATCGGTCTCGATCATCGCTTGCAACCGGCCCGAGGCGATCAAGGGGCGATCAACAAAATCAAGCCAGGGCGATTGACCGGCTTTACTGAGTTGACGGAGCGGATTCATGGCAGCATCCTTGGTTAGAAAATTCTGGGTATCAGATCAGTCAGGGATAAGCAGCGATAATCGAAATCATCAACCGAAATCGATCAACCCGAATGCGCGATACCATCCCACAAGCGCACACCGCCGGTGATCCCTGTCTCATTCGCGATCAGCTTGATATCTGGGGTGGGCGCGGTCTCGATCAACCGGGCATTGCCGCCGCCGATGTAAAGCATGTCGAAATTGGTGAGCACGCGGAGCTGTGCGATGACACGATCGACATGCTTGCGCCATTTTTTCGGACCAATTTTTTCAAGCACCGCATGCCCGACATAGTGATCATAGCTCTTGTTTTTATGGGCATTATGCTGGCCAAGCTCGAGATGCGGCGCGGCCACACCATCGGTAAACATGGCGAAACCCATGCCAGTGCCCAGCGTGATCACTGTTTCGAGACCCACGCCAGTGATTGCCCCCAGCCCTTGAATTTCGGCATCATTCGCGAGCCGCGCCGGCCGCTTGAGCCGGTGCTGCAATGCGCCGGCCAAATCAATCGCGTGCCATTCGCTGCCGTCATGCGCCGGATCGCACAAATTGGGCGCGGTGAGGATTATCCCCCGCCGCACCGCACCGGGAAAACCAATGCTGATCCGATCAAACCGCCCCAGCGGCTTGCTGAGCTGCTCGATCATGCCGATCAGCGTCTCCGGCGCACAAGGATGCGGCGTCGCGAGGCGAGCATGGTCGGATTGCATGGTGCCATCTTGCGTCACGACACCGGCTTTGACATGCGTGCCCCCAACATCGATGCATAAAGTGCGCTTGCGCGCAGAACCGGGTTGTTTGCTGGCAGCCATGGGATGAGGTCCTCCGTCTGTGCTGGTCCTGATTACTCACCGTTATCCGCCGGATTGCGCCGTTTGGCAAAACCAGCGTCCCGACAGGCTGACAGGCGCGCAAAATTGGCATAAAGGGCGCGTATGACGTCAACACCCACCGAACTGATCCGCAATTTT
Organism: Acidiphilium sp. MT5; assembly: GCF_054767495.1. Classification (NCBI taxonomy): domain Bacteria; kingdom Pseudomonadati; phylum Pseudomonadota; class Alphaproteobacteria; order Acetobacterales; family Acidocellaceae; genus Acidiphilium; species Acidiphilium sp. MT5. The sequence goes on from NZ_BAABMR010000002.1 coordinate 106,325, forward strand.
TCGATCATTGCCCATATCGATCACGGCAAATCGACCCTGGCTGACCGCTTGATCCAGGCCACCGGCGCCCTGACGGCGCGCGAGATGACCGAGCAAGTCCTTGATAATATGGACATTGAGAAAGAACGCGGGATCACCATCAAAGCGCAAACCGTGCGGCTGAGCTATCCCGCGAAAGACGGCAAAACCTACACCCTGAACCTCATGGACACGCCGGGTCATGTCGATTTCGCGTATGAGGTGAGCCGCAGCCTCGCCGCGTGCGAAGGCTCATTGCTGGTGGTGGATGCCTCGCAAGGGGTGGAAGCGCAAACACTGGCCAATGTCTACCAGGCGATCGATGCGAATCATGAGATTGTGCCGGTGCTCAACAAAATCGATCTCCCCGCGGCTGAACCGGACCGGGTCAAGCAGCAGATCGAGGACGTGATCGGGCTTGATGCCTCCGATGCGGTGGAGATTTCAGCAAAAACCGGCCTGAATATCGAAGCCGTGCTGGAAGCCCTGGTCACGCGCCTACCGCCGCCGGTCGGCGATGCAGAGGCCCCGCTGACCGCCCTGCTGGTGGATAGCTGGTATGACCAATATCTGGGCGTGATTATTTTGGTGCGTATCAAAAATGGTCGGCTGCGCAAGGGAATGCGCATTCGCATGATGTCGTCCGGCGCCGTCCACACGGTCGAGCAAGTCGGCGTTTTCGCGCCCAAATTGCGCCCCGAGGACGATCTCGGGCCAGGTGAAATCGGCTTTATGACCGCAGCGATCAAAACCGTGGCCGATTGTAACGTTGGTGACACCATCACCGATGATCGCCACCCGGCCACCGAGGCTTTGCCCGGTTTCAAACCCTCAATCCCGGTTGTCTGGTGCGGCCTGTATCCGGTTGATGCCGATGATTTTGAAAAACTGCGCGATAGTCTGGGCAAATTGCGGCTGAATGATGCGAGCTTTCATTATGAAGCCGAAACTTCTGCCGCCCTCGGCTTTGGCTTTCGCTGCGGCTTTCTTGGCTTGCTGCATCTGGAAATCATCCAAGAGCGCCTGTCCCGTGAATTCGATCTTGATTTGATCGCGACCGCGCCTTCGGTGGTGTATCGGATGCATAAAACCAATGGCGAGGTCCAAGAGCTCCATAACCCCGCCGATATGCCTGACGGGTCATTGATCGATTTCATCGAGGAGCCCTGGATCAAAGCAACCATCATGGTGCCGGATGATTATCTGGGCGCCGTGCTAGGCCTGTGTAATGAACGGCGCGGCCAGCAGGCTGATTTAACCTATGTCGGTAATCGCGCCATGGCGGTGTATCGTTTGCCGCTCAACGAAGTGGTGTTTGATTTCTACGATCGCTTGAAATCGGTCTCGCGCGGCTATGCCAGTTTCGATTATCAGATGGATAACTATGTCGAAAGCGATTTGGTGAAAATATCGATTCTGGTCAATCTCGAACCGGTCGATGCTCTGGCCTTCATCGCCCATCGCTCAGTCGCGGAGACCCGTGGGCGCTCGATTTGCGCCAAGCTCAAAGAGCTGATCCCCAAACAGCTTTTCAAAATCGCCATCCAAGCGGCGATTGGCAGCCGGGTGATTGCGCGCGAAACCATCGGCGCGCTCTCAAAAGACGTGACGGCCAAATGCTATGGCGGCGATATTTCGCGTAAACGCAAACTGCTCGACAAGCAAAAAGAGGGCAAAAAGCGCATGCGCCAGTTCGGCAAGGTCGAAATCCCGCAATCTGCCTTCCTGGCTGCGCTGAAAATGGATGCGTGAACAATGATGCCCATCAGCAGCGCCGCGCTCGCTGGCTTGGCCGTCATTGCCCTGGTGCTGATTATTCTTGTGGTTTTGCTGGTCAGGCTCGGCGGTCGGCTCGCTTCGTTGGAATCGCAATTATCCGGTCCCGTTGCCGCCAGCGTTGGCGATCAGGCGCGCGCCGCAGTGAGTGCCGGTTTTGATCGGCTGCAGGACGGCGCTCGCACCCAAGCCGATCAATCCGCCCGGAGCAACAGCGCGATCCATGGTGCCATCAGCGAACTCTCGTTGCTGGTTGCGGAAAAACTCGGCGCTGCCGAACAGCAAGCGCAGGCCAGCCGGGCGCAAGCGCTCAATGAAACCCTCGCCTTCATCACCCGCCTCACCGAAAGTCAAACCCAGCTTGCAGACCGGATGTCACGCGATTTGGCCGGCGTTTCGGTTGCTTTGCGCGAGGAGCAGGAGAAATTACGCACGCGGGTGGAACAGCAGCTTGAGATTATTCGATCCGGCAATGAAAAAAAGCTCGATGATATGCGCGCCGCCGTCGATGAGAAATTGCAATCGGCGCTGGAGCAGAAAATCGGCGAGAGTTTCAAGCGCGTTGCCGAACAATTTGCACAAGTGCAGCAAGCGATTGGCCAGGTGCAAAATGTGGCGACCCAAGTTGGCGATTTGAAGCGGCTATTCGCCAATGTGAAATCGCGCGGCGGCTGGGGCGAGCAGCAAATCCGCCAAACGCTGGATGACACACTCCCGCCCGGCACGTTCGAGGCGAATTTCCGTCCCGACCCGACGAATAACGACATGGTTGAATTCGCGGTGCGCATGCCGGTGCGCGATGGCGAAACCAGCGTCTATTTACCAATCGATGCCAAATTCCCCACCGAGGATTATGATCGCTTGCTGCTCGCCGCCGAGGCCGGTGATCGCGAGGCCGAGGCGCAAGCGATGAGCGGACTGGCGACCCGAATTCGCAATGAGGCGAAAAAAATTGCGCAAAAATACATCAAGCCACCGCGCACCACCGATATTGCGATCCTGTATTTGCCAAGCGAAGGGCTGTTTGCCGAAGTGGCGCGCGCCCCAGGCCTGATCGAGCAGGTGCAGCGCGACTATCGGGTGCTGATCCAAAGCCCAAGCCTGCTGCCGGCGTTACTGCACACCATCCGGGTCGGGCATTTCACGGTGCAGCTTGAGCGCAAAGCCGGTGAAATTGGCAAAATCCTCGGTGCCGTCAAAGGCGAATGGGGCAAATTGGGCGAAGCGATGGAGAGTTTGGCCAAACGCGCCGATTCGCTCAGCAAAGGCATCGAATCGACCCAAACACGGGTGCGCGCCGTCGGGCGCACGCTGCGCAGCATCGATGCCATCGAGGCCGAACCCGGCATGGTCGTGCCGGAACTCGCGGTCGATGACGCTGAAAGCTGACAATATCGGCTTTGTTGATCATTCGTTAAGGTTCATAGGGTAGGAGCGAGCGTGACATGACAGAGATGATGAAAGCCTGGGCAGTCGTGACCAACGGGGCGCCGTTGCAGGAAATAGCGCTGCCAATGCCCGAGCCGAAGGGCACTGAGATTCTGCTGGAAGTGACCCATTGCGGTGTGTGCCATTCGGATTTGCATATTTGGGATGGGTATTATGATCTCGGCAGTGCTGGCCGGTTCGATATCATCCAGCGCGGCATTTCGCTGCCCTTGGCGCTGGGGCATGAAATCGTCGCGCGCGTTGTCAAACTGGGGCCAGAAGCCAGCGGCGTGAAAATTGGCGATCAACGGATCGTCTATCCGTGGGTCGGCTGCGGGCAGTGCGAACGCTGCCGGGCGGGCGACGATAATCTCTGCGCCAAGCAGCGCTCCTTGGGCATTTACCAGCATGGCGGCTTTGCCACCCATGTCATCGCCGCCCATGCGGGCCATTTGATCGATCCGGGCGATCTCGATCCCGCCTTGGCGGCAACCTATGCCTGCTCAGGCATTACCGTGTTCGCGGCAATCAAAAAAATCATGCCCATCGCGCCGGATCGGCCCGTGGTGCTGATCGGGGCTGGCGGGCTTGGTCTATCCGCCATTGCGGTGCTCAAAGCGCTTGGCCATCGCGCGATCATCAGCGTCGATACCAGCCCGGAAAAGCGCGCCGCCGCCGAGCGCGCCGGTGCGAGCGCCACGGTTGATGGGGGGGCGGAACGGCTCGATAAAGCGATTATCGAGGCCTGTGACGGCCAGCCTTTGGCGATCATCGATCTAGTCAACGGCTCCGGCACCGCCCAAGCGGCTTATGCCAGCCTCGCCAAAGGCGGCAAATTGGTCATGGTCGGCCTGTTTGGCGGCGAATTGAAATTGCCCCTCCCGTTTGTTCCGATGCGGGCTTTAACCCTGCAAGGCAGCTTTGTCGGCTCGCCGGGCGATTTGCGCGAGCTGGTCGGTTTGGCGCAAGGCGGCAAGCTTCCGCCTTTGCCAATTGAAACGGTGCCCCAGCGCGAGGCCGATAGCGCCTTGCACCGGCTCAAAGACGGCGCCGTGACGGGCCGGCTCGTGCTGGTCGCTGACGCAGTGTGATCGACAAGCTCGATTATTTATTGGCGCTGGCGCGCGAGCGCCATTTTGGCCGCGCCGCAGAGAGCTGCGGCGTGACGCAGCCGAGCTTTTCGGCGGGGATCAAGGTTCTGGAAGACATGCTCGGCATGCCTCTGGTCGAGCGATCATCGCGGTTTCGGGGTTTTACGCCGGAGGGCGAACGCGTGCTGGAATGGGCGCGCCGCATTCTCGGCGATGTCCACGCGATGCGCGCCGATGTCAGCGCGCTCAAGCACAGCCTCACCGGCTTGTTGCGCATCGCCGCGATTCCAACCGCACTCGCCACCATCACCGAATTAACCACGCCCTATCGCGCCCGGCATCCGAATGTCCGCTTCTCGATCCAATCCTGTACCTCCAATGAGGTGCTGCGCCGGTTGGAGAATTTCGAGGTCGATGCCGGCGTGACCTATCTTGATAACGAGTCGATTGGCCACGCGCGGATGATCCCGCTCTACGAAGAGCGCTATCGCCTTCTCACCTCGGCTGACGCGCCGCTCGGCCATCGCGAGCAAGTTTCCTGGTCCGAGCTCGGCGAGATTCCGCTCTGCCTCCTGACGCCTGACATGCAAAATCGCCGGATTCTGGACCGGCTTTTGCAGAATGCCGGGGTTACCGTTGAACCAACTTTGGAAAGCAACTCCATCGTGGTCTTGGTCAGCCACGTGCAAACCGGGCGCTGGGCCTGTATTTTACCGGAAAAACTCGCGCTGATTTTCGGTCTCACCGCCAAATTGCGCATCATTCCGATCATCAATCCCGAAGAAGTTCACACGGTCGGGCTGGTTCTGCCCGACCGCGATCCGCTATCCCCGCTCGTCTCCAGCCTCGCCGCCTTGGCCCGGGAACGCGGAGGCTTGGCGTAAACGCCCCATTTGATAGTTATTTTCTATTACTTAACGGAAATTTGATCTTGTTTTGCCGCGTAATTCGCGGGAAACGATTGGCAGCTTAGAATGTAATAATTTGCTTTGGGGTGGGGTGAATGCCGAACACAACAGGCTTCGATGCGCGAATGATGCCACGGCTCCAGGAAATCATTATTCAGTTTCAACATGTTGACGGCGGGCTGCTGCCGCTGCTCCATGAAATCCAGTCCGCGTTCGGCTATGTCCCGCGGGAGGCGGAGCCTGAAATCGCCAAAGCCCTGAACCTCACTCGGGCTGATGTGCATGGTGTCATCAGCTTTTATCACGATTATCGGCGCGCGCCGGCGGGTCGCCATGTGCTGAAATTATGCCGCGCCGAGGCCTGCCAATCGATGGGGTCCGAAGCCCAAGCCAAAGCACTGCTCGATCATCTCGGCCTGAATTGGGGCGAAACCTCTGCCGATGGCCGGATCACCATTGAGGCGGTCTATTGCCTCGGCCTGTGCGCCACCGCCCCCTCCGCCCTGTTCGATGATCAGCCCATCGGGCGCACCAACGCGGGTCGATTGATCACATTAGCGGAGGCCGCAGCGTGATGGATATTTTCGTCCCTCAAGATATGGCCGCAATCGCTGTCGGTGCCAATCAGGTGGCCGATGCTATCATCGCCGAAGCCAAGCGCCGGAACATTCCTGTTCGCCTGATCCGCAACGGCTCGCGCGGCATGTTTTGGTTAGAACCGTTGGTCGAGGTTGCAACCTCCTCCGGGCGCGTCGGCTATGCCGATGTGCAGGCTGACGATGTCGCCAGCTTGTTCGATGGCGGCTTGGCCGAGGGCAAACCCTGCGGCAATTTTCTGGGTCTGATCGAGAACATTCCGTATTTTGCCAAGCAAACCCGCTTCGTGTTCAAGCGCGCCGGCGTGATCGACCCGTTATCACTCGATGATTACCGCGCGCATGGCGGCTGGCGCGGCCTGGAAAATGCGCTGAGCGCTGGCCCTGCCGCCATCGTCGCGGCGGTCAAAGCGAGCGGTCTGCGCGGGCGCGGCGGTGCTGGCTTCCCCACCGGCATCAAATGGGAAACCGTGGCGCGCACCGAGGCCGCGCAAAAATATATTGTCTGCAACGCCGACGAAGGCGATTCGGGCACCTTCGCTGATCGGCTGATCATGGAAGCAGACCCGTTCGCCCTGATCGAGGGCATGGTGATCGCTGGCATCGGTGTCGGCGCCACGCGCGGCTATATCTATCTTCGCTCGGAATACCCGTTCGCCATCACCATGATGAACCGCGCCATCGCCCTGGCCCGGGCTGGTGGCCTACTCGGCCCCTCCATCAATGGCAGCGCTCATGCCTTTGAGCTGGAGGTGCGCGTCGGCGCCGGTGCCTATGTTTGCGGCGAAGAAACCGCGTTGCTCGATAGTCTGGAAGGCAAGCGCGGCCAGGTGCGCGCCAAGCCGCCGCTCCCGGCGATCAAGGGCCTGTTTGGCCAACCGACCGTGATTAACAACACCATCTCCCTCGCCAGCGTGCCGTTCATTCTCGCCGAAGGTGCTTCTGCCTTTGCTGATGTTGGCTATGGCCGCTCGCGGGGCACCATGCCTATTCAGCTCGCCGGCAATATCCGCCACGGTGGCCTGTTCGAGGCTGCGTTTGGCCTCACTTTGGGCAGCTTGGTCGAGGATATCGGCGGTGGCACCCAATCGGGCCGCCCGGTGCGCGCCGTGCAAGCCGGTGGTCCGCTCGGCGCTTATTTTCCCCCTTCAATGTTCGACACGCCTTATGATTACGAGGCTTTTGCGAAATGCGACGGGTTGATTGGTCATGGCGGGCTGGTGGTCTTTGATGATAGCGTCGATATGGCGCGCATGGCCCGCTTCGCGATGGCGTTTTGTGCGCACGAATCCTGCGGCAAATGCACGCCGTGCCGCATCGGTGCCGTGCGCGGCATGGAAACATTCGATAAAATATTGGCCGGCATCGATGTGCATAAAAATATGTCATTGATCGAGGATTTATGTGAAACCATGAAATTCGGCTCGCTCTGCGCGTTAGGCGGATTCACCCCCTACCCGGTTTTGAGCGCGATCCGGCACTTCCCCGAAGATTTCGTCCCGGCGCCGCTGCGCCAGGCGGCAGAATAAGGAGAGAGACCATGGGTTTGGTCCACGAAATTGATTTCGGCACCAAAGCAGTTACCGCCGAAAATCTGGTGTCGCTCACCATTGATGGTGAAATCGTGCGCGTGCCCGAAGGCACCTCAGTTATGCGTGCCGCCATGATCATGGGCACGCAAATCCCCAAGCTCTGCGCAACCGATATGCTCGATAGCTTCGGATCATGCCGCCTGTGCCTCGTTGAAATCGAAGGGCGCGCAGGCACGCCCGCCTCCTGCACCACGCCGGTCGCCGAAGGCATGGTGGTGCATACCCAAAATGAGCGGCTCGGCAAGTTACGGCGCGGGGTCATGGAACTTTACATTTCCGATCACCCGCTCGATTGCCTGACCTGCTCGGCCAATGGTGATTGCGAACTGCAAGACATGGCCGGCGCCGTTGGCCTGCGCGATGTGCGTTATGGCTATGACGGCGAAAATCATCTGGCTCAGGCCAAGGATGTTTCCAACCCGTATTTCCAGTTTGACGCGTCAAAATGCATCGTGTGCTCGCGCTGCGTGCGCGCCTGCGAAGAGGTGCAAGGCACGTTCGCCCTCACCATCGCGGGCCGTGGTTTTGACGCCAAAGTATCGCCCGGCATGGAGGAAAAATTCTTCGATTCCGAATGCGTGTCGTGCGGCGCCTGCGTGCAGGCCTGCCCAACGGCCACCTTGATGGAGACCTCGGTCGTTGAAATCGGCCAGCCCGAGCATTCAAAAGTCACCACCTGCGCCTATTGCGGCGTCGGCTGCTCGTTCAAAGCCGAAATGCGCGGCGAACAGGTGGTGCGCATGGTGCCGTTCAAAGACGGTAAAGCCAATCACGGCCATTCCTGCGTCAAAGGCCGCTTCGCCTGGGGCTACGCCACCCATCAAGACCGGATCACCAAACCGATGATCCGTGCCACGATTACCGACCCGTGGCGCGAAGTTTCCTGGGATGAAGCGATTGCCCATACCGCCGCCGAATTCAAACGGATCCAGGCCCAATATGGCCGCAACGCCGTGGGCGGCATCACCTCCTCGCGCTGCACCAACGAAGAAACCTACCTGGTGCAAAAGCTGATCCGCGCTGGTTTTGGCAATAACAATGTCGATACCTGCGCACGGGTTTGCCACTCCCCCACCGGCTATGGTTTGAGCGCCGCCTTTGGCACATCGGCAGGTACGCAAGATTTCGATAGTGTCGAACAGGCCGACGTGATGCTGTTGATCGGCGCCAACCCGACCGATGGTCACCCGGTATTTGCCTCGCGCATGAAAAAACGCCTCCGCGAAGGGGCAAAATTGATTGTGATCGACCCGCGCCGGATCGATTTGGTGCGCACCCCGCACGTTCACGCGGCTTTGCATTTGCCCACCCGCCCTGGCACCAATGTGGCGATCCTCACCGTTCTGGCCCATGTCATCGTCACCGAAAATCTGGTTGATACTGAGTTTGTGCGCGCCCGCTGCGATGGCGATTCGTTCGGCCAATGGCAGGATTATGTCGGTCAGGCGCAAAATAGCCCTGAGGCGTTAGCAGCCGTGACCGGCGTCGCCCCTCATCTGGTGCGCGAGGCAGCACGGCTTTACGCAACGGGCGGCAATGGTGCAATCTATTATGGGCTTGGCATCACTGAGCATAGCCAAGGCACCACCGCCGTCCTCGCCTTGGCCAATCTGGCCATGGCGACCGGCAATTTGGGCCGCGTGGGCGTGGGCGTTAATCCGCTGCGAGGTCAAAACAACGTGCAAGGCAGTTGCGATATGGGCAGCTTCCCGCACGAGCTTCCCGGATATCGCCATATCAGCCTAGCGCATGTTCGCGAAAGTTTTGAGCAGGCCTGGGGCGTCACGTTGGAACCAGAACCGGGCTTGCGAATCCCGAATATGCTCGACGCCGCGATCGACGGCACGTTCAAAGGTCTGTATATCCAAGGCGAAGATATCGCCCAATCTGATCCGGACATCAAGCATATCACCGCCGGTCTCTCGGCCATGGAGTGCGTGGTCGTGCAGGATTTGTTCCTGAACGAAACAGCACAATTTGCCCATGTGTTCTTGCCTGGCTCCACCTTCCTCGAAAAGAACGGCACCTTCACCAACGCTGAGCGTCGCATCCAGCGTGTGCGCAAAGTGATGTCGCCAAAAAATGGGTATGAGGATTGGCAAATCACCCAATTACTCGCCAACGCGCTGGGTTATCCCATGTCCTATCAACATCCAAGCGAAATCATGGATGAAATCGCCGCCCTAACGCCAAGCTTTACCGGTGTGTCCTATGATTTGTTGGAGCGCGAAGGCTCGGTTCAGTGGCCCTGCAACGAAGCCGCCCCGCTGGGCACGCCGGTGATGCATATGGAGCATTTCGTGCGTGGCGAAGGCCGGTTTTTTGTGACCGAATATGTGCCCACCGATGAAAAAGTCGGGCCGCGTTTCCCGCTTCTGCTCACCACCGGGCGTATTCTCAGCCAGTATAATGTTGGCGCGCAAACAAGGCGCACCGAAAACACGGCCTGGCATCAGGAGGATTTGCTCGAAATCCATCCGTTCGATGCCGAACAGCGCGGCGTGATCGATGGTGCTTGGGTGAAAATCGCCAGCCGCGCTGGCGAGACCTCATTACGCGCCAAAATCACCGAGCGTGTGGCTCCGGGCGTGGTCTACACCACATTTCATCACCCGATGACGATGGCCAATATTGTGACCACCGATTACTCTGACTGGGCAACCAATTGCCCCGAATATAAAGTAACGGCGGTGCAAGTCTCGCTGTCCAACGGCCCAACCGATGCACAAATCGCTTACGCCACTCTGGGCCGCAATACCCGCCAGATCGAGATTGCCGCGGAATGACAGCGGCGCCGCATCAGGCTGTGCAGGTGCGCGCCGAGGCCTATCGCCACGGTCGTCATTCAATCATGGATCGCACGGTCCCTGACGAGGTCGCAATTGCGCTGAGCTATGACCGCGTTGGCTACGCGGTGATGATGGCGACACCATCCGACTTGGTTGATTTCGCCATCGGTTTCAGCCTGTCGGAAGGCATCATTGATCGCGCCAGCGATGTTCAGGATTGCGAATTAGTAACGGTTGAACAGGGCATTGAATGCCGCTTGCGCGTGGCGCATGACGTCGCGGCACGCCTAGCACAGCGGCGGCGCCATATGGCCGGCGCACTGGGATGCGGCTTATGCGGGTTGGAAAGTCTGGCCGAGGCAACGCGTGACATCCCGCCCGTGACCTCGGCCATGCGGTTTTCGGCCCGTGGCGTGATGGCGGCGATGCGCCAGATGGCACGGTTGCAAAGGCTGAATGCACAAACTCACGGCGTCCACGCCGCCGCTTTCTATCAGCCCGACCGTGATGAACTGTTGGTGCGCGAAGATGTCGGTCGGCACAACGCGCTTGATAAAATCATTGGCGCTTTGGCGCGCGATGGCCGCTCGGGCGCGGCGGGCGCCGTGTTATTGACCAGCCGCGTCTCAATCGAGCTGATCCAAAAATGCGGCCTGTTCGGCGCCCCGCTGATCGTTGCCGTGTCGGTGCCCACCGCCCACGCTATCCGCACCGCCAATGACGCGGGCATCACACTCGCCGCAGTCGCACGCGATGATGGGTTTGAAATTTTCACCCACCCGCAGCGCATCGAGATGGAGGAAATCGCGCATGTCGCATGAGCAACAAGACCAAAAGCTGGTCTATATGGCCAATCAAATCGCGACATTTTTCGCCTCACGGCCCGAACAAGAAGCGGTCACCGAGATTGCCGATCATTTGCGCAAATTTTGGGAGCCACGGATGCGCGCCAAAATCATCGATTTTACTGCCCATGGCGGTGTCGGCTTAATGCCGCGCGCTGAGGCCGCGGTAAAAATGTTGAGCCAATCAACAAAGCAATAGTCTGAGGCTTTTAAAAGGGGGGACTCATTAAGCAGAGCGAAAAAATGCTGGATTGGTCCAGCGAAACCGGTATGAACCGGAGATCAACGTCAGTACACAACATCAACAAAGGAGAACTTCATGGACTGGTTAAAGCCTTCGGCACTCGCCGCCGCAATGATCGAAACCGGCACGCGTAAAGCGAATTTACCCGCCAAAACCATTCTGATCACCGGCATCTTGTCGGGCATGTTTCTTGGTTTCACCACAACCTTATTTGTCTCGGCCTTTGTCGCTTCGGGCAATTTGGTGATCGGCGCGCTGTTCTTCCCGGTCGGCTTCATCCTGATCGTGTTGCTCGGCCTTGAGCTGTTCACCGGCAACGTCGCCTTGATCCCCTATGCAACCATGGCTGGCAAAGTGCCGGTCAATAAAATGGTTTCATCCTTGGTCACCGTCTATATCGGCAATCTGATCGGCAGCTTGATCTACGCCGCCATCTTTGCCGCCATTGACACCAAGTTCTTTACCGACGCGCCGGACGCCATCGGCACGAAAATCATTGCAATCACCGGGTTGAAAACCTTGGCCTATATCAAAGCAGGCGGCGCCGGCTGGGCCACCGCCTTTGCCAAAGGCATCCTGTGCAACTGGATGGTGAGCCTCGGTGCCGTCATGGGCCTAGTGTCACGCTCCACCATTGGCAAAATTTTTGCCATGTATATGCCGATCATGGCCTTCGTCGCTCAAGGGTTCGAGCACTGTATTGTCAACATGTTCGTCATTCCCTGCGGCATCATGCTCGGCGCGAAAGTGACCGTCGCCCAATGGTGGATGTGGAACGAGATCCCGGTCACGCTGGGTAATATTTTCGGCGCCGTGGTGATTACCGCCGCTGGATTGTATCTCTCGTTTGGCCGCACCGCCCAAGCCGAACCGGCTGGCGCCACCGTCGCTGCGGAATAATGAAACGCCCGGCGGGTTGCGCTGCAGCCCGCCGGTTTTTGCGCCTTCAGAGTATCTTCCCCTCGAACGGCGGCAGCCCGTCTGCCGCATCAAACTCAATCACCCATAAATCCGGGTCTTGTCGGCGCCGCCTCTCGACATACGCATCAGCACTTTGCTGATCGAGCGGCTCGGGGCTGGTGCGCAGCCAAGCCGGGTTACCCTGCCCGTCACGCGTCTGGCTGAGAATCGCAATGCCAACACGGCTGTGCAGCAGCACCAACACCCCGCCGGCATCCGCATCGCCCTTATGCAACACCATCCCCGGCTTGTTGTCCGCCGTGCCAAGCCGCAGCGCCATCTGCACCCAAAGCCCGGCCTTGATGCGCGGTTCCATATTATCCACTCCTATCGTCGATTTCTTAACTGATTTTTGACAATTCCGCGCTATAGCGAGACTGTGATGTCGGCCAATATCATTGGGAATCAAGGGCGGCTGCATTGGGGGTTGAGAATGAGCGTTTGGCGCAAAATCATCGTGCTGCTAGCGGCAATGCTGAGCCTGTCAGCACCCGTTGCGGCGCTGGCCGGAGCAAAACTGCAAAAAGTAACCTTCGGGCTGGATTGGCGGGCCGAGGCCGAATATGGCGGCTATTATCAGGCCGTCGCCACCGGCATTTATCGAAAATACGGGCTTGACGTCACGATCCGCCAAGGCGGGCCAGAGGTCAATAACGCCCAACTCCTGCTCGCCGGACGCCTCGATTTCGACATTACCTCCAACGGCTTCCTCGCATTCAATTTCGTCCACGAACATATCCCGTTCGTCGCCGTCGCCGCGATCTTCCAAAAAGACCCGGATATTCTGCTCGCCCATCGCAGCACCGGTGAGACCAGTTTTGCCAGCCTGCGAGGCCGCCCCATCGCCATTTCAGCCGATACCAGAGCGAGCTGGTGGCTGTTTCTGAAACATAAATACCATTATTCGGACAGCCAAATCCGCCCGTATGATTTCAATTTGGCCCCGTTTTTCGTCAATAAAAAACTCGCAGTCCAAGGCTACGCCACCTCTGAGCCGTTTCTGGTCAAGCAGAAAACCGGGCATTTTCCCGTGGTGCTCAGCCTGTCAAAGGCTGGTTTTGATGGCTATGCCCAACTGATCACCACCTCGGATCAACTGGTGCAGAAGCATCCCGATCTCGTTCGCCGCTTCATCGAAGCCTCGCAAGAAGGCTGGAAATCCTACTTGAACGGCAACCCCGCGCCGGCCTTCGCCGCCATTCGCCAAGCCAACCCCGATATGTCGATGGCGCTGCTAAAATTCGGCTATGATACCTTAAAAACCCAAGGCATCGTCCAATCAGGCGATGCGCTCACCCAAGGTATCGGCGCCATGTCGCCCGCGCGTTGGCAGTCTTTCTACGACCAAATGCAAAAATCGGGGCTCTATCCGAAAGGATTTGATTGGCGTGCCGCCTTCACCACTCAATTTGTCACGCCCGGCAAACCTTGATCCGGCAAAATTAATGTTGTCGGCTCAAGGTGTCTCGCGGCGCTTCACGGATGGCACGGTGGCGCTTGACGGCGTTGACCTCACCATCGCTGATGGTGCCTTCGTGGTGCTGCTCGGCCCCTCGGGCTGCGGCAAATCGACCTTGCTGCGCCTGCTCGCGGGGCTTGATCAGCCCGATACTGGCCGCATCCTCTGGGATGAAGGCGCCAAGCCCGGTCCCGGAGAAATTGGCTTCGTGTTTCAGGACGCGACCTTGTTGCCCTGGGCCGATGCCACGGAAAATGTATTTCTGCCGCTCCGCCTAGCAGGTCGTGCCCTGTCTGATTGTCGCGCGGACATCACGTCTTTGCTGGCCAAGCTCGGCCTCGCTGGCTTTGAGCGGGCCAAACCTGCCGAGCTCTCCGGCGGTATGCGCATGCGCGTCTCAATCGCGCGTGCCATGATCGCACGACCACGCTTACTGCTGATGGACGAGCCATTTGCCGCCCTCGATGAATTCACCCGCCACCGCCTGCAAGATGATTTGCGTGCCCTCTGGCGCGAAACCGGCATGACCGTGGTTTTTGTGACCCACTCAATCTACGAGGCCGCCTTCCTCGCATCGCACCTGGTGATCATGACGCCGCGCCCCGGCCAAATCGCCAGAATTCGTCCGGGCCTTGATCAAACCGCCGGGCCCCGCCGCACCGACCCAGCCATGGCCGCGCTGATCGGCGCGATCACCACCGATGTCTCGCGCATGATGCCACCATCATGAAAACCGAGCGTTGGGCGCCCATTTTATTCGGCGTGTTTGGCCTGCTGATCTGGCAAGGTGCCGTCATCGCCTTGCACGTACCCGTCTATGTGCTGCCCGGTCCCATCGCGATCATCCAAGCTTTTTTCGCGGATTGGCAATCCTTGCTGATCTCCCTGGTTGCAACCTTAGCGATTGCCGCCGCCTCACTTCTCGCCGCCGCCATGCTCGGCATGATGCTCGCCCTCGCGATGGCGGCAAGCCGATGGGCGCGGGCCGCAATCCAGCCTTGGGCCGTGGTGTTGCAAGTCACCCCGGTCGTCGCGCTAGCGCCGCTGATCATCATTTGGGTGCATCAACAATTTCTCGCGTTGGTCGTCTGCGCCACCATTGTCGGGTTCTTTCCGGTTTTATCCAACACAGCCGCCGGCCTCGCCGCAACGCCCCCCGCCTTGCTTGATTTATTTCGCCTGAACGGCGCCTCGCGCTGGCAAATCGTGTTTTTGCTCCGGCTACCATCCGCCCTGCCTTTTTTCCTCGCAGGCCTGCGCATCGCCGGCACGCTCGCGCTGGTCGGCGCCGTGGTCGCCGAATTCGTTGCAAGTTCAGGCGGCTTCGCCTCGGGCCTCGCTGGGCGCATTCTCGAAGCGGGCTACCGGCTCGAAATTCCGCGCATGTTCGCGGCCCTCACGCTGCTCGCCCTCGCCGGCATCGCGATTTACGCCGCCCTTGGCGCGTTCGAGCGCGGCATTCTCAAGCGCGTCGGCGCCGTCTCGTCACAGGATCACGCGCCCTGATGGGCTTGATGCGGCGCGCCACCTCTGGCAGATGCGGCTGATGAATCGCAAAATGACCGATGCCCAGTTGGATTATGAACGCAAACGCGCAGCCAAAGCCAATATGTCCTTGGATGAATGGCTGAAATCCAAAGCCGCGCAAGAAGCCAAAGCCGCACAAAAAAGCGCCCCGCCGCCAAAACCCAAGAAAAAAGGCTTGCTCTCGCGCCTGATTGATCGCGCCAACAAGCCGCTCTGAATCAGTTTACGCACAACCCCGTCAATCACAGCATCGCGCGGCCTCACTCCGAGCCGCGATTGCTCGCATCGATATCTGGCGCGTTGGGATTTTTCATCCCGACAATATGAAACCCGCAATCAACATGATGGATCTCGCCGGTCACGCCGCGCGATAAATCCGAGAGCAAATAAAGCCCGGACGCACCAACCTCTTCCAGCCCCACATTCCGCTCCAGCGGCGCATTATACTGGTTCCATTTCAGAATATAGCTAAAATCACCAATGCCCGAAGCCGCCAACGTCTTGATCGGGCCGGCGCTGATGCCATTCACCCTGATCGCGTTCGCGCCAAAATCCGCAGCAAGATAGCGCACCGAGGATTCCAGCGCCGCCTTCGCGACCCCCATGACATTGTAATGCGGCGTCACCCGCTCAGCCCCTAAATAGGTGAGCGTGACCATCGATCCGCCTTCGCTCATCAGCGCACTGGCGCGCTGCGCCGCCGCCGTGAAGGAAAAGCAGGAAATATCCATCGCCTGCAAAAACGCCTGCCGTGGCGTGTCGGCATAGCGGCCGCGCAAATATTGCTTATCCGCGAACCCAATCGCATGCACCAGAAAATCAATCTTTGGCCAGCGCGCCGCCACGCTGTCGAACGCCGCATCCAGGGCCGCATCCTCGCTCACATCGCACGGGATCAGCAAATCAGCGCCAATCGATTCCGCCAGCGGACGAATCCGCTTTTCCAACGTCTCGCCCTGATAGGTAAAGGCGAGCTCACCGCCCTGCGCCGCCACCGCCTGCGCAATCGCCCAGGCGATCGAGCGGTTATTCGCGACCCCCATGATCACACCGCGCTTGCCTTGCATCAACGTGCCGGTGAGGGGCAATGTTGGACCCGGTTCGTGCATATCGCTCTCCAATCTGGCCTCGATAAAATGAGTGCCTGAGGGTGGTGGCACAAGCCAGCATCCCATATCAAGTGCCAGCAAGTTTGGAGAACCCTGCCATGATCGATTTAGCGAGCGACCCGTTCACCCTGTTCGGCACCTGGATCGAGGCCGCCAACGCCTCGGAATTGAACGATCCAAATGCCATGACCGTAGCCACCACCACCCTAGATGGCCGGCCCTCGGCGCGCATCGTGCTGTTGAAATCATGGGATCGTGATGGGTTTGTGTTTTATACCAATTTCGAGAGCCGCAAATCGGTTGAAATCGCCACCAATCCGCACGTCGCTCTGTTGTTTCACTGGAAAACCCGCAAGCGCCAAGTGCGAATCGAAGGCGTCGCCGCGCCGGTAACCGCCGCCGAGGCCGATGAATATTTCGAAACCCGCCCACGCCTCTCACGCATCGGCGCCTGGGCGTCCGATCAATCACGCCCCTTGCCTGACCGCCGCTTGCTGGAACAGCGTCTGGAAACCGAGATCGCCCGCTATGCGAATCACGATGTCCCGCGCCCGCCGCATTGGTCAGGCTGGCGGGTCCGCCCCGAGGCCATCGAGTTCTGGGAAGATCGGGATTTTCGGTTGCATGACCGCGTGACCTTCACCCGCAGCGCTGCAAGCTGGGACGCGACCCGACTTTACCCCTGATTTTAACGATTTATCCAAAAATGCACGTTTTGGTGGCTGGCGAGGGCGCGAAAATTAACTTTATCTTGAGGAATGGCTCTCATACTGATCCTCATGATCGCAACCGCATCCCTCGCCGCCTTCTCCTCCCCGGTCCGCACCGGCGCCGATGACGCGCCACCCCTCAGCATGCGGCCATCCGCCAAGCCCCAACCGTCCACGCCGCCAACAGCGCCACCATCACCCGAACCCGCGGTTGTGCGCCTCGCGAACCAGCCGCCGCGCCCAGTCGCGCCCGTGACGAGTCCAGCTAGGCCGTTTCAAGCGCATCTGCCGCGCGGCTCGGTGTTAAATCTGCATGTTTAGTCGAAAGCCCCAAAGGGCCAACGCACCAGCCTTGATTTTCGCCCACGACTAGCCCAAGGTGTGGAAATTCAGTCTCCTTCGCGGGAGAGTGCGGCCTGATCGGGAGCGATCCCGCAGCGCCGCCGCCGAAGGCGCAACCGGCCCCCGGAAACGCTCAGGCAAAAGGACCGCGCAGGCTGTGAATCTCTGGAAAGCCGGCGTCCGCGCCGCACCCACGGGGTAAGGTCTGAACATCGTTCGGCCCAATCTCTCAGGTTCCGCGACAGAGGGGGGTCAGATGGAACGGTTCTGCACCCGTTCGCTGACCGCGTGGAGAGATCTATGTCCGATTCTGACCTATTGACCACGCCCCTCGATGCGCTGCACCGACAAGCAGGGGCGCGCATGGTTGATTTCGCTGGCTATGCCATGCCCCTGCAATATCAGGGTATTCTCGCCGAGCATTTGCATTGCCGCGCCCAAGCGTCCTTGTTCGATGTCTCGCATATGGGCCAAGCCATGCTCACCGGCCCCAATCAAGCGACCGCGCTGGAGCCGGTGGTCACCGGCGACATTGTTGGCCTGAAACCCGGACGCCAGCGCTACAGTCTATTAACCAACGGCTCGGGCGGCATTGTCGATGATTTGATGATCGCCAATCTCGGCACCGGCCTGCTGCTGGTCTTTAATGCCGGGCGCAAACATATCGATACCGCGCATATTCGCGCCGTCCTGCCGCCCGGCGTGACGTTGGAGACCCAGTTTGATCGCGCTTTGGTCGCCCTCCAAGGGCCATCAGCCGCAGATTGTCTCGCCGCCATCATGCCAGCCACCCGCTCCATGCGGTTTATGGATGCGATCACGCTCGATTGGCACGGCGCCCGCACCACCATCACCCGCTCTGGCTATACCGGCGAAGACGGATTTGAAATCGGCGTGCCCGCCCACGCCGCCGAGGCGCTGGTAACGCAGCTCCGCGCCGATCCCCGTGTGCAATGGGCCGGCCTCGGGGCGCGCGATTCGTTGCGCCTGGAAGCCGGCTTGCCGCTCTATGGTCAGGACATCGATGAAACCACCTCGCCGATCGAGGCCGGGTTGGGCTTCGCCATTGGCAAGCGGCGGCGAGAAAATTGGGATTTTCTGGGGGGCGCTGCGATGCGCGCGATGCATGATCATGGCCCCGCCCGCCGCCTCGTTGGCTTGCGCGCCGAGGGGCGTGCGCCAGTGCGCGCCGGCGCCGCCTTGCAGAATAGCCATGGCGCACCGCTCGGGCACGTCACCTCAGGTGGCTTTGCGCCAAGCCTGCAAGAACCCATCGCCCTCGCCTATGTCCGCACCGATCATGCCGAGGACGGCACCGAAATTTTCGCCGATCTGCGTGGCCGGTTGGTCCGGCTGCATGTAACCCCCCTGCCCTTCGTTCCTCACCGCTATCATCGTTGAAAGGCTTTTGAGCATGACCGAAACACGTTTTACCCAAGATCATGAATGGGTTCGCCTCGATGGCGCGGAAGCGATTATTGGCATCACCGATCACGCCCAATCGGCGCTGGGCGACGTGGTGTTCGTCGAACTGCCCGAACCCGGCCGCAAAGTCGCCGCCGCCGAAGCCTGCGCAGTGGTCGAGAGCGTCAAAGCCGCATCCGATATCTACGCGCCGTTAGCGGGCGTTGTCAGTGAAACCAATCCCGCCCTCACCGATGATCCGGCCTTGGTCAATAACGACCCCGAAGGCAAAGCCTGGTTTTTCAAGCTACGCCTCGATGACCCCGCCGCCTTCGCCACGCTGATGGATGCGGCTGCCTACGCTGATTTGGTGAAGTCCCTATGAGCACCGGTGCCCAAACCCACGAAACGCTGGCCGGTTTTGACGCGCTGCTGGCCGAAGATCGTTTCGCCTTGCGCCATATCGGCCCCAATGCAGCCGAACAGCAGGCTATGCTGCGCGAATTGGGCGATTCCTCGTTAGAATCGCTAATTGCCCGCACCGTCCCAGCAGCGATTCGCAATCTGCAATCACTGGATTTGCCCGCACCGCTGACCGAAGGCGAGATTTTGGATGATATGCGCCAATTCACCGCGCCGAACCAAGTCAAGCGCAGCCTGATCGGGCTTGGTTATCATGGCACGGTGACACCGCTGGTCATTTTGCGAAATGTTCTGGAAAATCCAGGATGGTATACCGCCTATACCCCCTACCAGGCCGAAATTGCGCAAGGACGACTGGAAGCCTTGTTGAATTTCCAGACCATGATGGCCGAACTCACCGGCATGGCAATCGCCAATGCCTCGCTGCTCGATGAAGCGACCGCCGCCGCCGAAGGGGTTGCGTTAGCGCATGCCGTGCATCGCGCCGGATCAAGCGTCATTGCCGTCGCCGCCGATTTGCATCCGCAAACCCGCGCGGTGATTGCAACCCGCGCCGCACCACTGGGCTGGACGTTAGTGGATATCAAGCCCGGCAACGCAGCGGATATTGCCCGCGCCAAACCATTCGCCCTGGTGCTGCAATATCCCGGTAGTACGGGCGCCGTGCGCGATTTGACCGAGGAAATTGCCGCCGCACACCAAATTGGCGCGTTAGCAATCGTCGCGGCTGACCCGCTATCGCTGGCACTGCTCACCCCGCCCGGTGAAATGGGGGCGGATATCGTGGTCGGCTCAAGTCAGCGTTTCGGCGTGCCGATGGGCTTTGGCGGGCCGCATGCTGCGTTTTTTGCCACCCGTGAATCACTCAAACGGCACATGCCCGGACGGTTGGTTGGCGTTTCTGTCGATGCCGCCGGCGCACCGGCGATGCGGCTCGCCTTGCAGACCCGCGAACAGCATATCAGGCGGGAAAAAGCGACCTCGAATATTTGCACGGCCCAGGTCTTGCTTGCCGTGGTCGCTGGATTTTACGGCGTTTGGCATGGGCCAGAAGGGCTCACGCGAATTGCCCAGCGTGTGCATCTGGCCACGCGGCTGATCGCAGGAGCAGCGCAGGCGGCAGGATTTTCGCTCCGTCACGCCGTGTTTTTTGACACAATCACCATTGAGACCGGACCTGCGACCGACCGCATCGTCGCGGTAGCGTTAGAGGCTGGGTTCAATTTCCGGCGCGTCGGTGATGATGCGGTGGGGATAACGCTCGACGAGACAGTGACCCACACGGAAATCGAACAGCTCGCGGCCGTGCTGGGCGGCACCCTGCGGGCCGTGCCGGTATCCTTGGACGGGCTGGTGCGCCATAGCCATTTCATGACGGCGCCGGTTTTTCAGGTTCATCGCTCCGAGCATGCGTTGCTGCGCTATATCAAACATCTGGAAGACAAAGATATCGCTCTGAACCGGAGCATGATCCCCTTAGGCTCCTGCACGATGAAATTGAACGCGACAGCAGAAATGATCCCGATGACCTGGAGGGGCTTTGCCGATATCCATCCGTTCGCGCCCGCCGCGCAAACGCGTGGCTACCTCGCCTTGATTGAGCGTTTGAGCCGCGATCTTGCGCGGATCACCGGGTTTGCTGGCGTCTCACTGCAACCCAATTCCGGGGCCCAAGGCGAGTATGCTGGGTTGTTGACCATTCGCGCCTACCAGCAAGCGCGTGGCGAAGGGGCGCGGGATATTTGCCTGATCCCGAGTTCGGCGCATGGGACCAATCCAGCCTCGGCCACGATGGCAGGGTATAAGGTGGTGGTGATTGGCTGCGACAAGGCCGGAAATATCGATCTTGCCGATTTGGCCGCCAAAATTGCCGAGCACCGTTCGCGGATTGCAGCCCTGATGATCACCTACCCATCGACCCATGGGGTGTTCGAGGCCAGCGTGCAGGATATTTGCGCGATGGTGCATGAGGCTGGCGGGCAGGTTTATATGGATGGGGCCAATATGAATGCGCAGGTTGGGTTGACCAGCCCGGCAGCGATTGGCGCGGATGTTTGCCATTTGAATTTGCATAAGACGTTTTGCATCCCCCATGGCGGCGGAGGGCCGGGCGTTGGGCCGATTGCGGTGGCCGCGCATTTGGTGCCCTATTTGCCGAACCATCCGATGCGTGATGATGCCGGGCCGGCGAGCGGGTTTGGGCCGGTGAGTGCGGCGCCGTTCGGCAGTGCGGCGATTTTGCCGATCCCGTATGCCTATATTCGGATGATGGGTGCTGACGGATTGGCGGAAGCGACGATGGTGGCGATTTTGAACGCGAATTACATCGCGCATCGGTTAGCGCCGCATTATCCGATCCTCTATACCGGCACCCAAGGGACGGTGGCGCATGAATGCATCATCGATTGCCGAGGGTTTCAGGCTGAGGCTGGGGTGATGGTCGAGGACATTGCCAAGCGCTTGCAGGATTACGGGTTTCATGCGCCGACCATGTCATGGCCGGTGCCGGGGACGTTGATGATCGAGCCGACGGAAAGTGAGAGCAAGGCGGAGATTGATCGGTTTTGCGATGCGATGATTGCGATCCGCCGGGAGATTGCCGCTATTGCGGCGGGCGCGTTACCGCATGATGATAACATGCTGAAGAATGCGCCGCACACGGCCGCTGAGGTGATGGCGAATGAATGGCACCATGCCTATAGCCGCGAGCAAGCGGCGTTTCCGTTGCCGTTTGTCGCGGCGGCGAAATATTGGCCGCCGGTCAAAAGGGTGGACAATGTTTATGGTGATCGGAACTTGGTGTGTAGCTGTGCGGGGGTGTCTTCATACGCGGCGGCGGCCTGACGGCGGATCGGGCGTTCGGCTTGGGCGATGTAGTCGCGCGTGAGGGGAACCGCGTCTTGCCGGCGGGCGAGTTGGATTTGGAAGACCATGTGGTCTTGCACGCTGAATGCCAATTCGGAGCCGGCAAGATACATCTCGAACATCCGGCAGAAACGCTCATCATAGATCGAGGCGATGGTATCGCGGTTGGCGGCGAAGCGGCGGCGCCAATGCGCGATGGTTTTGGCGTAGTGCAGGCGCAGGATTTCGATGTCCATGCTGCGCAAGCCTGAACGTTCGAGCGGGCCGAACACTTCGGACAAGGCCGGCGAGTAACCGCCGGGGAAAATATATTTAGTCAGCCACGGGCTGGTAGCGGCGGGACCATCGAACCGGCCGATGGCGTGCAGGAGTGCTACACCATCGGGTTTCAGGCAGCGATGGATGGTGTTGAAGAAGGTTTGGTAATTCGGGAGGCCGACATGCTCGAACATGCCGACCGAGACGATCCGGTCGAATTGTTCCGTGACCAGACGGTAATCGAGCAGCTCGAAGCGGACCCGGTCGCTTAGCCCTTCGGCTTGGGCGCGGTTGCGGGCTTCGGTGAGTTGTTCGCTGGAGAGGGTGATGCCAAGCACTTTGGCACCATAATCGCGGGCGAGCGCGATGGCGGTGGCCCCCCAACCGCAGCCGATATCGAGCACGGTGCGACCGGGTTGGTCGAGCAGGAGCTTTGCCGCGATGTGACGGATTTTGGCTTGTTGGGCGGCTTCGATGGTTTCGTCACCCTTGGGAAAATAGGCGCAGGAATAAAGACGCTCGCGATCGAGGAACAGGGCGTAGAGCCGACCATTCAAATCATAATGATGGGCGACGTTGCGGCGGGCGCGGCTTGCGTTGTTGAGCTGTAAGAGCGGGCGGAGGCGATGCAGGAGGGAGGCATGTAGGCGGAGGAGCCAAATTTCGTTTTGGTGATATTCGACGTTTTCGAGCATCACGCGGAGGAAATCATAGATGCTGCCGGATTGGATGGTCAGGCCGCCATTCATGTAGGCTTCGCCGATGCCCATCCAAGGATTGCGGGCGATGGCGCGGACGGTCTGCCCATCGGTGATGTGGATGGCGGCGCTCGGAGGACCGCCTGAGCCGTAGCGGGTGATTTGGTTATCGGGCCAGCGGACGGTGAGTTCGCCGTCTTGGACCAGGCGACGCAACAGCCAATTGACGATTGGGCGCATGATTATTTCTCTCCGAAAAGATCATCCCGGAACAGAAATAGGTAAGCGGCAATGTCGGATAAAGGGGGTTTTGGGAAAAAACGACCGGGCCGTCAGGCAGGAGGCTGCAAGACGGCCCGGTTTTGGGGCTAATTAGGCGTCGTCGTCTTCGGCGGTGAATTCGCCGAGGATCAGCTTTTCGCCATCATCTTCGTCTTCTTCACGGGTGATCGCTTCGCCACGCGCTTGCTTTTCCGCTTCTTCGGCGGTGCGGGCGACGTTGATGGTGACGGAGATGATCACTTCTGGGTGAAGCGCCACGCGGGTTTTGGACAGGCCCAGGGTTTTGATCGGTTGATCGAGTTTGACTTGATCGCGATCGATGGTCAGGCCGGCTTCACCGCAGGCGATGGCGATGTCACGCGCGGTGACCGAGCCGTAGAGGGAGCCAGCTTCGCTCGCCTGACGGATCAGCATGACGCTGAGGCCGTGGACGCGCTCGGCCACGCGCTCAGCTTCGGCGCGGCGTTTCAGGTTTTGGGCTTCGAGCTGGACCCGTTCACGCTCGAAGCGCTCGCGGTTCTGCTTGGTGGCGCGGACCGCTTTGGCCTGCGGGAGCAGGAAATTGCGGGCGTAGCCAGGGCGGACTTTAACGACTTCGCCCATTTGGCCGAGATGCTCGACGCGCTGGAGCAAGATCAATTCAACTTGTGCCATGATCTATTCTCCTCAATCGACCACATAGGGGAGCAGGCCGAGAAACCGCGCGCGCTTGATGGCTTGGGCGAGTGCGCGTTGCTTTTTTGCCGAGACGGCGGTGATCCGGCTGGGCACGATTTTGCCGCGCTCGGAGAGAAAGCGCGACAGCAGCCGCACGTCCTTGTAATCAATGGCCGGGGCGTTCGGGCCGGAGAACGGGCAGGATTTTTTGCGCCGATAGAACGGGCGGCGCGCGCCAACGGCGGCGCGGCGGCCGGCGGGGCTGGTATCAGTAGCTTCCGACATTTTTATTCCTCCTCGATCAGATCATCATCGCGATCGGCGCGGAACTCGTCACGCGCGCGGAATTCTTCGCGATCATCCGGGCCACGGCGGCGGCCACTGTCAAAGCGCCCGGCGGGCTTGGGGCCACGGAAGCTGCGTTCACGGTCATCGCGGCGCGATAAGGGCGCGGACGGGGCTTCTTCGATTTCATCGACCTTGACGGTGAGAAAACGCAGAACGTCTTCGTTCAGGCGAAGCTGGCGTTCCATTTCATTGATCGCGGCGGGCGGGGCATCGAGACCGAGGAGCACATAATGGCCCTTGCGGTTCTTTTTGATGCGATAGGCCAGGTTGCGCAGGCCCCAATATTCGCGCTTTTTGACCTCGGCGCCATCGCTTTCTAGCTGGGCGACGACGGCATCGAAAATCGTATCGACCTGTTGTTGCGTGATTTCACTGCGCGCAATCAGCACGCTTTCATATAACGGCATTCTGCTCCCCCTCTGGCTTGTTCAACCCCAGCACGCCGACCGGAATTGGTGGCGGGCCATTTTCCACAATGGAAACGGGTATAGCCGGGCGCGATGCCACGCGCTCGGCAGGGAATTTGCTCCTGACAGGAATGGGGGTGGGACGCAAGGGGGCGCTGGCAGGGCTGGGCTGAATTTTTGCCGCGCCCGGGTGGTATTGGGGGCGGTATTGGGCGGGTTTAGGCCGAGTTTTTAAAGGGTGGGGGATCATGATAGAGATGGCCGGGTAAGCGCGGGCGGAATTTGGGGCCGGGGGGCGGGTATTTTGCGAGCATGTATTCGTAAAAGGTTGGTGCGGGTTTTGGCACGCGTTTTTGCGCCGGTTTGGGGTGGGGCGGCCGCGGTTTGCGGGGTTTTTTGGGTAATTTCAGGTAATCGGGGAGCGGGATTGCCAGCATCGGGCACATGGGGCGCAGGATGCGGCCCAGGCTCGGGTTTTCGGCGAGGAGCGGCACCATCGCGGGTTCGGCGAGGAGTTGGAGGAGCTGGCCGCGGGCGAAGCGGGTATAATGGCAGGGCAGCAGGGTGAGCAGCCAGCCTTTGCGCTCCCTTAGTTCGGGTTTGGGGCGTTCGGGTTTTTGCGCCGGGGTGGGCGTGGGTTTGACGGTGCGGCGGTGTGGGCGGGGTTTGGGGGGATTGGTGTGGAGGGCGCGAAAGCGGCGGGCGAAATAGCGCAGCCGGTGCCAGATGGCCCATTTCAGGCCGAGGCTGAGGCGGTTCACGTGCTCTGGGTGGCCGATGATTTGGCGGAGCAGCCGCATGATCGCGTCGAGGCGGTCCACTACAGGCAGCGCGGTGTTGTTAGCGAATTGCTCCATTTGGTTATCATGGCACAAGGGCGGGGGGCTGCGAAAGGGGCAAATTAGGGAAGGTTGGGGTGGTGAGACATTGTTAGCTTTGCCCGCGATCGATGATTTGCTGTTGATGGTTGATGGAGCCGAAGAAAATGGCGATGATCCTGACTTCGGATAAAAGATCATCGACCTCAAAATAATAGATAAAATTCTGGTTGGTGACGGTGCGGAGTCCCGCGCGAATTTCGGTGTGAATGGTGCCGCGATGCGGGTAGGTGACGAATGTGCGCATATAGGCCAGGGCTTCGTTAATCCGGGACGCGGCGCGCGCGACCGCACTGGCAAATTCCTCGCCGAATTCCTGGTAGGTTTTAACCAGATGGTCTTCGATGAGATCAAGGTCGCGGGTGACATCCGCCGCGCGGCGGACGCTGTATTGTTGCACTGTTAAGACGCTGGCGTGTGGCGCTTGCGCATGATCATTGCGCGGGTTTCGGCCTCGCCCATTTCGAGATCAACGAATGGGCCCCGACGCCGCTGGTCGATCAACGACCGGAGGGCCTGGAGTTCCGCATCCTGGATTTCGCGATCACGCCGCAGCATTTCTAGCCCGCGCTGGAGAACGGCGCTCAGGCTGGAAAATTGCCCGCTCTCAACCAGGGAACGCGCATAGGCTTGCTGGTCATCGGTCAGCGATATCGATGTTTTTGCGGTCATGTTTCCCTCGTGCGCGATAATACTACTGAGTGGCACCGAGGGTCAAGAAGCGGTTCACGGTCAATTTGGCGCGGAGACTCAAGCGGGGCGGCGCAAACGGGGCTATCGTCTGGGTGGCGCGCGGGATATAGCGGCGGCGGAGCAAAATGAGGGGATGATGGGGCCGGTTTCGTTATTATTATTTGTGCCGACTTATACGGCGATTGCGCTCTCACCGGGGCTGTGCATGATGTTAGCGCTGAGCTTGGGCATGAGTTTGGGCGTTCGGCGGGTGGTGTGGCTGATGGTGGGCGAGCTGGCGGGGGTGATGCTGGTGGGGCTGGCCTCGATGGCCGCGATTTTTGCGGCGACGACGGCGTTTCCGTTGGTGCTGGTGTTGTTGCGGTATGTGGGCGGGGGTTATTTGCTGTATGTCGCGGCCTCGATGATCCGGGCGGGATTCGCGCCGCCGGTGGCGGGTTCGGCTGGGGGGATTGTGGTCTCGCGCCGGGGGTTGGTGGGGAGAGGATTTTCCACGGCGGTGACGAATCCGAAAGGGTGGGTGTTTTTGATTTCGTTTTTGCCGCCGTTTTTGAATTTGGCCCGCCCGATGTTTCCGCAGGCGGGGGTTTTGCTCGCGATGATGCTGGTGATTGAGGCGCTTTCGCTCGTTGCCTATGCGAGTGCGGGGGCGATGATGGGCCGGCTGACCGGGTGGGGCGATGGTGCGCGGTGGGGGCGGATTGTGCCGGGGGTGTTGATTGGGGTGTTGGGGATTTTGCTCCTGGCGGGGGTGATTTGAGGGGGTGGGTTGGCGCGGATGGTGGGCGATTGGGGGGTGGTTGATCGGAAATAAGCAGCGCTGATCGCCTTGTCGAAGATGTCATCGGCGTGGTAGCGATTTGCTGTGAATTAATTTCATTCGAGTGGTTAAATTGGAAAAAACGGTCGGTTTGAGCCTCTCGCATTTCCCGCCGATGCCAGCCTTGTTGCTGGACTCAATGAATGGCGAAGGCGAATTTCTGGTTATGCCGGCCCGGAATGCGGTCGCAGCGCGCCGCTTTCAAATTAGGGATCAGGGGTTCGATCAAAGTCATATTGGTACGGTCAAGTTTGAGCAATTGCTCAGGGCCTTGAAATACGGCCAGCCAACATTCGGCTGGAACGGTATCGATATTGGCAAAATTCGCCATTTTTACAGTATGCTCGCTCCTGCGATCGCCAGTGAACCCACGCCTGCTTTGATCGACCGGCTCTATAGCGATGTCGTGGGTGGTCTGTTGGCTGTGTTCTACTTTGAGCGTCACCCGACGCTGACGATGAGCCGTTATGGTCGCGCGAGGCTGACAGGCGAAGCGGACGGGCCGGTCATCACCTGGACTGCCGAACATAAGATCGTGGCGATGCTGAAGGCGGTGCCGGAACATTTAGTGGGTGCTGCGCGGGAGCAATTCGAGGCGTTTCTGACACCTGAAAACCTCGCCATTATGGCGGCGACGATGGCGGTGCTTGGCGGCATCCAGGCGATCCCGGGGGCGGATGCCGTTGTGGATACGTTGATGGTGGGTTTAGCCTGGTATCAGTTTGGCTGGGCCGGGGTTGTGGCCTGCAAAGAGCTTATCGAAGCGTTCATTATGGCGATCCGGGCTAAGTCCCGGACCGATATTAAGACGGCGGCCAAGCTGGCGGCAACGGCGGTTCTGGCGCTTGGCGTTACGGTGTTGCTGTATAAAATCATTGCTCGCACGCGTCAGGGTGAGGGCAATACGGGGGGCGCGACAAAGTCAGAGGGTGAACCGCAGCCAATTTCCCGAAGCAACGGTGAAACCGGTCTTTCCGGACGACGCGGCAACCAGTTGGAAAACCCGAAGTATCAGCCATCAAGAAATACGCCTGCGACGATAAATGGTCGTGAGTTCTCAGGACACGCGCTGGACCAGATGCAAAATCGAGGTATCCCGCCTTCGGCTGTTGAAAATGCCATAAAACCTGGTAATCTTTTTAATGTAAATGAAGCCAAAGGGACCTATGGTTATTTCGATCAAACTAATAATCTTCGTGTGATAACGAATATTA
The DNA here is from genome assembly GCF_054767495.1 of Acidiphilium sp. MT5. NCBI lineage: Bacteria > Pseudomonadati > Pseudomonadota > Alphaproteobacteria > Acetobacterales > Acidocellaceae > Acidiphilium > Acidiphilium sp. MT5. The sequence goes on from NZ_BAABMR010000002.1 coordinate 134,666, forward strand.
AATCGGGCCGCGTTGTAACCGTTATACCAGGATCGCCATGACAAACGACAACGAAGCAATTTCACTATTCGGAGAAGCCGTAAGCGATATCCTATGGAATGACTGGGACCCCATTGGCGTCAGTTCGTTTTCAAATGCTCGTGATGAATATGATGCCTATGTTATGCCGATCTGCCGCCTGCTGGCTGCAAGGCCGACTGAAGCAGCGATCCATGAGGAACTCGTCCATTTGGCCCGAGACATCATCGGCCTGGATGTCGTAGACCCCGCCAGCACAAGCAAGGCAGCCCACAAACTTTATCTGCTTACGGTATAAGCTCGATTTTTTGCAATTAAGGTTGCTCGGCACAGAGCCTTTGCGAATCGTTTTAGTGAGCAGATACCATCAATTTGAAGGTGGACAATTGATGTCAGTTGATTCTGATCGCGACGCGAGAGTTCTTTCGTTACTCCGGTATGCCCGGGCGCGTCGTGGGGTTTCTGAGAATGCCTACTTTATTGGACAGGAAGGGCAGGAGAAGACGCAATATGACAAGCTGTGTCTATTGAAAATGAAGGCTGGAAGCTGGGTTGTTTTGTTCATTGAGCGAGGCAATGTCAGTCAAAGGGTTGAACATCCGTCAATTCGAGATGGTATTCAAGATTTATTCTGGAAGTTGTATAGAAAAGATACGCCGTGGGATTTTCGCGAAGATTGGGAAGCTGAGACTGGCCAATCGCTTTGATCGCTGTTTTTGCATGCGGGTTTTATGGCGGACTATGGGGCGGATTGTGCCAGGGGTGTTGATTAAGGTGTTGGAGGTTTTGCTCCTGGCGGGGGTGATTTGAGTGGGGATGAATTGACGCGTTTTGGCCGGAAGCGGACCGGAAGGTCTTGAGTAGGTCGGAGCAAAAAGCTGAAGTTCGCGTGTGAAATCATCATCTGATAGCTTCCGACCAAATTTGGTCATTAAAAATATTTGGCCACATTTCCAAGAGCGGGCCTTGGATGGCAAGTTTGTTGATGGCATGGTGCCTTACGTACAACGAAGTCTGTGAGACCAGAAGCAATGATAGGAATATTCTTATGCCAATAGGCTCTGGGCCAATTGGAAACTCACCAATTGGGGGCACCCCACCCCTCGGGACCACCGCCGATGCGGCGCTTATTTTGACCCCTCGCTTTCCAAATGGGATTCGCCTCACCGACATTCGAAGCTACTCGGATGCTGTGCAGAAGGAAACCATGGTGGCTTGGTTTCTAGCGACACATGCACCTGCGACCGGCGCCTACTTCGGATTTAGCGGCCCCGCATCGTCAGGCGCCCCACAGGAAAGTAGCACGGAGGTTAAGGTTACTTCTAAGGAAGACCCTCTTATCGTGGGATTTAACCAAGGCTCCTTTTTCAATGGCGGCCGGGCTTCAGAGCTGCTGGTAAGTCTTTTCGGCACGACCGTCGCAGCAAATTTGATTGATGAAGTTGCCGCTCTATTCGAAGGCTTATGGGAAAGGAGAGCAGGAGCTTCGCAAGTTTCATCGACGTTCGCTGACGCGCAGTCTGCTTTGGTCGCTACGTTAGACTTACTCAGAGCAGATATCGAGAAATTCTCGCCCCAATACGGTGGCATTGGCCATAATCAGCCGCCCGATGACGAACTGCCCATAACGAGGGACGAGCAAGCGAGCACGCTCCGGGCCATCGAAGGGATGCGGCTGGCGGTTTTGTCTGGCTCCGACTATTCGGTACTCGACGACGCTTGGCATGGCATATTGCAAATCACCACAAAGCTTGGTTCATGGGCACTGAATCAAACAAATGTCTTCATAAGCGGTATGGTAGAGGAAGGAGGCAAGGCGATCGGGAAGAAACTTCCTTACCTTATCTGCGCTGGGCTAGAAGCATGGCACTACGGGAACAGCATTCCAAATCTTGTTGAAAGGCTTATTGACGCGCTCAAATAAATCATATTGTGTTCGGGAGTATTAGCGCGTAGGGCGGCAATTTCTTTTACGCTGCGCCGACTCGCCACGGCGACAGTAAAGAAATACGTTCCCCCTTCGACGCGATTTTGCCGGTAATCTGGGCATTCATCCACCAATTCATGTACCGTCGCCAGTATGACACCGGAATAGTGGGGTGCGGAAGAGTATCCCGCCCTACTGCCCGCTTCCAAGCAATCGCAAAATGAGTGTTAACGTCCGCCACGAGCGCATAGCCGTCGGTCGAATGCTGGAATTGTGTGCGGAACGTGAACGTTTGCCCCCTTCGTGCATAGTCATCGACCCACCTCATTCATCCCGTCCAGTCGCGGCGAAGAAGGCCGTAGATTTTGGAGTCGGTTATTTCGTCGTTGACGATGCAATCTTCGCGGAGGGTGCCTTCGTGGATGAAGCCGAGTTTTTCGAGCACGCGGTTTGAGGCGATGTTGTCGGGGTGGGTTTCGGATTGGACCCGGTGCAGGTTGAGGGCGCGAAAAGCCCAGTGGAGGAGGGCGCGGCAGGCTTCGGTGGCGATGCCTTGGCCCCAGGCGGTGGTGGTGAGGCTGTAGCCGAGTTTGGCGTTGCGGTTGGTTTGGTTCCAGTTGAAGATGTTGCAGGTGCCGAGGAATGCGCCGTCGGTTTGGCGTTCGATGGCGAGTCTGGCGCCCCTGCCCTCTTGCGCCATTTCTTGGCTAACGGTGATGAAACGCTCGGCTTGGGCTTGTTCGGTCCAGGGTGGGCGTTCGGCGTAGCGCATGACGATGGGGTCGCTTTGGAGCGCAAAAATGGCCGCAATGTCGGCTGGGGTGAAGGGGCGCAGGCGCAGGCGGGGGGTTTGGAGCGTGGGGGTTGGGAGGGGCGGCATGATTTGAGGTTAGGCGGGATTGGTGGGGTGCTCAAGGGGGCGCGGAACGCCATTGGCTGAGGATGACGCTGGCGATGATGAGGGCAGCGCCGAGGATTTGGAGGGCGCGGAAGGTTTCGCCGAAGGTGGCGCCGATGAGGGCGGCCCAGACGGGTTCCATGGTGTAGATGATGGTGGCGCGGTTGGCGGAGACGAAGCTTTGCGCCCAGTTTTGGGCGACCATGATGAAAGCGGTGGCCATGCCCATGACCAGGATGCTGAGGGCGAGGCCGGTTGGGGTGATGGTGGGGAGTTGGGATGGCGGGTGGGGGAGACGGAGCAATAAGCCGGTGGTGAAGGCGAGGAGCGAGACGGTGATGAGTTCGACGAGGGCCATGCGGCGCGGGTCGGTGCCTTTGGCGAGGCGGCTGATGAGGACGATTTCGATGGCGGCGGCGAGTGCGCCGCCGAGGGTGAGGATTTCGCCGATATTGATCGTGAGATGGTGGAGATTTTGGCCGGAGACCAGGATTAGGCCGAGGAAGGCGGTGGCGATGCCGAGGGCGGCGACGGGCTGGGGGCGGCGGCGGAAGGCGAGGAATTCGATCAGGGGGACCATCGGCACGTAGAGGGCGGTGAGGAAGGAGGATTGGGCGCTGGCGACGGTGCGCAGGCCGATGGCTTGGAGGCCGTAGCCGAAGAACAGGGTGAGGCCGATGATGAGGCCGGCGGCGATGTCGCGTTTGCGGAGCGAAAATAGGTTGGGGCGAAGGAGGGTTGCGAGCAGGAAGGCGGCGACGCCGAAGCGGGCGGCGATGAAGAAGAGCGGGTTGATCAGAGTGAGGGCGTTGCGGGTGATGATGAAGGTGCCGCCCCAGAGCAGGGTCATGAACATCAGCACATAGTCGGGTTTGGGAAGGGTTTTGGGCAGGCGCATTTGGGGGGGTGGGAAAGATTAGGCGAGGTTGAGGCGGGCTTCGATGATGTCGGCGTCATCTTGGCTGTGGTGGAGCGAAAAGCCGAGATGTTGGACGAAGGCGAGCATGGGCGTGTTTTCGGCGAGGACCTCGCCGATGATGGTTTGCACGCCTTCGGTGCGTGCCCAGTCGATCAGGCGGTGCATCAGGGCTTCGCCGAGGCCGAGATGTTTGGCGGCGGGTTCGACGAGGATGGCGAATTCGGCTTGGGCGCCATCGGTGTCGGAGCCGACGAGGCGGGCGACGGCGTGGGTTGGGGGATGGGGCGCGTCGGGGGTTGGGGGGTCGGTGGCGATGAGGGCGAGTTCGCGGGTGTAGTCGATCTCGGTCATGCGGATGATTTGTTCGGGGGTGAGGCTGCGCATGGCGGAGAAAAAGCGGCGACGGATGTCTTCGGCGGGGATGCGGGCGAAGAGGTCCGCGTGGGCGGCGGCGTCTTCGGGGCGGATCGGGCGGATGATGAAGGGGCGGTTATGGAGGGTGAGGAATTCGACGCGGTGGGCGGGATAGGGGCGGATGGCGAGGGGGATGGCGGGTTCGCCTTCGGGGCGCAGATGGATGCGCGCACTGGCGGCGGCGATGCCAATGGGGGTGGCGAAGAGTGGGTCGATCTCGATGGAGGCGATGTTTGGCCAGTCGATGATGAGTTGGCTGGTGCGGACCAGGGTGGTGGCGAGGGCGTCGCGGTTGGCGAGGGCGAGGCCGCGGCGCAGGCGGAGCAGATTATCGCCGCCGGCGCGGGTGATGAGGGCTTGGGCGAGGGCGAGGTTGAGGGGCAGGAGTTCGACGGCGTTGTCGCTGCGTTCGGTGGGGTCGCGTCCGCCGGGGCCGAGGCTGATGATGGGGCCGAAGATGGGGTGGGATTTGACGCGGATCGAGAGTTCGCGGGCGGGTTGGATTTGGGATTGGACGACGAATAGGGCGCCGTCCGGCCAAGCGCCGCGTTGCTGCAGGCGGGTGGTGATGACGGTGGCGGCGGCGTGGGCGGAGGCTTGGTCGGGCAGGTCGAGCGCGACGGAGCCGTGCGGGCGGTGATGGGCGAAATCGGGGTGGGAGAGTTTGACGACGACGGGGAAGCCGAGTTCGGCGGCGGCGGCGGCGACGCCATCGGGGTCGGTCGCGATGCGGTAGGGCGGTGCGGCGATGCCGTAGGCGGCGAGGAGGGAAAAGGCTTGGCTTTGGCCGAGCCAGGTTTGGTGGGCGCGGGTGACATCGGCGAACAAAGCGCGGATGGTGGTGGCGTCCGGGGTGATTTCGACGATGGTGGAGGGCGGGAGTTCGCGGGCGGTGGCGCGGGCGTCGCGATGGCGGAGCAGGTCGGCAAAGCCACTCACGGCGTCTTCGGGGGTGGCGAAGGCGGCGAGGCCGGCGGCGCTGAGGCGATGGCGGAGCGGGCCGCCGGTGGATTCGCCGAGGACGGCGACGAGGAGTGGTTTGGTGATGGAGCGCGCGCAGGCGATGAGGGCGTCGATCGCCGCGTCATCATCCTGGTTATGGGAGGGGGCGTGGACGACGAGGATGCCGCCGACTTCGGGGGCGCCGGCGAGCAGGGCGGCGAGATCGGCGAGTTTGGTGCCGGCGACATCGAGCACGGCGATGGGGCCGGAGGCATCGGGCGCTTGGGCGAGGCCGAGGCTGAGCACGCGGCGGGTTTCATCGGTGAGGGTGGTGAGGGTGAGGCCGGCGGCGAGGGCGGCATCGGCGGCGAGGCGGGCGACGCCGAGGCCGTTGCCGAGGATGGAGAGCGAGCTGCCTTGGGCGGGGCGCGCGCGGATCAGGGTTTCGGCGGTGGCGAGGAAGGCATCGAACCGGGTGGTGAGCAGGATGCCGGCGCGCGAGAGGGCGGCTTCGTAGGCGCGCAGGCCGAGCGCGCTGGGATCGGCGAGGCGCGCACCGGGGGCGAGGGCGATGATCGGGCGCAGACGGGCGGCGGCGCGGGCGGCGGAGAGAAATAAACGCGGATCGCGCAGTTGGGCGATGTCGAGCAGGATCAGGCCGGTGCCGGGATCACGGGCGAGATTATCGAGCAGGCGGCCAAAGCCGATATCGGCGTTGCTGCCGATGCCGACGATGTGGGAGAAGCCGACGCCGTTGGGCTCGGCCCAATCGATGACGGCGCGGGCGATGGCGGCGGATTGGCTGAGCAGCGCGACGCGACCGGGTGGTGCGGGGCGCGGCGCGAGTAGGGCGTTCAGGCCGATGGCTGGGTTGGCGATGCCGAAGGAGCGGCCGCCGATGACGCGGATATGGGCGGCGCGGGCGGCGGCGCGCAGGGTTTCGGTGTCGATATCGGCGTAGATGATGGCGGGGCCGTTGAGTTTGCCGGTGAGGCGGGCCAGGGCCTTGGGGACGTCATCCGCGTGATCGGCGATTAAAGCGAGGTCGAGTTGATCGGTGACGGTTTCGGTGAGAGTGCCGGTGAACGCGCCCGCGGCGAGGCTGTGGCGGAGCGAAATGCCGTGTTTGGTGGTGGCGCCGGACAGCAGGATGCGGGTGGGGTGCAGCAGGGATTCTGGCTGCATTTGGTCCAGGCTAGAGGTGCCGATGGGTTGCAACGGGCGTTACGAGCCGGGGCCGATGATGCGGGGGGTGGGCAGCGACGCGCCGGCGCCGACATAGGCGGGGTTGGCGAGTTGCAGGCAGTTTTTGATCCGGTCATCGCGCGCGTGCAGTTCGGCGAGATGGTTGCTGATATATTGTGGGTCCGGCAGGCCGGAGAGCGGCGTGGCGAATTGATCGGGCCGGGAGAGATGGGCGAAGTGGCGGGCCGCGTAGATCGCGTTGGCTTGTTGGGTGCAGACGGCTTGGTCGGCCTGCTGGCTGGCGGAGGGTGGCGGGGCGTTGAAACTGCAGGCGGCGAGTGGGGCGATCAGGCCGAGCAGCAGGAGCGAGAGGCGGGGCATGGGGGACTCCGGGTTCAGGATGGTGAGAGCGGGTGGCGCAAGAGTAGATTTTGCACGGCAATCGGGTCGAGCGCGCCATCGGGATTGAGTGTGGCGAGGGCGGCGGCTTTGAGCAAGCGCGCATCGACCGGGCAGCCATCGCCGCGAAATTGCACATGCGGGCTGCACCATTCGGCGGCGGCGATCAGGGCGATCAGACCAAGCAGCCGCAGGCAGACCGAGATTCCGTGCGCGGTGGAGAGATCGGATGATTGATCGATGGCGCTGGCCCAGAGCCGGGCATCGTCATCGGTGAGGGTGATGGCGGCGCCGGTGGCAAACCGAAAGGCGCGGCGGGGGGCGGATTTTTGCTGTTTGGCGGCGTGGTGGGCGTGGCGGTGGGCTTCGTGCCAAGCGCGCTCAAGATCGCGCCCGGCGACTTTGGGCAGGCGCTCGGGGGCGAGCGGGACGAGATGCAGGGTGGCCCCGTCGGGGCCGGTGACGCGCTCGATCAGCGGCATGGCGGTTAGATGGCGATGCGCACGCCGAGTTCCACCACGCGATCCGAGGGGATTTGGAAGAATTCGATGGCGGAGGTGGCGTTGCGCAGCATGAACAGAAACAAAGCGCGGCGAATGAAGCCGAGCTTGGGCACGGTGGCTGGGACCACGGTTTCACGGCCCAGGAAATAGCTGGTTTGCATGGCGTTGAACGGGATGTTCTGCTCGCGCAAGAGGTCCAGCGTGCGGGGAATATTGGGGGATTCCATGAAGCCATAGGAGACGATCACCCGGTAGATGCCCGGCACCAGCTCTTCGGCGCGCACGCGATCATCGAGCGGGGTGATGGGGATATCGAGGTTGCGCACGGTCACGAAAAACACTGTCTCGTGCAGGACTTTGTTATGTTTGAGGTTATGCAGCAGCGAGGCCGGGGTATATTCGGGGTTGCCGGTGAGAAACACGGCGATCCCGGGGACGCGGACGATGCGCGATTGCGGCAGGCGCTTGAGGAATGAGGCGAGGGGCAAACTATCTTGCTGCCAGCGGGCGAAGAGCAGACTGCGACCGCGCCGCCAGGTGGTCATCAGCAGCACGATAGAGAGGCCGATGGCGAGCGGCACCCAGCCGCCTTCGACGATTTTCAGGGTATTGGCGCTGAAGAAGGCAATGTCGATCAGCATGAAAGCGCCCCAGACCGCGATGGTGCGCCAGAGCGGCCAATTATAGAGCCGGTAATAGACGATCGCGGCGAGGATGTTGGTGCAGAGGAAGGTGCCGGTGACGGCGATGCCATAGGCCGAGGCGAGGGCGTTGGAGGAGCCGAAACCGAGCACCAGCACCACCACGCCGGTGGCGAGGGCGGCATTGATTTGCGGGACGAAAATCTGGCCTTCTTCGGTCTGGTTGGTGTGGCGCACTTCCATGCGCGGCAGCAGGCCGAGCTGGACGCATTGGCGGCCCAGGGTGAAGGCGCCGGAGATGACGGATTGGCTGGCGATGATGGTGGCGATGGTGGCGAGGATCACCAGCGGGATCAGCCATTGATGCGGGGCGAGCAGATAGAACGGGTTGTCGGCGGCTTTATGATCGATGATCACCAAAGCGCCTTGACCGAGATAATTCAGCATCAGCATCGGCAGCACGAAAAACAGCCAGGTCAGGCGGATCGGGCGGCGACCGAAATGGCTCATATCGGCATAGAGCGCTTCCGCGCCGGTGACCGAGAGCACCACCGCGCCGAGGGCGGTGAAGGCCAGAAAATCATGCCGCAGGATGAAACGCAGGCCGTAAGTGGGGATCAGCGCGCGCAGAATGATCGGGTGGAGCAAAATTTCATGCAGGCCGAGTGCGCCGATGGTGAGAAACCAGAGCACCATGACCGGGCCGAAAAAGCGACCGACGGCGGCGGTGCCGCGCCGTTGCACCATGAACAGCCCGACAATCACGCCGATGGCGATGGGCATCACGAAGCGGTTGAAGCTGGGCGAGGCGACGCTCAGTCCTTCGACCGCCGAGAGCACGGAAATCGCCGGGGTGATCACGCCATCGCCCAGAAACAGGCCGGCACCGATGATGCCGATCAGCATCAGCGCGGCACGGGTGCGGTTTGAGCGGACGACGCGCTGGGCGAGCGCCATGAGCGCGAGAATGCCCCCTTCCCCATCATTATCGGCGCGCATCACGAAGGTGACGTATTTCAGGGTGACGGTGATGATCAGCGCCCAGAAAATCAGTGAATCCAGGCCGAAAATATCCTCATCATGCATACCGCCTTTGGTGACATAGCCGAGGCAGGCTTGCAGCGCGTAGAGCGGTGAGGTGCCGATATCGCCATAGACGATGCCGAGCACACCGATCAGGCCGGGGAGGGTTAGGCGGTCGCGCTCAGCGTTCATGATTTTGGCGCGCCGATCGGCGGGAGGGTATCGGTGATGCCGGCGAGGATTTCGGCGACGTGGCGGACATTGATCCGCTGATTGTCACGGGTGAGGGTGCCGGCGAGATTGAGCAGGCAGCCAAGATCGCCCGCGAGCAGGGTTGGTGCGCCGGTTGTGCGCGCATCGGCGGTTTTATCGGCGGCCATGCGGGCCGAGATGTCGGGATATTTGATGCAGAATGTGCCGCCAAAGCCGCAGCAGACTTCTGGTTCGGCCATTTCGACCAGCTCTAGCCCCTCGATTTGGCTGAGCAAGGCGCGGGGCTGGGATTTGACGCCGAGTTCGCGCAGGCCGGCACAGCTATCGTGATAGGTGACTTGGCCGGGATGGCGCAGGCCGAGCCCTTCAAATTTCATCACATCGACCAGAAAGCTGGTGAGTTCGAAGGTTTTGGCAGCCAGGGTTTCGGCGGCTTCGCGCAATTCGGGATCGTTGGTGAACAAATCGGGCATATGTTTGCGCAGCATGCCGGCACAGGAGCCAGAGGGAGCGACGACGTAATCATAGCCGGCGAGGGCTTTGATCAGCCCGGCGGCGAGATCGCGCGCGGTGGTGTGATCGCCGGAATTATAGGCGGGTTGGCCACAGCAGGTTTGCGCGCGCGGCACTTCGACCGCGCAGCCGGCGGCTTCGAGCAGCGAGAGGGCGGCAAAGCCGACGCTGGGGCGATAAAGATCAACAAGGCAGGTCACGAACAGCGCGACGCGGGGTTTGGGGACTGGGGTCATGGGATTAACCGGCGTTGGATGGGCTGATGGGACGGGGGAGCAAGACGTAGATTTGGCCGGTTTGCAAAAATGCACCGGCGGTGGCTTCGGCTTTGGCGCCGATGCCGAAGAAGATTTGTGCTGCATCCGCGCCCTTGGCGTCTACATCGATATCCTGGGCGGCGGTGAGACGGGCGAAGCCGGGTGCGCTGACATAGACTGGCGCGCCGAGCGGGATGGCGCCGGCGGCGACGGCGAGCGAATGGCGCGGGGTGAGGGGCACGCCGAGCGCGCCGGGCGCGCCGAGATGATGGGGGATATTTTTGATCCGCTTGAAGAACACGTAATTGCGATTTTGGTTCATGATGGCGGTGGCTTGGTGCGGATGGGCTTGCAGCCAAGTGATGATGGATTGCACCGAGAGGTCATTGGCCGGCAGATCGCCTTTGGCGGCGAGGATTTTGCCAATCGGCGTGTATTGTCGGCCATTGGTGCCATCGAACACCAGATCGACCAGCGTGCCATCGGGCAGGCGCATGCGGCCAAAGCCTTGTAATTGCAGCAAATAGGCATCCGATGCGGAGCGCAGCCAGCCGACCGCGTGGCCGCTGCCATTGAGGGCGCCCTGATTGATGGCGGCGCGCGAATAATAGGGGACCAGCTTTTGCAGGCGCAGCCGCCCCGTGAGGGTTTGGCCCTTCAGCGCCGGTTTGAAGCGACCGAGATTGATGGTGACCAGATCATCGGGCTTGCCATAGACCGGGAAATTATAGCCAGCGAGCGGGATTTCCGAGCCTTTGAACGACGGCTCGAAATAGCCGGTCAGGCGGGTGGCGGCGTTGCTGGCATAGGGAGCAAAATAGCGGGTGAAGAAAGTTTCGGCGGCGGCGGCATTGCCGGGCGGCACGGCTTTGGCGGCTTGGCAGGCGGGACGCCACGCGCCCGCCTGATTGATGGCGGGGATGCCGAGATTGGCACCGCCGAGTTTTTGATCTTCGGGCAAGACCGACAGGGCCGCGCAAGAGCGTTGGAAGGCGCGCAGCCCTGCTTGCGCTTGGGCGGCGGACCAGCCCGACAGGGTGGCGAAGCGGGTGGGGTGAAAGCCGGATGGGGCCTGTGCGCCGGTTTGCGCCTGGGGCAATTGGCACCCCGCGAGACCGAGGACGGCGAGGCTGGCCAAGGCACTTCGGATCAGGTTTTTTCGAGACTGCACGATTGGTCTCCCAAACAGCATGATTCGGGTTATCAGGGTCACGCGGCGCGATTAACCGCTGCGGGCGGCGGCGAGGCGCCAGACCGGATCGGCGCTGTTGAGCGTGCGCTCGAACGTCCAGAGATCGATCATTTCCACCACCGATTCGGAGCCGGCGATGACGACATTTTGGGCGTTGCGGGTGAAATTTTCCTGGTCTGAGATGATGCGCACCACGATGGCGGCGTGGCCTGCGATGATGTCCGCCTCATCGATCGTGGCTTCGACGATGGCTTTGATGCGGGTGATCTGGGTATCGCCCGCTTCATGGCGGGCGGTGATGGCTTGTTCGAAGGTGGTGTAGACTGGCGGGGTGAGCAGGGATTGCAGGAGCGGAAGGTCGCCACTCGCGAAGGCGGTGACGATTTGTTCGAAGGCGCGCACCGCTTGGTCGAGGAAGCTGACCGGCTCGAAGCGGGGATCGGCGGCGGCGATGCGGGCCAGGGCTTGGCCGACGATGGTGTGCGGCGGCGGGATGGGGCGACCGGGTTTGGGGCGCACCGGCTCGGCGATGCCATCGATCACCGGGCTGAGGCTGCCGCGCAGATCCAGGCTTGGCTGTTCGGGCAAAGGCGGGCGTTCGAAGCCGGTGCGCTTGCCGAGCACGCTGCGCAGGCGCAGCAGCAGGAAGGCGGCGACCAGCACCAGCATGACGATTGCGACGGGAAAGCCCTTATCCATGATCGATCCTTAGGGTGGCCGCACATGCGAGCATGCACGGGTGGGAGCGGGCCAGAGGCCCCGATTCAGCCGGTGGTGGCGGGTGAACCGTGAAAACGCGGCCTCTGTGTACGCCGGAGACGGGGGCTTCGCAACCGAGGCCTGCCGATGGATCAAGCATCTGTGGGTTTACAGTGCGGGGCGGCGGATTGTATCGCTACGGGATGATCCTGCTGCGCCACGGCCAAAGCGAGTTTAATTTGCATTTTTCAGCGACGCGGCGTGATCCGGGATTAATCGATCCGGTGCTCACGCCGCTTGGCCATGCGCAGGCCGAGGCGGCGGCGGCGGCGCTGGCCGACGCGGCGATTTCGCGGGTTATTGTGTCGCCTTACACGCGCGCCTTGCAGACGGCGGCGCCACTGCTGGCGCAGCGTGGGGTGCGCCCGGAGATTATACCCCTGGTGCGCGAGCGATTCGCCTTTAAATGTGACATTGGCAGTGCGCCTGCGGTGCTGGCGGAGCGGTTTCCATCGCATGCGCTGGATCATTTGCCGGTGCAATGGTGGCCGGAGGAGCGGGAATCGGAAGAGGCGGTGATTGCGCGGGCTGATCAGTTTCGGGCGATGATGGCGGCGGCGGATGATTGGCGCGAGACGGTGCTGATTAGCCATTGGGGGTTTATTTTGGCGCTGACCGGGCAATCGGTGATGAATGGGCAGTGGATCCGGTTTGATCCGCATGCGCCGCGACCGGAGGCGATTATCTGGCATCCTTAGGGGGGGTGATCGCTCAACTTGACATGGCGCTGTTACAATCGGGTTTTATACGCAAGGAACGACATGGCGGCAAAACAAGCGAGCAGCGCGGTGATGCGGTTGAAGCAAGGCGGGCCAATGCTGGGCTGGCCAATGCTGGGCTGGCCAATGCTGGGCTGGGCGGTGTTGGGCTGGGCGGTGTTGGGCTGGGCGGTGTTGGGATTGGCCGGTTGCACGGTGGGGCCGGACTTTCATCCGCCACAAATTTCGGTGCCGAGCCGGTTTGTCGCCCGCAGCAAGGCCGCACCCGCATGGCCGAAGCCGGGCTGGTGGCGCAATTTTGGCTCGCCGGAATTGGACCGGCTGATGGCGGCGGCGCGGGCGCATAATTTCTCGGTGATTGAGGCGGTGGATCAGTTGGAGGCGGCGAATGCGCAAATTCGCGTCTCCGGCGCGCCGCTGTTGCCAAGCATTACCGGCTCGGGCAGTGGCAATTTCCAGCAAGAAGGCGTGGGTGCTGCGGGGGCGGGTTCGAGCACGGGCGCGGGTGCTGGCGGGTTGCGGGGGGCGACGATTACTTCGCATCATTATAGCGGGTCGTTCTCGGCATCGTATGAGCTTGATTTTTGGGGCAAGAATCGTGATGCGCTGCGCGCCGCGCAGGCAAATGCGGCGGCGGCTGCGTTCAATGAAAAAACCGTGGCGCTGACCGAGGAAGCGGCGGTGGCGACCACCTATTTTCAGGTGTTAGCGGATGAGGATCAGCTCCATATTGCTGAGCAGAATTTGGCGGCGGCTTCGGCTTTGCTCAAGCAATTACGGGCGGAATATAAAGCGGGGGTGATTGATCAGCCGACGGTGGCGCAGCAGGCGGCTTTGGTGGCGGCGCAGCGGGCGACGATCCCGAATTTGACCTCGGCATTGCGCCAGCAGGCGATTGGGCTGGGGATTTTGACCGGCCAGGCGCCGGAATTTTTGCGGGTGCAGGGGGGTTCGTTAGCGGCATTGCATGTGCCGCCCTTGCAACCGGGATTGCCCTCGCAATTATTGGCGCGGCGGCCCGATGTGGCGCAGGCGACGGCGAATTTGATTGCGGCGAATGACAATGTGCGTGGCGCGATTGCGGCGTTTTTTCCCTCGATCAGCCTGACCGGGTCCGCGGGGTGGCAGAGTGCTGCGTTGAATACGCTGATTTCGCCGGGATCGTTGTTGCTCTCGGCGGCGTCATCGATCAGTCAGCCGATTTTTGAGGGCGGGGCGTTGAGTGGCACGCTCGCGGTGGATCGCGCGACCTATCGGGAGGATGTGGCGAAATATGAGCAGAGCGTGGTGCAGGCTTTCACCGATGTGGAAACGGCGATGACGGCGCTGCATTATGCCACGGTGCAGGAGCATTTACAGCGCATCGCGGTGCAGCGCGCGCAGGCGGCGTTAGCGGGGGCGGAGGCGCAGTTGCAGGCGGGGACTGTGGATGTCAGCACGGTATTGAACGCGGAGCAAACGGTGTTATCCGATCAGAATACGCTGGTGCAAGCACGGCTGACGCGGTTTCAGGCGGCGGTCAATCTCTATAAAGCGATGGGTGGCGGCTGGATCGGGCCGGGGGCCGCAGGTGATGCTGCGGCGCGTTCACAACAGATAGGGCGTTGAGATGGCACAGAGACGGCGGCGGGTTATTTTTCTTGGCATTATCGCCCTGCTGGTGGTGATTGTGGTCGTGCGGCTGGTCGCGGGGGGTGGGAAAAAGCACAAGCCCAAGGTTTTGGCGATCCCGGTGAAGGTGACGGCGGTTCGGCGGCAGGATGTGCCGGTTTATCTGACGGCGTTGGGCACCGTGGTGGCGTATCGCACCGTGGTGGTGCAGCCGATGATTACCGGGCCGCTCGCAAAAGTGCTTTTCCATGAGGGGCAGTTTGTGAAGGCCGGCCAATTATTGGCCGAGATTGATCCGGCCCCGTATCAGGCGGCGTTAGAGCAGGCGGAGGCAAAACTCGCGCAGGATCAGGCGAGCGCCGCCAACGCTGCTTTGCAGGCGCGGCAATATGCTTCGCTGGTCAAGCAGAATTATACCTCCAAGCAACAGGCGGCGACGGCGCAGGCGACGCTGCTGGAGGCGCAAGCGCTGGTCAAGCAGGATCAGGCGACGATTGCGACCGACAAGATTAATTTGGGCTATACCAAAATCAGGGCGCCGATTTCGGGTAAGACCGGGATATTGCAGGTGGATGCTGGCAATATCGTGACGCCGAATTTGACCAATGGGATTGTCACGATCAACACGTTGCAGCCGATTTCGGTGCAATTCAGCTTGCCACAGCAAGATTTGATGGTGCTGCGCCAGGCGATGAGCGCGGGGCCAGTGACTTTATTGGCGAGTGATGAGGGGGGTGGGGCGAGCGGCAGCAAGGGGGCTGCGGAGCGCGGGGTGTTATCGGTTTTGGATAACACGATTAATAGTTCGACCGGCACGCTGACGGCCAAGGGGCGGTTTGCCAATCAGGATGAGGGGCTGTGGCCGGGTGGTTTTGTCAATGTGCAGGTGTTGGTGAAGTCGATTGCGGGGGCGATGGTGGTGCCGCCGGATGCGGTGGAACAGGGGCCGGATGGTAGTTTTGTCTATTTGATTACGCCAGCGGCTAAGGACGCGAAAGCTCCAGCGGCCCAGGACGCAAAAGCTAAGGTGCAGCCTGTGAGTTTGGGCTATCAGGGGCGTGATGCGGTGGTGATTACCAAGGGGTTGAAGCCGGGTGATCAGGTGGTGACGGAGGGAGGTGCGCGCTTGAGTGATGGGTCGCCGGTGCAGATTGTCACGGCGGCGCCGCATCAATCATGAATATTTCGGCGCCCTTTATTGGCCGGCCCGTAGCGACTACGCTGCTGGCGATTGCGGTGTTGTTATTGGGGATTTTGGGGTATCGCGCCCTGCCCGTCTCATCATTGCCCTCGGTTGATTTTCCGACAATCCAGGTGATCACCAAATTGCCGGGAGCGTCGCCTGATACGGTTTCGAAATTGATTACCGCGCCTTTGGAGCGGCAATTTGGCGAAATTGCTGGGTTGGCGGCGATGAGTTCAATCTCGAGCCAGGGCACCAGCGCGATTACGCTGCGGTTTGATTTGAGTTTGAATATGGATACCGCCGCGCAGGATGTGCAGGCGGCGATTAATGCGGCCTCGGGCACGTTGCCGCCGAATTTGCAATATCCGCCGGTCTATAATGAAGTTAATCCGGCGGATGCGCCGATTTTGACGCTGGCTTTGACCTCGAAGACGGTGGCGATCGATCAGATTGCCAATGCCGCGCAAACATTGCTGTTGCAGAAATTATCGCAGGTGCGCGGCGTGGGTTTGGTGACGATTGAGGGCGATTTGCGCCGGGCGGTGCGCATTGAGATTGATCCGGTTCGGCTAGCTTCCTACGGATTATCGCTCGAAGATGTGCGCAATGCGATTGCTAATGCCAACCAGAATGGCGCTAAAGGCGGGTTTGACGGCAAAAATCAGGCTTATGCGCTGGGGGCCAATGATCAATTATCCTCGGCGCAGGATTATCGGGATGTGATTATTGCGTATCGCAATGGTGCGCCGGTTAAATTGAGTGCGGTGGGCACGGTGCGACAGGGGTTGGAGAATAACCTGGTCGCGGCGAGTTTTAACGGTGTTCCCGCGGTATTGGTGAATATCCAGCGCCAGCCGGGGGCGAATATTGTCTCGACCGTTGCGCGGTTGCAATCGACGTTGAAATCGATCGACGCGACCTTGCCGGCGGGTGTGAAAATTCAGGTGGTGGCGAACCGGACGGCGACGATCAAGGCCTCGGTGCAGGATGTGCAGATTACGCTGATTATTTCTGCGTTGTTGGTGGTGTTGGTGATCTTTTTGTTCTTGCCCAATCCACGCGCGGTGCTGATCCCGGCGGTGGCGCTGCCTTTATCGATTGTTGCGACGTTTGCGGTGATGAATGAGTTAGGGTTCCAGCTTGATAATTTATCATTGATGGCGTTGACCGTGGCCTCTGGCTTTGTGGTTGATGATGCGATCGTGATGATCGAGAATATTGTGCGCTATATTGAGGCGGGCGAGCCACCGCTGCGGGCGGCTTATTTGGGATCGCAACAAATTGGCTTTACCATTGTTTCGCTGACGGTGTCATTGATCGCAGTGTTTATTCCGCTGCTATTCATGCCGGGGGTGATTGGCCGGTTGTTCAGTGAATTTGCGGTGACATTGGCGGTGGCGGTGGTGATTTCGGCGGTGGTTTCACTGACCTTGACGCCGATGATGAGCGGGCGATTGCTGCGCCCGGCGGCGGAATCGCATCCCGGCAAGGTGGCGCGCGGGGCTGAGGCGGCGTTAGTGCGGGTGCGGGAAACTTATGAGCGGGGGCTGAATTGGAGCCTTGCGCATCAGCGTTTGATGATGGTGATTTTTGCGCTCACATTGGTGATCACCATGCTGATGTATGTGGTTATTCCCAAGGCTTTGCTGCCGCAGGAGGATACGGGTGAGATTGTTGCGGTGACGCAAGGGGCGCAAGGCGCCTCGCTCGCGGCGATGACGCGGTTGCAGGCGCAGGCGATCACGATTATCCGCGCCAATAAGGCTGTGGCGGGTGTTGCGTCGTTACTCGGCAGCGGGGCGACCAATCCGACGCCCAATACCGGGCGATTGACCATTGTGCTCAAGCCGATTGGTCAGCGCCCTGCCCTATCGGTGGTGATGACGCAGTTGCAAAATGCGCTGAAGGGCATTGCCGGTTTGCAGTTTTTTATGCAGCCGGTGCAAGATATTACCCTGTCTTCGCGCGTGTCGCCGACGCAGTATCAATATACGTTGACCGACACAAATCAGGCGGAATTGACGCGATGGTCGGCTAAGATTGAGGCGGCGATGAAGGCCTTGCCGCAACTGCGCGATGTGGTCAGCGATCAGCAGAATGAAGGGCTGGAGACGTATGTCGATGTGCATCGCACGGTTGCGGCACGGCTCGGCATTAGCATGGCGGCGGTGGAGAATGCGCTCTATGATGCGTTTGGCCAGCGGCAAATCTCGACGATTTATGCGCAGAATGCGCAATATCGGGTGGTGCTCGGGCTTGATCCACGGTTCATGACATCGCCGGCAGCACTTGCGGATATTTATATTCCGACCGGATCGGTCAGTAGTGCGTCGAGCAGCGGCGCGGTGGGGCCGGGTGCGGGGGTGAGTGGATCAGCGACCTTGAGCAGCACCACATCATCGAGTTCGGCGACCGCGCAGGTGCCGTTGGATCAGGTGGCGCAGATTAAAGAGATCAAAGCACCGCTTGCGATTTATCGGGAGGATCAATTTCCAGCGGTGACGCTCAGCTTTAATTTGGCGCCCGGCGTGTCATTGGGTGCGGCGGAGAGTGCCATTGCCAAGGCGCAGCAGAAATTGGCGGTGCCGGAGGGGATTAATGGGGCGTATGGCGGGGCGGCGGCGCAGTTTCAGGCCTCGCTGAGTGAGGAGCCGTTGCTGATTTTGGCAGCGATTGTGGTGATCTATATCGTGCTCGGCGTGCTTTATGAGAGCACGATCCATCCGATCACCATTCTCTCCACCCTGCCCTCCGCCGGGATTGGCGCGATGCTGGCGCTGATGCTGACCGGCACGCAATTTACCTTGGTGGCGTTGGTGGGTGTGGTGCTGCTGATGGGCATTGTGAAAAAGAACGGCATCATCATGGTAGATTTCGCGATTGAGGCGGAGCGGGTGCGCGGCTTGGCGCCGGTGGCGGCGATTACCGAGGCGGCGTTGCTGCGGTTTCGCCCGATTATGATGACCACGATGGCGGCGTTGTTTGGCGCGGTGCCGCTGGTGCTTGAAGGCGGTGCGGGGGCGGAATTGCGCGCCCCGTTGGGCATTACCATCATTGGCGGGTTGTTATTGAGCCAGGTTTTGACCTTGTTTACCACGCCGGTGATTTATCTCGCACTTGATCGCACGCGCCGCCGGGGACCCGCGATGGATTTGACACCCGTGGCGCAACCGTGAGTTTTTCGGCCCCTTTCATTCGGCGACCGATTGCGACCGGGTTGCTGGCGCTCGCGATTTTGCTCGCGGGGGGCTTGGCGTATCGGCTGTTGCCGGTCGCACCACTGCCGAGCATTGCGGTGCCGGCGATCGTGGTGTTTGCCTCCGAACCGGGCGCTGATCCGGCGACGATGGCGAGCACGGTGGCAGCCCCGCTTGAGCATACGCTGGGGATTATTCCAGGGGCGGACGAGGTGGATTCCACGAGTTCGGTGGGCAGCACCTCGGTTGTTTTGCTGTTCAGTACCAATACCAATATCGATGCCGATGCCCATGCGGTGCAGGCGGCGATTAACGCGGCGCTGCCGAATTTACCCTCGGATATGCCGAGCCGGCCTTATTATAAGGAGTTCAATCCGGCGGCGCGACCGGTATTGACCATGTCGCTGACCTCGAAGACGATTGCGCTGCCGAAGATTTATGATGTGGCGAATACGGTGCTGGTGCAGCGCCTATCGCAAGTGCCGGGGGTGGCGCAGGTTGATTTGTTTGGCGGCGAATCCCCTGCTGTGCGCATTCGCTTGCATCCACAGGCGCTGGCGGCGGCGGGGCTGACCGCGACGGATGTTTATAATGCGGTGAAAGGAGCAAATAGCCTGTCCCCGTTGGGGGTGATTGAGGGGCCGAACCGGGCGCATGTGATTGCGATCAATGGCCAGATCAGCCGGGCCTCGCAATATCGCAAGCTGGTGCTCAAGACCAGCAACGGTTCGATCATCACGCTCGGCGACGTGGCCTCGGTGATTAATGGGGTTTCCAACACGCAAGTCTCTGGCACGGTGAATGGCAAGCCGGGCTTGGTGCTGGCGGTGACCAAGACCGCCTCTGCCAATGTGATTGCGACGGCGGATGGGGTGAAAAAACTATTGCCCGAATTGCGGCGATTTATCCCGCCGGGGATGAAGCTGACGGTGATGACCGACCGGACCACCACCATCCGGGCGAGTGTGAATGATATTCAATATACGATTTTGATCACGATTTTATTGGTGCTGGCGGTGGTGACCTTGTTCATGCGGCGCTTGACGCCGACCATCGCCGCTGGGGTGACGGTGCCGTTATCGCTGGCGGGGACGTTAGCGGCGATGTGGGCGCTGGGGTTTTCGCTTGATAATTTCTCGCTATTGGCGCTGACGATTTGCGTGGGATTTGTGGTGGACGATGCGATTGTGATGATTGAAAACATCGTCACTCAACATGAGCAGGGCTATACTGGGATTGAGGCGGCGCTGCGCGGGGCGCGGCAAATTGGCTTCACCGTGTTTTCGATTACCGTCTCGTTGATTGTGGTGTTCTTGCCGATGACGCTGATGGGCGGGATTATTGGCGGATTATTCTATGAGTTTGCGATGACCATGTCGGTCGCGATTGCGATTTCGGGCGTGGTGTCGCTCACGGTGACGCCGATGGTGTGCGGGCATTTTATGGGGCGCACGCCGAAAGTGGGGCGCGATAGTGCGTTTGCGCGGCGGATTGACCGGGCGTATCGCGCGACGTTGGAGAGCTATATGCGCAGCCTTGATTGGGCGCTGGCGCATCGGATTTTGATGCTGCTGGTGTTTTTCCTGACCATTGGCTTGACGATTTTTCTTTATATCAAGGTGCCGAAATCGCTGATGCCGGAGGAGGATACCGGGTTGGTGATTGGCCAGACCATTGCCTCGCCGAACGTGTCATTTGACCGGATGCAGCGGCTGCAGGCGCGGGTTGTTGATATTATCCGCGCCGATCCGGCGGTGGCCTCGATCAGTTCGCGGGTGGGGGTGGCGAATGGGTTTTCTACCGCCAATCGCGGTCATATGTTTATCGGGTTGAAGCCGCGCGCGGATCGGCCCTCCGGGCAGGCGGTGATTGCGGCGCTGCGGCCCAAGCTGGCGCGGATTGCCGGGATTAGCACGCAATTGCAGGTGGCGCAGGATTTGTTCATTGGCGGGCAAAGCAATGGCGGTGAGTATAGTTTTTCGGTGCTGTCGCCCTCGGTGAGTGAATTGGAGACGGTGAGTTCGACGATTGAACGGCGGCTGCGGCAATTGCCGGGGATTGATAATATCTCCAGCGATCAGAACAAGGCGCAGACGCAGATTGAACTGGATATTGATCGGCGGGCTGCGGCGCGGTTGGGTGTCACAGTTGCGAATATCGATGGTGCTTTGGAAAATGCCTATGCGCAGCGCCAGATTTCGCGCATTTACCAAGATACCAATCAATATACGGTGGTTTTGAAAGTGCCAGCACCGCTCGATCAATCGCCGGTTGATCTGGATCATACTTTTGTGCCGGGACGCAGTGGGCCGGTGCCGTTGCGCGCGGTGGTGCGGGTGGGGCGTAGCACGGCGCCACTCTCGGTGACGCATGTGGGCGGGTTGCCCGCGGGAACGGTGAGTTTCAATGTGAAGCCGGGAACCACGCTGGGGGCAGCGGTCAGTTCGGTGAAGCAGGCGATTGCTGGAATGGCGTTGCCGCCGGGGGTGCGAATTCAGTTTGGGGGCAATGCTAAATATTTTCTGAAATCACTGCAGGATGAGCCGTTATTGATCCTGGCGGCGTTGGTCGCGATTTATATTGTGCTCGGCGTGCTGTATGAGAGTTTGACCCAGCCTTTGACGATTTTATCGACCCTGCCCTCGGCGGGGGTGGGGGCGTTGCTGGCCTTGCTGATTACCGGGATTCCGCTTTCGGTGATTGGGATTATCGGGATTTTCCTGTTGATGGGGATTGTTAAGAAAAACGGCATCATGCTGGTTGATTTCGCGCTGGAGGCGGAGCGGGTGCGCGGGCTTTCGCCGCGTGAAGCGATTGTCGCGGCGTGTGAAGAGCGATTTCGCCCGATCATGATGACCACGATTGCGGCGATGCTCGGCGCGTTGCCGCTCGCGCTGTCATTTGGCACGGGCTATCAATTGCGGCGGCCATTGGGGGTGGCGGTGATTGGCGGGTTGATCGTGTGTCAGGCGCTGACGCTCTATACCACGCCGGTGATTTATCTGGCGCTGACCGGGTTTGGCAAAAGGCGGGCGCGGAAAATTGGGATCATGCCGGATCAGACGCCCGCACCGGCAGAGTGACCGGCGCGGGGTTTGGGCGCGGGGTTTAGGCGCGAAATTATTCTGCAGCGTCGAGTGGTTCGGTTTTGGTTTCGTCTTTATTGGTGTGGAGTTCGGCCAGTTTTTTCTGAACATGGCTTGAGAACACATATTCGGCGGGCCGTTGGTGATCGAGGGGAATGTCAGCCGCCATCGGGCCTTCGGTGCGAATGCCTTGGATGGCGAGTTTCGCCATTTTCCAGGGGCGTTTCACCGAATCGACCACGGCGGTGGCCTCGAAGCCGGAATGGACCATGCAATCGGCGCATTTTTCGTAATTGCCGACGCCATATTTGTCCCAATCGGTGGTTTCCATCAGCTCCTTGAAGCTGCTGGCATAGCCTTCGCCGAGTAGATAGCACGGGCGCTGCCAGCCAAAGACGTTGCGCGTCGGGTTGCCCCAGGGGGTGCATTTATAGGTTTGGTTGCCCGCGAGGAAATCGAGGAACAGAGGCGATTGGTTGAATTTCCAGCTTTTGCCTTTGGCTTTGCGTTCTTTGCCCTGACGGAAAATGGCGCGGAACAATTCTTTGGTGCGCTGACGGTTCAAGAAATGCTCTTGATCGGGCGCGCGCTCATAGGCGTAGCCGGGCGAGGTCATCACACCATCGACGCCGATTTCATTGACCGTATCGAGGAAGCCAGCGACGCGGGTGGGATCAGTGCCATCGAACAAGGTGCAGTTGATCGAGACGCGGAAGCCTTTGGCTTTGGCGAGCTTGATCGCGGCGACGGCGCGGTCATAGACGCCTTCCTGGCTTACGGCATGATCATGCATGTCCTTATCGCCATCGAGATGGATGTCCCAGCAGAAATTTTTATGCGGCTGGTACTGATCGATCTTTTTTTCGAGCAGCAGCGCGTTGGTGCAGAGATAGATGAATTTGCCACGCGCGAGGATTTTCTCGACGATTTCCGGCATTTCCTTGTGCAAGAGCGGCTCGCCGCCGGCGATGGCGACGACCGGCGCGCCGCATTCATCGACCGCGAGCAGGGCATCGGCCACCGACAGGCGCTGATTGAGGATTGGCGCCGGATAGTCGATTTTGCCGCAGCCTGAGCAGGCGAGATTGCAGCGGAACAAGGGTTCCAGCATCAGCACCAGCGGGTAGCGCTTGCGACCGGTCAGATGCTGCTTGAGCACATAGGCGCCGACCTTGATCGCCTGGTTGAGCGGAACCGCCATGGAGAACTCCTTATATTACGCGAAATAGAGAAAAATCAGACGCCGATAACTTCAGACATCGGCCACTTTAGACATCGGCCACTTCGGCCGGCAATTTGAAGCGGACATCTTCGGGCGTGCCGGGCAAGGTTTCGATTTCGACGGTGCCGAATTGGCGCAGCCCTTCGAGCACGCCGCGCACCAGCACTTCCGGTGCGGAAGCCCCGGCGGTTACACCGACGCGATGAATTCCTTTGAACCATTCGGCTTTGAGATGGCCCGCATCATCGATCAGATAAGAGGGGCGGCCTAAATCCTCGCCAATTTCGCGCAGGCGGTTGGAATTGGAGGAATTGCGGCTGCCGACCACGAGGATCAGATCGACCTGTTCGGCGAGATGGCGCACGGCTTCCTGGCGGTTTTGCGTGGCATAGCAAATATCGCGCACATCGGGGCCGTTGATGGAGGGGAAGCGCTCTTGCAGCGCGGTGATGATGCCGCGTGTGTCATCCACCGAAAGGGTGGTTTGGGTGATATAGGCCAGTTTATCGGGGTCGCGCACCGTGAGAGCGGCGACATCCTCGACGGTTTGCACCAGATAGACCGTGCCATCGATTTGGCCGATGGTGCCTTCGACCTCGGCGTGGCCAGCATGGCCGATGAGCACAATTTCGCGCCCCTGGCCAGCATAGCGGCGGCCTTCGGCATGGACTTTGGCGACCAGCGGGCAGGTCGCATCGATCACCGGCAGGTTGCGATCGGCGGCGGCGCGCTGGACGATGCGGGCGACGCCATGGGCGGAGAACACGGTGATCGCGCCATCGGGCACTTCGGCGAGTTCATCGACAAAAATCGCGCCACGGGAGCGCAAATCCTCGACCACGTGGCGGTTATGCACGATCTCGTGGCGGACATAGATTGGCGGGCCGAATTTCAGCAAGGCGCGTTCGACGATGTCGATGGCGCGTTCGACGCCGGCGCAGAAGCCGCGCGGCTGGGCGAGCATGACTTTCATGGCGGGCAGCGCGCCCGCTGCTGAGTCGGTCGGCTCGTGCAGCGCCATTGTGGGGTGATCCATCGCTCTATCGACCTTTCGCCGTTACATCTTTGCCGTTACATCTTTGCCGTTACGATTCACGCTGTTACACCATGCGTCAGCTTTCCCAGAATCGATATTTGGGATGATGCGACATACAACAACCCCAATAAGTCATTGGATATGCGATCCGCAAGGGCGAAATTGCCCCAGATGGCTGCAATGCGGGCTGGTGCGGCTGGCGGGTGGCGCTGGCTGGCGGGGCTGGCAGATGCGGCAAGGCGGCGTTGCGCGGGGGCTAGTTTTCTTTCGTGACACTGTCTTATATAACGAGAGGAATAGAGTCGCGTTGCCTTGACTCCGGTTATCTGCCGGAACCGTCGGCACATCGGAGCAAGTCGGAGTTCGGTATGATGATCATCAATAAAGTGGCCGCGATCGGTCAAGTTGCACGTTTGCCGGGGGCCGTGCGATGACGCCGCGCACGCCTTTATTAGACCGGGTGAAGCTGCCCGCCGATTTACGTAATTTTTCGACCGATCAGCTCAAGCAGCTTGCTGATGAGCTCCGCGCGGAGACGATTGATACGGTCGCGACCACGGGCGGGCATCTGGGCGCTTCGCTCGGCGTGGTCGAGCTGACCGTTGCGATCCATGCGGTGTTTGATACGCCGCGTGATCGGCTGATTTGGGATGTGGGGCATCAGGCCTATCCGCATAAAATTCTGACCGGGCGGCGGGATCGGATTCGCACGCTGCGCCAGCCGGGTGGCTTGTCGGGTTTCACCCGGCGGAGCGAAAGCGAGTATGATCCGTTTGGCGCGGCCCATTCCTCGACCTCGATTTCAGCGGGGTTGGGCATGGCGGTGGCGCGTGATTTGAAGGGCGAGACGCCTAAGCGCAATGTGATTGCGGTGATTGGCGATGGCGCGATGAGTGCCGGTATGGCCTATGAGGCGATGAATAATGCCGGGGCCAGCGGGTCGCGCTTGATTGTGGTGCTCAACGATAATGATATGTCGATTGCCCCGCCGGTGGGGGCGATGAGTGCCTATTTGTCGCGCTTGATTTCCTCGCGCAGCTTTTTGTCGTTGCGCGATTTTGCCGTGCGGATGGCCAAGCGGTTTCCGCGCCCGCTTGAGCGGACGGCGCGGCGGGCAGAGGAATATGCGCGGGGGATTTTGACCGGCGGCACCTTGTTCGAAGAGTTGGGCTTTTATTATGTCGGGCCGATTGATGGGCATAACATGGAGCATTTGCTGCCGGTGTTGCGCAATTTGCGCGATGCCGAGGGCGATGGGCCGGTGTTGCTGCATGTGGTGACCCAGAAGGGCAAGGGCTATGCGCCGGCGGAAGCCTCCGCCGATAAATATCATGGCGTGTCGAAATTCAATGTGGTGACCGGCGAGCAGGCCAAGGCGCCGCCCGGCCCGCCCTCCTATACCAAGGTGTTTGCCCAGGCGCTGATTGCCGAGGCGGAGGCGGATTCGCGGATTGTTGCGGTGACGGCGGCGATGCCGGGCGGCACCGGGCTTGATGCGTTCGGCAAGAAATTCCCTGAGCGGACGTTCGATGTGGGCATTGCCGAGCAGCATGCGGTGACGTTTGCCGCCGGGATGGCGACCGAGGGTTTGGCGCCGTTTTGTGCGATTTATTCGACATTTTTGCAGCGCGGCTATGACCAGGTGGTGCATGACGTGGCGTTGCAGAATTTGCCGGTGCGCTTTGCTATGGATCGTGCCGGGATGGTCGGCGCGGACGGGGCGACGCATGCGGGTGTTTATGATTTGGCCTATCTCGGCTGTTTGCCGGGCATGGTGATCATGGCGCCGGCCGATGAGGCGGAATTATTCGATTGCGTGGCGACGGCGGCAGCGATTGATGATCGGCCTTCGGCGTTTCGCTATCCGCGTGGCGAGGGCATCGGGCTAGAGCTGCCGACGCGCGGGCGCGTGTGGGAAATGGGCAAGGGCCGGGTGCTGCGCGAGGGGAGCAAGGTGGCGATTTTATGCTTCGGGCCGCGCCTCTATGACGGGTTGAAGGCGGCGGACGCGCTGGCTGCGCGCGGCTATTCGACCACGGTGGCTGATGCCCGCTTCATGAAGCCGTTGGATACGGCGCTGGTTGATCAATTGGCGCGGCATCATGAGGTGCTGATTACCATTGAGGATGGGGCGATTGGTGGTTTTGGCTCGGCGGTGGCGCATCATTTGGCGTGGACCGGGGCGTTTGATCGGGGTTTGAAATTCCGGCCGATGACGCTGCCGGATCGGTTCATCGATCATAATACGCCGGCGGCGCAGCTGATCGAGGCGGGGCTGACGGCCAATGATATTGTCACCCATGCGCTGAACGCACTGAAAGTTGATGAGGCGTCGCAAGCGCGCCCCAACCCGGTCGCATTTTCGGCGCAATGATCGGCTGATCTTAGGGTCATGAATAGACGAGCAATGATGGCCGCCGGATTGGCGGGATTGATAGCGCCGGTGATGGCGCGGGCGGCGGCTGGTGACGGTGATGTGGCGGTGCTGGCACCGATTAAGACGCTCGATGCCGCGTTGATCACGCTGATGCAGCAGGCCAGCAAGGGCGTGAGTTTCAAGCAGCGCTATGACACGCTGATGCCGGTGGTTGCCAAGGTCTATGATCTGGACCTGATTTTGTCGGTGTCGGTCGGGTTGTTATGGGCGCAGGTGCCTGCGGCGCAGCAGGCGACGCTCAAGCAGGTTTTTGCCGCCTATACGGTCGCGACCTATGTGAAGAGTTTTGATCGCTATGATGGCCAGCGCTTTGTCGAGCAAAAGAGCGTGCGGATGTTGGGGCCACGGCGGATTGTGGCGACGCAGTTTGTGCCGAAATCCGGCAAGCCGGTGGAGCTTGATTACGTGATGACCGAGACCAACGCGGGTTGGCGGGTCAGTGATGTGCTGTTTGATGGCACGATCAGCAAGGTGGCGACCCAGCGCTCGGATTTCAGCGGGCTGGTGATGCCGGGCGATGCAACCAAGCTGATTGCGGCATTGCGCAAGAAGGTAGCGACTCTCTCTGGCGGCATGATCAAGGCCGGATAGAGGATGGTTGCGCTGCTGGCCTTGGGCGCGGGCGCGCTGGCGGCGGCGGGATTGGTGCAGCAAGCCGTTGGCTCCGCTTTGGCCGCACGAATGGTGCGCAATGCTGCGATTGGCGCGACGACTTGGCCGCCAGTGACGGTGTTAAAGCCGCTGCATGGCTCGGATCCGCTGCTGGAATCGGCTTTGGAATCCTGGTTTGTGCTTGATTATCCGGCGTTGCAATTGGTTTTCGGGGTGGCCGATGCGGCCGACCCGGCACTCGCCGTGCTCGCGCGGTTGCAGGCGCGCTATCCGCATTTGGATGTCGCGGTGGTGATTGATGCGACGCGGTATGGCAAGAACCGGAAAATTGGTAATTTGATCAATATGATGCCGGTGGCAAAGCACGATATTTTGCTGATCGCCGATGCGGATATGCATGTTGCCTCGGATTATCTGCGCGCGGTGGTGACGGCGTTGCAGGCGCCTGGCGTGGGGTTGGTGACCACGCTCTATACCGGGTTGGCGGGGAGCGAGACGCTGGCGGCGCGGGTTGGGGTGGCGCAGATAAATTATGGATTTCTGCCGGCGGCTTCGTTGGCGCGGCGGCTCGGGCGGCAGGATTGTTTGGGTGCCACGATGGCGCTGCGGCGCGAGACTTTGGCGGCGATTGGCGGGTTGGCGGCGCTCGTTGAGCATTTGGCGGATGATAATGTGCTCGGGCGGCTGGTGCGGGCGCAGGGTTTGCGAATTGATTTTGCGCCCGTGATACCGGCGACCGGGGTGATGGAGACAAGCTTGCGCGATTTATGGGCGCATGGGTTGCGCTGGGCGCGGACCATTCGCGCTTTGGTGCCTATCGCGTATTTTGGGGTGATTTTACAGTTTCCGTTGTTCTGGGCCGGGTTGGCGTTGCTGCTGAGCGGGTTCAGCACTGGCGGGTTGATTGGATTCGGGGTGTTGCTCTTGCTGCGCTATGCGCTGGCGCGGCGGCTGGAGCGCGCGCTGCGGTTGCGCCCCTTAGTGACGCCTTGGCAGCTCTTGGTGAGCGATATGCTGGCCGCTGCATTGTTTTTGGCCAGTTTTTTCGGCGATCAGGTGATGTGGCGCGGGCAGATGATGCACGCCGATAATGGTCAGCCGAAAAATGGTGGGCGTTGACAGATAGATTTTGCAGCATGGCCACCAATATGGCAAAGGATGTCGGGGTTGGCGCGATCAGGCGGGCATTATGCCTGATGATCGTTGGCTGATGATTGTTTAAGGATGAGTGCGATGATGAAAACCTTGTTTTTGCAGCCCCCGTCATTTGACGGGTTCGATGGTGGTGCGGGTTCGCGCTATCAGGCGAAGCGGGAGATCCGCTCATTCTGGTTTCCGACCTGGTTGGCGCAGCCAGCGGCGTTGATCCCTGGCTCCAAGCTGATCGATGCGCCGCCGGCGGGCCTGACCATGGCCGATGTGCTGCCGCATTCGAACGCGGCGGAGCTGGTGATTATTCATACCTCCACGCCATCTTTCGCCAATGATGTGAAAGTGGCGGCGCGGATCAAGGAGCAGAATCCGCACGTGATGATTGGCATGATCGGCGCCAAGGTTGCGGTGCAGGCGCAGGAAAGCCTGGAGCGGGCGGCACCGGTGGATTTTGTAGCGCGCAATGAGTTTGATTTCACCATCAAGGAAATTGCCGAGGGCCGCGATTTTGCCGAAGTGGATGGGATTTCCTATCGCGATGCGGCGGGTGCGATTATCCATAACAAGGATCGGGCGGTGCTTGAGGATATGGACAGCCTGCCGTTCGTTTCAGATGTGTATAAACGGGATTTGCGGATGGAGGATTACTTCATCGGCTATTTGATGCATCCGTACGTGTCGTTGTACACCGGGCGGGGCTGCAAATCGCGCTGCACCTTCTGCTTATGGCCGCAAACGGTGGGCGGGCATCGCTACCGGACGCGCTCGGTTGAGCATGTGATCGCTGAGGTGAAGCAGATCCAGCGCGATTTCCCGCAAATGAAGGAATTATTCTTCGATGACGATACCTTCACCGATAATTTGCCGCGCGCTGAGGCGATTGCGCGGGAATTGGGCAAGTTGGGGGTGACCTGGTCGTGCAATGCCAAGGCGAATGTGCCGCGCGATACGTTGAAAGTGCTGCGCGATAACGGCTTGCGGCTGTTATTGGTGGGCTATGAATCGGGCAACCAGCAGATTCTGCATAACATCAAAAAAGGTATGCGGATTGAGGTGGCGCGGCAATTCACCAAAGATTGCCACGATTTGGGCATTAAAATCCACGGCACGTTCATTCTGGGTCTGCCCGGCGAGAGCCATGAGACGATCCAAGAGACGATTAAGTTCGCCAAGGAGATTAATCCGCATACGATCCAGGTTTCATTGGCGGCGCCGTATCCGGGCACGTTCCTGTATGATCAGGCGGTGGAGAATGGGTGGCTCGATGTCGCGAATGCTGAGTTGATTGACGATCATGGCATTCAGATTGCCCCCCTGCACTACCCTGATTTGAGCCATACTGAGATTTTTGAGAGTGTGGAGCTGTTCTACAAGAAGTTTTACTTCCGCGCGCCCAAGATCATGTCGATTGTCAATGAAATGATCCGCAGCCCGCAAATGATGAAGCGGCGGCTGCGCGAGGGTGTGGAGTTTTATCAATTCCTGCGTGAGCGGCACGCTGCCTAAAATTAGCGATATTGTTTTTTCCGCAGACGATTTCGGACTGACCGAGAGCGTCAACGAGGCTGTGGAGCAGGCGCATCGCGACGGGGTGTTGACCCAGGCCAGCCTGATGGTGGCGGGGTCCGCGGCGGCGGATGCGGTCACCCGGGCGCGGCGCTTGCCGGGGCTACGGGTTGGGTTGCATTTGGTGTTGGTGGAAGGCGCTTCGGTGCTCGGACATGCGGCGCTGCCGGATATTACCGAGCCGGACGGGCGGTTTGGCCGCGATCAGGCTAAGTTGGGTGTGCGGTATTTTTTTTCGCCGGCGGCGCGGCGGCAGCTTGCTGCGGAAATTCGGGCGCAATTTATGGCGTTTCGCGCCACTGGCTTGGCGCTGCATCATGTGGATGCGCATAAGCATATGCATTTGCACCCGACAGTGGCTGGTTTGCTGATTGAGATTGGCCGGGAATTTGGGCTGACGCGGGTGCGGGTGCCGCGCGAGCCGCCGCCGGTGCTGGTGGCGTGCGGGCATCGGCCACGCTGGGGCGATTACGCGCTGTATCGATGGTCCGGGGTGCTGCGCGGGCAGGTGCGGCGGGCGGGGCTTGCCTGCGATGAGCAAGTGTTCGGGATTGCCTGGTCTGGGCAGATGACCGAGGCGCGGGTGCGGCGCTTGCTCGCGCGTTTGCCGCCGGGGCGGAGCGAGATTTATTTTCATCCGGCCACCGAGAGCGATAAGGTGTTGCGCGCGCTGATGCCCGATTATCAGCATCGTGCGGAGTTTGAGGCGTTATTGGGTCTGAAAAATCAATAAAATTGACCTTAGGTTGTAATTTCCAAAGTTTGAATGGCGTTAGGTCGGCATTGACCGGTTGTTAACCGGCACTCGGTAGCAAACCTGCCGGGTTACCGCCATTTCAACAGGAGATTTTCCATGTCAGGCAGTCAGACGATTGATCTTGTGACCGTGCAAAGCGGCATCGGTCAGGTTCAGCAATTCGCGATCGATGCGGCGTCAGCCGGTGCGATCCAGGCCGAGCTGACCAAGGTGATCAGCACCGCCGTGATTGAGCAGACCAGCTATAATCCGGTGAGTGCCACCATGCTGACCATCAATGCGGATGGCAGTTCGAACGCGGCGGGCCTGAGCGTGCCGGGCGGGGCGAATGCCTATGCGCTTTCGGATTATGTTTATGTGACCGGCACGGTGAGTAGCGGCGCGAGTTTGGCGCTGCCGAGCATCACGGTGGGGACTGATCGCGGTTTTGCCGGATATGTGTTTGGCTTTGATGGCAGCGAGACGGTAACGGGCGGGGCGGGGTTGAACCAGCTTGCGGTGACCGGGGCGACGACCAATTTGACGTGGGACCCGCAAGGCGGGGTGGGGCTGGATACGATCATGACCGGGGGTGGGAATAATCAACTCACCCTGGATGGCAAGAATTATACGGTGGTGATTGCCAGCGGCAATAACACGATCAATGCGGTTGCCAATGTTGCTGGCGGGCAGAGCTATAATACGATTTCAACCAGCGGCGGCCATAATCAGATTACGCTGAGTGCGGGGGATAATACCGTGATCTCGGGCGGAAATGATCATGTGGCGGTGCTGGATAATAACAACACGATGACCATGACCGGCAGCGGATTTGTGGGCTTGCATGCGGGAACTTCTGGCAATTCGTTATTGGCGGCGGGTGGCGGCGTGGTGAATATAAACGGCACCCGGCAATCGGTGACCTCGACCGGATCGAGCCAGATTAATATGGGGAGCGATGCCAGCACGCTGAGCATCAGCGGGGCGTTGGATGCGTTGATCACCGGCAATGCCAATAGTGTGACATCGAGTGCCACGGCGCCGATGGCGGTGTTTGGCCAGAATAATGTGATCCAAGGCGGGCCGCTTGGCGATATTTTCGTCTATGGGTCTGGCAATAGCGTGGTGGGGTCTGGCGCCGATACGATTCTGGGCAATGGCAGCAATAATCTGATCACTGATAGTGCGGGCGGGGTGATTTTTGCAGCGGGGACCAATGATTCGATTGTGGCGACCGGGAGCGCGTTTGTGGTGCTCGGCGGGGCGGGGGCTTTTGATGTTGCCACGTTGGGCGGCACGGCGTTTGGGTATTTGGAGGGCAATACGCAGGTGGATGCGACCGGCTCCAACGCGTTGTTATTCGTCTCCGGCGCGAATGTCGCGACCGTCGGGGCGGGCGGCTATGCGTTTGATTTTGGCGGGAGCAACACGGTGCAGGCGAGCGGTTCGACCGTGATTTATGGGGGCCGGGGGAGTGTGGATTTCATCAATACCGCCAATGCCAATGCGCTGATTACCCGCGGGACAGGCAGTGTGACCGCCGAGGGCGGTGCGGGGAGTTTGCGCGCCTATGGCGGCACCAACGGCAATAATTTGCTGGTGGGTGGCACTGGCTCGACGATGCTGGTGGGCGAGGGCAATGGCGATACGCTGATAGCGGGGACGGGCACGGTGAATGCGCTCTATGCCGGTTCCGGCAATGAGACGCTGAGTGCGGCGAGCACCCCCGGTGCGGTGACGATGACCGGTGCCTCGAACAATTTTGCCAGCACGCTGATGGTGGGAGGGGCTGGCACGAATATGTTCGTTGCCGATTTGGGGGCCGCGACGATGATTGGCGGGGCGAATGCGGTGTTGAACAATTTTGTGTTCGGCGCCGCCGGCCAAGGGGCGACCGATTTGATCAGTAATTTCCGGGCCGGCACCGATACGCTGACATTGAATTCGGGCGTGACGATTGTGACCGAAACGCGTGCGACCACCGGGACGACCCTGCAGCTCAGCGATGGCGCAAGCGTGACATTGAGCGGGGTGACTACGGCGTTGACCGGCACGATGACCAATAATGGCAGCGTTTGGACCTAGAGTGCGATGACATTAAGATGAACCGCTCGCGGTTCAACTTAATGTCTGAATCGCCCTCTAAGCGGTGATTTAGAGGCGGATTCAGACATTAAATCGGATCGCAAAGCGCTTCGATTTAATGTCATCCGGCTCTAGAGCGAAACTACCCAGAGCGAATCTGTCGATCCAACCTAAACCAATATCGATCGGGTGGCATGCGCCGCATGACGGTGGGAATCAGCTCGATTAGCTTGGGTTGTAGGCGCTGTCTGCCACAGGGTCGAGCCATTCGACCGATGAGCCGTTGAGCCGTTCCTGGATGGCGATATGGCTCATCGCGGTGGTGGCGGTGGCGCCGTGCCAATGTTTTTCGCCGGGGGCAAAAAAGATGACGTCGCCAGGGCGGATGGTTTCGATGGAGCCGCCTTCGCGCTGCGCCCAGCCGCAGCCGGACGTGACGATCAAGGTTTGGCCCAGCGGATGGGTGTGCCAAGCGGTGCGGGCGCCTGGCTCGAACGTGACCAGCGCGCCGCCGACCCGTGCCGGCTCTGGCGCGGTGAATAGCGGGTCGATCCGCACCGTGCCGGTGAACCAATCTGCCGGGCCGTTGGCTGAGGGCTGGGTGCCTGCACGTTTAATGTCCATTGATCGCTCCTGACCGCTGGGAAATTGGTTAAACCGGGATTTCGCTCATTTAGAGCAATATCCGATCAGATGGAATTATCTGATCGAATGTTGCGCGCCAAAACAAGGCTCTGGGGGCGTCTGGCGGGTTGGGAAAAGGGTGCAGTGCGGATTGCATGATTGGCTTGGCGGCGCGCGGAGGTGGCGCTAAACTCGCCGCATGAAGCAGTGGGCCAGCGTGCAAAATTCCCATCGGGCGAGGTCGGTGCTTCTGGTGATCGCGCTGAGCGCGGCGCTGACGGGCTGTGCGGGACAATCGCCGCAGAGCTATTATCGCAAACATCCTCATGGGCTGATGCGCGAAGTGGTGAAATGCGAGAATAATGGCGGGGCATTGGCCGCAACGCCCGCCTGTCAGGCGGCGCTGCGGGTGAATAATCAATTGTTCAATTAGATCAATGTGTTATGACTGATCAAAGCGGGTGATCAGCGAGGACGTATCCCAGCGCTTGCCGCCTTTGGCTTGGACATCGGCGTAGAATTGATCGACCAGGGCGGTGAGCGGTAGCGGGGCGCCGCTGGCGCGGGCTTGATCGAGGCAGATGCCGAGGTCTTTGCGCATCCAATCGACCGCGAAGCCGAAATCGAATTTGCGCTCGGCCATGGTTTTCCAGCGATTTTCCATTTGCCAGCTTTGGGCCGCGCCTTTGGAAATCGCGCCGATCACGGTGGCGACATCAAGCCCGTTAGCTTGCGCGAAATGCAAGGCTTCGGCGAGACCTTGGACTACGCCGGCGATGCAAATCTGGTTAACCATTTTGGCGAGTTGGCCGCTGCCCGGCCCGCCAATATGGCTGATATTGGCGCCGAAACAGCCCATGGGTTCACGGGCTTTGGCAAAATCGGCCTCGGTGCCGCCGACCATCACGGTGAGGCGCCCGGCCTCGGCACCCGCTTGACCGCCGGAGACCGGCGCATCGAGGAAGCCCAGCCCCTGCTTTTGCGCAATGCTGTGCAATTCGCGGGCGATGGTGGCGGAGGCGGTGGTGTGATCGACGAACATCGCCCCTTGGGTCATGCCGTGAAACGCGCCGTCCGCGCCGGTGGTGATGCTGCGCAGATCATCATCATTGCCAACGCAGGCAAAGACGATCTCCGCGCCGCGCGCCGCCTCCGCCGGGGTGGCGGCGGTGGTACCGCCGAATTGACTGGCCCAAGCCTCGGCTTTGGCTGTGGTGCGGTTATATACGGTGACGCTGTGATGACCTTTGGTGACCAGATGGCCCGCCATCGGATAGCCCATGACGCCGAGACCGAGAAATGCCAATTTCGCCACTATTTTGCTCCTGGTGGTTCGAGAAATTCAGATGATGATGTGATCGTGACGCAGCTGGGCGATGGCTTGATCGTCATAGCCCAGCTCGGTGAGAATATCGGTGTTATCTTGGCCGGGCGCTGGAGTATCGTAGCGCAGCGACGTGCGCGCGCCATCAAAGCTGATCGGCAGGCCGGGGATTGGCATGGCGCGGCCATCGGGCAGGGTGATGGTGAGCAGGCCGCCCGATTGGGTCAGATGCGGATCGTTGAACAGATCGGCGGGTTTGGCGATCGGCGCGAAAGGCAGGCCGAGCGTTTCACAGCGGGCGGCGAGATCGGCACGGGTGAAGCCGCGAAAACAAGCGGCGATGATTGGCAGGGTGCGCGCGCGGGCGGCGCGGCGGGCGGCTTGGGTGGCGAGGGTGGGATCATCGGCCAAGCTGATGAGGGCAAATTCGGTGCAGAGAATTTGCCATTGGCTATCGGTGACCACGCCGATGAAAATGCGCTCGCCATCCGCCGTGTCGAAAATATCATAGACCGGCCAAGCGACATCGCGCACGCTCATGGGCTTAGGTTCGGTGCCGGTGATGAAGCCTTGGGCCATGTGCTGGGCCATCAGGAGTGCGACCGATTCGAACAGGCCCGATTGCACGTGCTGGCCACGCCCCGTGCGGGTGCGCTCGGCGAGGGCGGCGAGGATCGCAACGACCCCGAACGTGCCGCCCATAATGTCGATGACCGAGGCCCCCGCGCGCAAGGGCTGGCCGACCGGGCCGGTCATGTAGGCGAGGCCGCCCATCATTTGCACGACTTCATCGAGCGCGGTGCGATGCTCATAGGGGCCGGCGAGAAAGCCTTTGAGTGAGC
Organism: Acidiphilium sp. MT5; assembly: GCF_054767495.1. NCBI lineage: Bacteria > Pseudomonadati > Pseudomonadota > Alphaproteobacteria > Acetobacterales > Acidocellaceae > Acidiphilium > Acidiphilium sp. MT5. Next base: position 169,904 of record NZ_BAABMR010000002.1, read on the forward strand.
AATAGATCAGGCGCGGATTGAGCGTTGAGCAATCTTCATAGCCCAAGCCGAGTTTATTGAGGGCGCCGGGGCGGAAATTTTCGGTCAGGATGTCGGCACGGCTGATCAACTGGCGGGCGATGGCAAGGCCAGCGGGAGATTTCAAATCGAGCGTCAGGCTGCGCTTGTTGCGGCTGGTCATCGGGAAAAAGCCGATGCCGGAGCCTTCGAGGCGGCGGGTATTATCGCCTTCGGGGGCGGGTTCGATTTTGATCACATCGGCGCCGAGATCGCCCAGGATCAGGCCGGCCATTGGGCCCATCACCATATGGGCGAATTCGACCACACGCAGCCCGGCCAGCGGGGTGGCGCTCATGCCGCAGCGCGGAACGTGCGGGGGATGCCGGCCTTGGCGACTTGACCATGCATCGGCTCGGCGGGCAGGCCTTGATGCAGGATTTTACGGGCCTCGATCAAAGCCGGGAGATCGATGCCGGTGCGCAATCCCATGGATTCGATCATGAACACCAAATCCTCAGTGACGATATTGCCGGACGCGCCGGGGGCGAACGGGCAGCCGCCGAGGCCGGCCAAGGCGGCATCGAAATCGCGAATGCCTGCCTCTAGTCCGGCCAGCGCGTTGGCGAGGCCGAGGCCCATCGTGTCGTGCAGATGCAGCCCATGCAGCACCGGGCCGATTTCGGCGCGCACGGCGCGGACCAACGATTTGATCGCATCGGGATTGGCGTAGCCGACCGTATCAGCCAAGCCGAGCGACGTGACGCCGGCTTGCGCGAGGGCGGTGACAATGCGCAGCACCTGGGCATGCGGGATCACACCATCGAACGAGCAGCCAAAGGCGGTGGAGCAGGCGACCTCGAGTTCCGCCGGATGATTTTCGCTGTGCAGCCAGGCGACGATGCGGGCGATTTCCGCCACCTGTTCATCGGGCGTGCGGTTGAGATTGGCGCGCGAATGCCCCTCGCTGATTGAAACCGGGACGCTGATGCGGTGCGCGCCGGCGGCAACAGCGGCTTGGGCGCCGCGCAGATTGGGCGCGAGGGCGACGATGGTGAGATTGGGGATGGTGACCGTGGCGCGGACGACGGCGTCGGTATCGGCCATTTGCGGGAGGAGTTTGGCGGGCACAAAGCTACCGACCTCGATTTCGCGTAGACCCGATGCGGCGAGGGCTTCGATCCATGCGATTTTGGTCGGGGTGGCCATGACGGTTTTGGCCATTTGCAGCCCATCGCGAGGGCCGACTTCGCAAATCGTGACGAATTCAGTCATGGCGCATCTCCCTGAGATCAATATTGGTTTAACTCAAATCGACAGATTTGCGCTAAACCAATAAAATTGATCGGCAAACAAAGGCTAAACCGTGATGGATGATCAGCAATCACGCTTTAGGAAGAAATTTGCGACCGGACCTTGCTTGAGGCAAGGCCCGGTGGCGCAATTCCGATGATTAATCAGGCGGCTTTGGCCATATGGCGGAGCACATACTGCAAAATCCCGCCATTTTCGTAATAGGCGACTTCGTCCTGGGTATCGATCCGGCAGAGGAGCGAAACCTTGTCGGTGCTGCCGTTGGCGCGATGGATCAGCATCTCGAGATCCATGCGCGGGGTGATGTTGTCGAGACCAAGAATATCGATGGTCTCATCGCCCCGGAGCGAGAGGGTTTTGCGGCTCATGCCGTCTTTGAACAGCAAGGGCAGCACGCCCATGCCGACCAGGTTCGAGCGGTGGATGCGCTCGAAGCTTTCGGCGATGACGGCTTTGATGCCGAGCAGCATGGTGCCTTTGGCCGCCCAATCGCGCGAGGAGCCGGTGCCGTATTCGCGGCCGGCGAAGGCGACCAAGGGCACGCCCTCGCGCTGATAGCGCATCGCCGCGTCATAGATCGAGAGTTGATCGCCGGAGGGGAAATGCTTGGTGTAGCCGCCTTCGACATTCTCCAGCATTTCGTTTTTGATGCGGATATTGGCGAAGGTGCCGCGCATCATGATTTCATGATTGCCACGCCGCGAGCCGTAGGAGTTGAAATCCTTGGGCAGAATTTGCCGCTCGCCGAGATATTCGCCGGCGGGGGTGGTTTTTTTGAAGCTGCCCGCAGGGGAGATATGGTCGGTGGTGATCGAGTCACCGAGCAGGGCCAGGATGCGGGCGCCCTTGATGTCGGTGACCGGGGCCGGGTCCATGGTCATACCCTCGAAATAAGGCGGGTTTTTAACGTAGGTGGAGCTGTCCGACCAGCGATAGGTTTCCTGCTCACCTTCGACCGCGATGGCCTGCCATTGGGCGGGGCCTTTGAACACATCGGCATAGCGTTCGCGGAACATGGCGCGGGTGAGGGTTTTGCCGACGATTTCGGCGATTTCGGCGGTGCTCGGCCAGATATCCTTGAGATAGACCTTCTTGCCATCCGGACTGGTGCCGAGGGCCACGGTGGTGATGTCGGCGCGCATGGTGCCGAGCAAGGCATAGGCCACCACCAGCGGTGGTGAGGCGAGATAATTGGCGCGCACATTCGGATGCACGCGGCCTTCGAAATTGCGGTTGCCGGACAGCACCGAGACGGCGACCAGCTTGTTGCTTTCGATGGCATCGACGATGGCGTCATCGAGCGGGCCGGAATTGCCGATGCAGGTTGTGCAGCCATAGCCCACAGTTTCAAAGCCGAGGGCGTCGAGATCAGCGCTGAGGCCGGATTTGTCGAGATATTCGGTGACCACTTGCGAGCCGGGGGCGAGCGAGGTTTTCACCCAGGGTTTCGGGGTCAGGCCCAGGGCGCGGGCTTTGCGGGCCACCAGACCCGCCGCGATCAGCACCGAGGGGTTGGAGGTATTGGTGCAGGAGGTGATGGCCGCGATCACCACGTCGCCATGGGTGATTTCGTAATTCGTATCGGCAACCGGGGCTTTTTTATGGATCTCGGTGGGGGCGACGCCGAGGCTCTTGGTCAGTTCGACCTCGAAGGCCGGGGCGGCACCAGACAGGGCCACCCGGTCTTGCGGGCGCTTGGGCCCGGCGAGCGAGGGTTCGACCGTGGAGAGATCGAGTTCCAGCGTGTCGGAGAAGACCGGGTCGGTTCCATCGCGCCAGAGGCCTTGGGCTTTGGCGTAGGCTTCGGTCAAGGCGATGCGATGTTCATCGCGCCCGGAGAGATGCAAGTAATCGATGGCGATTTGATCGAGCGGGAAGAAGCCGCAGGTGGCGCCGTATTCTGGGGCCATGTTGGCGATGGTGGCGCGATCGGCGAGCGGCAGATGATCGAGGCCGGCACCGTAAAATTCGACGAATTTGCCGACCACGCCGCGCTTGCGCAGCATTTGGGTGACGGTGAGCACCAGATCGGTCGCGGTGATGCCTTCGCGCAGGCTGCCGGTGAGTTTGAAGCCGATCACATCGGGGATCAGCATGGCGATTGGCTGGCCGAGCATCGCGGCTTCGGCTTCGATGCCGCCGACGCCCCAGCCGAGCACGCCCAGGCCATTGACCATGGTGGTGTGGCTATCGGTGCCGAACAGCGTATCGGGGTAGGCGTAGGTTTCGCCTTTGGCTTTGCCGGTCCAGACCGCTTGGGCGAGATATTCGAGATTGACCTGATGGCAAATGCCGGTGCCGGGCGGAACCACACGGAAATTATCGAACGCTTCCTGGCCCCAGCGCAGGAAGGCATAGCGCTCGCCATTGCGCTCAAACTCAATGGCGACATTGCGCTCTAGCGCGTCGGCGCGACCGGCGACATCGACCATCACCGAGTGATCGATCACCAGATCGACCGGCACCAGCGGGTTGACCCGTTCTGCGTTGCCGCCGAGCTTGACGATGCCATCGCGCATCGCCGCCAGATCGACCACGGCGGGGACGCCGGTGAAATCCTGCATCAGGATGCGTGCGGGGCGGAATGGTACATCGGTTTCGGAATGTTTTTCGCCGACCCAATCGACGATGGCTTTGGCGTGCTCGATGGTGGTGCTTTTGCCGTCTTCAAAGCGCAACACGTTTTCCAGCAAAATTTTCAGGGTGCGCGGCAAGCGGCTAATATCGCCGAGCTTGGCAGCCGCCTCGGGGAGCGAAAAATAACGGTAGGTGCTCGACCCTACCTGCAAATTCCGTTCTGTTTTCAAACTATCCTGACCGATCATGCTCATTCTGGTAATCCTTTTTCGCGTGGATCGACGCAGCATCCCGACGGCTGCACTTGACGGCGCGGTTTAATCACGCGAACGCGGAGACGTCCATGCACAATTTTCTCTCCTAGCCATGCGTAATATTGCACCGCACCAGCCGATATCGGGCGTTCCGTTGCTACAAGCACGCGGTTTGGCCGCCATCAGGGGCGAGCGCGTGGTGTTTCGCGATGTGTCCTTTACCCTGGATGCGGGCGGGGCGCTGTTGTTGGTGGGGCCGAACGGGGCGGGAAAATCATCCTTGATCCGGCTGTTGGCGGGGCTGACCGCACCAGCGGCCGGGCAATTATTGTGGCGGAGCGAGAATGCGCTGGACGACCCGCCGCTGCATGCGACCCGGCTCTGTTTTGTTGGCCATCATGATGCGATCAAGCCGGGATTGAGTGTGGCTGAGAATTTGGGATTATCCGGGCGGGTTGGCGCTGATGCGATCATGGCGGCGTTGACGCGGGTGGATTTGCAGCGATTCGCGGAATTGCCGGCGCGGCTGCTTTCCTCAGGGCAGCGGCGGCGATTGGCCTTGGCGCGGTTGGCCTTGTCGGACGCGCCGCTTTGGCTGCTCGATGAGCCGACGACCGGGCTGGATGCGGCCTCGGTCGCGCGCTTGGAGCAGTTTTTTGCCGACCATCGCAAGGCCGGGGGGATGATTATCGCGGCGACGCATTTGCCGCTGGATATGCCCGGATCGGTGCCGTTTGATTTGAGCCGAGGCGTGCGATGAGTCGGTTTTGGGCGCTGATCCGGCGGGAATTGGTGCTGGCTTTGCATCAGGCCGGCGATAGTGTGGCGGCTTTGCTGTTTTTTGTGATCGCGGCGAGCTTGTTTCCGTTCGCGCTCGGGCCAAGTGGCACGATTTTGGCGCGGATTGCGCCGGGGATTGTTTGGGTGGTGGCGCTGCTCGCGGCTTTATTGCCGCTGAACCGGCTGTTCGGCGCGGATTTTGAGGATGGTTCGCTCGATCAATTAATGGTGTCGGGGCTGCCGGCGAGTGCGGTGGCGCTGGGCAAGATTATCGGACATTGGCTAACCACCGGGCTGCCGCTGCTGCTGATTGCCGGGCCGGTGGCGATTATGCTGCGAATGGATGCGGCTTCGGTGCCGCAGCTTCTGGCAAGCCTGGTGCCGGGGACGATGCTGTTTTCGCTGGTGGGCGGCATGGCGGCGGCGATTACGCTGGGGGCGCGCGGCGGGACGGTGCTGTTGCCGTTGATTGCGCTGCCTTTGATGATCCCGGCGGTGATTTTTGGCGCTGCGGGGGCGGTTTCGGCGCATCCGGTGGGCGAATTTGCGATGTTATTTGGCTTGCTGTCGTTATTTTTGCCGCTGGCGCCGCTGGCGGCGGCGGGAGCGTTGCGGGCGGCAGTGTCGTAAGGGCAAAAAAAGCTTCATCAACCCCGGAGGGATTGATGAAGCTGGCCGGGTTGTTTCGGCATTATTATCGTGGCGTTATTACTTCGGCATGCGGTGCAGCGCGCAGAGCTTGTTGCCGTCAGGATCGCGCAGATAGGCCAGATAGAGGCCGCCAAAGCTGGTCTCGCGCAGGCCGGGCGGATTTTCAATGGCGGTGCCGCCATGGGTGACGCCGGCCTGATGCCAGGCCTCGGCCTGTTCGGGGCTGTCCATGGCAAAGCCGATTGTGCCGCCATTGGCATGGGTGGCCGGCTCGCCATTGATCGGCGGGGTGATCAGAAAACGCCCGCCATTATGGACGTAGATCAGGCGGCCTTTATCATCTTGAATGCAGGGGCTGGCACCCATGGCCGCGAAAATAGCGTCGTAAAATTTTTTTGAGCGTTCGATATCGTTGCTGCCGATCATGATGTGGCTGAACATAGAGATTGCTTCCTTGATGCGTTGAAGAGAGAACGAACGCTTTATGTTACAGAAATCGGCGGGAAATCCAAGCTTACGGGGTGGCGATCGGCGCTTGACGGTGGGCGCTTGACGGTGGGCGCTTGACGGTGGGGAAAAACTAGAACAAAATAAGAACATGTCATCCCAGCCCCTGCTTGCGCCCGCCCAGCGCGCTGCTTTTCCGCCGCCGGTTTTAGGGCCGGGGGCGGTGCATGAGCTGGGCTGTGGGGAGGATCATGGGTTGGATGCGGCGGGGCTGATCGGGTTTGCCGCTTTGCTGCTCGGGGTGATCGCGCCGCAGGGCCCGGTTGTTTGGGTGGCGGAGCGGAGCGATTTATATCCGCCGGGACTGATGCGCCTTGGGCTTGATCCGGCGCGGATCATTCTGGCCCATGCTAAAGACGCGCCTGCACGCCTCGCTTCGATGGAGACCGCCTTGCGCGGCGGACTGCATGCGATCGGTCAGGAGCGGCTGAACCGGCTCGCCGCACGGCGTTTGGCGCTGGCGGCCCGGCAGGGTGGCGGTGTTGGGTTGATTTTGGCGGGTGCAATTCTGAGCGATTCCACTGCCTGCGCCAGCCGCTGGCGGATCACCCCTGCCCTATCGCGACAGCCAGACACGCCGCGCTGGCATGCTGAGCTGGTTTATGCCCGCAATACCCCGCCCACCTCGTTCCTGCTTGAAGCCGATTATCATGGATCGTCGCCTGCTTTCACTGTGGTTGCCGGAATGGTCGATCTTGCGCCAATCCCGGTTTTGCGCCGCCAAGCCGGGTGACGGCGCGGATCAGCCGATTGCCGTGATCGCCACGGAACGCGGCGTGCGGCGGGTTCATACTGTGAACGCCGCCGCCCGGGCGCGCGGGGTGCGGGTGGATTTATCGCTCGCGGATGCCAAAGCGATCTGCCCGGATTTGCTGACAAGACCACATGATCCGCAAGGCGATCAGGAAGCCTTGGAGCGGCTGGCTTTATGGGCGCAGGCTTTTACCCCGCTCACCGCCGCCGATCCGCCCGATGGGTTATGGCTCGATATTACCGGCTGCGCGCTTTTATGGGGCGGCGAAGACAGGCTAACAGCGCGCTTGCAGGCACGCTTGCCCGGTGCGCGCATTGCCATTGCGAATAATGCTTCAGCCGCCTGGGCGTTTGCCCGCTATGGTGAGCCCCGCTATGGTGAGTCCCGCTATGGTGAGCCAGGCGCGCATGATTTGGCGGCGCTACCGATAGCGGCGTTAGGGATTGATGCCGCCACCCAGCGCCGGTTACGCCGGTTAGGGCTGCGCCGGATTGGTGATTTGGCGGCGCTCTCGCGGGGTGAATTATTAGCAGGCTGTGGTGCGGAAACCCTCGCCCGCTATGATCGCGTCCGGGGCATTGCCCCCGACATCGTGCATTTTTTGCCGACACCGAGCGATCAAACCGTGCGTGAGCAGCATGCCGAGCCTTTGTTGACCGCTGCCCAGCTTGGCGGCGCGCTGAGCCGCTTATGCCACAAATTATGCGCCCAACTTGCCGTTGCGCGCGCCGGCATGACCGCCCTCACCGCGCAATTTTACCGGGTTGATCGGCGGCTTGAAACGATGCGGCTGGGCTTTTCGCACCCGACGCGTGATGAGGCGCATATCAGAAAATTGCTGCAGAATGGGCTGAACCAAATCGATCCAGGATTTGGTATCGAGGCTATTTTGTTAGAACCGGTGCTCGCCGATATGCCGGATTCCCAGCATGATTGGCTGGACCCTGCGGCGATTGACGAAGCCCATACGCTTGACCTGCTGCTCGCCCGCGCTGACCTGCAGCGTTTTGTGCCGCGCGATAGCCATATTCCCGAACGCAGCGCGCAGCGCACGGGAATTTCGGTTTCGCCCTCGGCATTTCCGCAAACCGCACAGCCACGCCCGGCAGTGTTGTTTGCACGCCCGATCCCGATCCAGGTGATTGCCGAATGGCCGGATGATCCACCACGGATGATCCTGTGGCGGCATCAGCGTTATCGGGTGTTTTATGCGAATGGCCCTGAGCGCATCGCCCGGGATTGGTGGCGTTTTGCGCCTGACCCTTCAGAAAATGAAACTGAGCGGATTCGTGATTATTATTATATAGAAACGACTGAAGGGCTGCGTTTATGGGTGTTCCGGGCTGGGATTTATGCGGCTGAACGAAAGGCTGGTTGGTTTATTCACGGAATTTTTGCATGAGCTACGCCGAATTTGCCGCGATCAGCGCGTTCAGCTTTCTGGAAGGCGCCTCGCTGCCTGAAGAGTTAGTGGCGCAGGCGGCAAGCTTGGGCTATTCGGCCCTCGGGATTGCCGATCATAACAGCCTCGCCGGGGTGGTGCGCGCGCATGTGGCGGCGAAGGCGGCGGGATTGCGCTTGTTGGTTGGGGCGCGCTTAGGTTTTGCCGATGCGCCGGAGGTGATTTGCTATCCGACCGACCGTGCCGCTTGGGGCCGTCTTTGCCGCCTGCTCAGCCTGGGCAAGACGCGGGCCGCCAAAGGGGCGTGCGATTTGCGCATCGCCGATCTGGCGGATCAGGCGGCGGGGCAAATTCTGATCATCATGCCGCCTGCCAGGGTGGATGAGGCTTTCAGTGATTTTTTGGATCAGGCGCAGCACTGGCGCTGTGATCGGCTTTATCTTGCCGCGGCACGGCGGTTTGCGCCTGATGATGCGCACCGTCTCGCCGCACTTGAGCGGCTTGGCGGTCAATATCGGCTGAAACTGATCGCGGTGAATGATGTGCTCTATCATGAGCCGGAGCGGCGCATGCTCCAGGATGTGCTGCGCTGTATTCGTATCGGGTCCACGCTTGAGCAGGCCGGCACCGCGCTTGAGCCCCATGGCGAGCGTTATTTGAAACCCCCTGCAGAAATGGCGCGCTTATTGGCCGCCCATCCTGATGCGCTGTGCCATCAGGATGAGATTTTGCGGCGCGTGACATTTTCGCTTGATGAGCTGCGCTATGAATATCCGCATGAGCCGGTGCCTGAGGGCACCACACCGGATGAGCATCTTGCGGCACTCACCTGGCAGGGTGCGATGCGGCGCTATCCCAAAGCGATTCCTGCGGCGGTGCGTGCGACTATTGAACGTGAGCTGGCATTGATCGCGGAACTTGAGTATGCGCGTTATTTTCTAACCGTGAATGATATTGTGTGCCATGCGCGCCACCTTGGGATTCTCTGCCAGGGCCGTGGTTCGGCGGCGAATTCGGCGGTATGTTATGCGCTGGGGATTACGGCGGTTGATCCGGCGGAAATTGATTTGTTATTTGCTCGCTTTATTTCGGCCGAGCGGCGTGAACCCCCGGATATTGATGTTGATTTCGAGCATGAGCGGCGCGAAGAGATTATTCAGTATTTGTACCAGCGCTATGGGCGCACCCGGGCGGCGCTGGCGGCCACGGTAATTCATTTTCGTCCGCGCAGCGCCATTCGCGCGGTTGGCAGCGTGCTGGGGCTGGCTCAAGACGCCACGGCGGCATTGGCCGCGCAAAGCTGGAATCCCGGCGATGCGCTTTGGTCCGATGCGCAATTGCGCGAAGCAGGATTAGACCCGAGCGCGCCGGTGATCAGACGGGTTGTTGATTTGGCGCGCCTTTTAATTGGCCTGCCCCGGCATTTGTCGCAGCATGTGGGCGGTTTTGTGCTCACCAGCGGGCGCCTCGATGAAACCGTGCCGATTGGCCCGGCTGCCATGGCCGGGCGCAGCTTCATTGAATGGGACAAGGACGATATCAACGCGCTGGGGATGATGAAGGTTGATATTCTTGCCCTTGGGATGCTCACCGCTATTCGCAAATGTTTTGCGCTGCTCGGCATTGATGATTTGGCTTCAGTTCCACGCGAAGACAAGCATGTTTATGCGATGCTGACCCGTGGTGATTCGATTGGGGTGTTTCAGGTGGAAAGCCGCGCGCAAATGAATATGCTGCCGCGCTTAGCACCGCGCTGTTTTTATGATCTGGTGATTGAAGTGGCGATTGTGCGGCCGGGGCCGATCCAGGGTGATATGGTGCATCCTTATTTGCGCCGCCGCCAGGGTCATGAACCAATCGAATTTCCTGCACCCGATCCGGCGCATGGCCCGCCTGATGAATTGCGGCGCGTGTTAGGACGCACGCTGGGTGTGCCGTTATTTCAAGAGCAGGCCATGCGCATTGCCATTGAGGCGGCGCAATTCACCCCTGATGAAGCCAACGCGCTGCGCCGGGCGATGGCGACGTTTCGCAATATCGGCACGATCCAGCATTTTCGCACCAAGCTGGTTGGCGGCATGGTGCAGCGTGGCTATCCGGCTGATTTTGCCGAGGCCTGTTTCCGGCAGATCGAAGGGTTTGGCACTTATGGTTTTCCTGAGAGCCATGCAGCAAGTTTTGCGCATTTGGTTTATGTGTCGGCTTGGTTGAAATGCCATCATCCGGCAGCTTTTACTGCCGCTTTGCTCAATGCTCAGCCGATGGGGTTTTATGCGCCGGCGCAACTGATCAGCGATGCGCGCAGTCATGGGGTTCGTGTCCACCCGATCGATGTCACGCGCAGTGACTGGGATTGCACGGTGGTAAATGGGGCGTTGCAATTAGGGCTGCGCCTAGTTGCGGGTTTTCGCGAGGCCTGGGCCGTGCGGATTATGCAGGCGCACCGAGCGCATGATCTGGCCAGCCTTGCCGCACTCGCCCTGCCGCGCAGTGCGCTGATGCTGCTCGCAGAGGCAGATGCGTTGCGCGGGATCGGCCTTGATCGGCGGCGCGCCCTTTGGCAAATCGGCCAGCTCGACATGGCACCGAGCTTGCCGCTGTTTGGCCCGATAGAGCCTTCGGCGAAAAGCCCGGCTCTGCCGGTGATGCGGACTGGTGAGCAGGTATTGAGCGATTATCAAACCACCGGATTTTCGCTCCGCGCCCACCCGCTTGCATTGCTGCGGGGCGCTTCGGCGCTGGCGGGAACCAGGCCTTGTGCGTCCCTTGCCACCGTGCGGGACGGCTCACGCATCAGCCTTGCCGGGCTGGTGACCGTGCGGCAGCGCCCGGGCAGTGCGAAGGGCACTATGTTTATCACCATCGAGGATGAAACCGGCATTGCCAATCTGATTTTGTGGCCGGCCAATGTTGCGGCGTTTCGCGCGGTTATCATTGCCGCGACGCTGCTGCGCGCGACCGGGCAGGTGCAGCGCAGCGCCGAGGGGGTGGTTCATGTGATCATTGAGGATTTGCAGGATTGTTCGGCATTGATCAGCACTCTTGATGTGCCGATGGCGCGGGCGGATGAAGGCCCAACGCCGCACCGCTCTTCACCCCGCAATCCCTCGCCCCATCACCCCTCGCCCCGTCACCCCCGGAATGAGCGACCTTTGCCGCGCAGCCGGGATTTTCGTTAGAGCGTGATGAGTGATCGGCCATCATGCTCTAACCCTTGCTTGCCGATCCATTTCATTGGGGTCGGTTGAGGCTGTTGATTGAACCGGGTAGGCACGCCTCATTCCAAACAGCTATTTAATTGCGCCCATGAATATGATCGAGGTAAAGAACGTGAACATGCTCGAGGACACCATGATGAAACGCGAGATTGCCTACAAAAACACACAGCGGGACACGATCCTCGCCAACCGGCTGCATTTGCGCGGGAGGCTTTTGAAATTGATCTTCATATTGCCGCTCGCAATCATCGGCTTAGAAGAGATATTCGCGTATATCTTTCTGACAAAGCCAATGATCCATCAAGTGCGTTCGATGATCTCAGGACCGATCCAGGCCGGATGGGCAATCGGCTTTAGCTTGGTTTGGGTCGCGATGATCTCTTATGTCTTCATCCCCATACAGGCTTGGCGGGATTGGCAGCGCACTAAAAACCTCATGAAAGATGTCACGATGCGGTGGGATAAGGACTTTTTGACGATCCAAACCGCAAATGGGACATACCCGAAACCGACCAAAGAGTTCTTAGATATCAAAGTTTCAAAGGATATGATTTTGCTTTATAGTATGCCGAGACTATATTTTGTTGTTCCAACCAGAGCATTTGAAAGCGCAGATCAGAGAATGGATCTTGTTAGAATGATAAGGGCAGCCATTCTGAGCGCGGAGAGCGTACCGACGACGGCTGACGAGAAAACCTAATATCTTCGCACTAAAAAATGTCTATCGCCGCCTTAATACGAATCGCCCGCCCCAATTATCGAGCGATACTAATTTTATTGAGGGTCTGGCCTACGCGGATAGGCACGGATTGAACCGAACCCAATATTGATCTAATCGGCTGCGGATTCTGCGCGATAGGGCGATTGTTCGCCGAGCATGGCCATTTCATCGGCGATGGCTGGGCGTTCTTGCTCCAAAAACGCAGCCACCGCGCGCGCCAAGCCGTGATGGGCAATCCAGTGCGCCGAATAGGTCTGGCTGGGCAGGTAGCCGCGTTGGATTTTATGCTGACCCTGCGCGCCGGCTTCGACGCGTGACAGGCCATGAGCGATGGCAAACTCGATGGCTTGGTAATAGCATAATTCAAAATGCAAAAATGGCACATCCTCGGTGGCGCCCCAATTGCGGCCATAGAGCGCATCGCCGCCGAGCAAATTGAGCGCCCCGGCAATTGGCTTGCCAGCACGATAGGCCAGCATCATCACCACCTGCTCGCCCAAATACGCGCCGAGCAGCGGGAAAAATTTATCGGTCAAATACGCACCACCCCATTTACGATCGACGGTGGAGAGATAAAATTGGTAAAAAGCCTGCCAATCGCGCTTGGTTAGTTCGGGACCGCGCAAGGTGCGAATTTCAAGACCCGCCGCCGCTTCGCGCCGTTCGCGCCGGACTGATTTACGCTTGCGCGACGCGAGGGCGGCGAGAAACCCTTCGAAATCGGCATAGCCGCGATTATGCCAGTGATATTGCACGCCGACGCGCTGCATCCAACCTGCTTCCCCTAATGCGCGCCACTCGGCCTCGGTGCAGAAGGTGATATGCGCGGAGGAACAATGCATGCGCGTGGCCGCCTGCCGCAGCGCATCGGCCAAGGCGCTGAGTGGCACACCCGGTGCGCACAGCAAACGCGGGCCGGGAACCGGGCTGAACGGGGCCGCGATTTGCAGCTTTGGGTAATAGCGCCCGCCTGCCCGCTCTAACGCTTGGGCCCAGCCATGATCGAACACATACTCGCCATAGGAATGCGCCTTGGCATAGCACGGTGCAGCCGCGAGCAACGCCCCTGCCCCATCGCGCAGTGCGGCATGATACGGATACCAACCGCTATCGCCGCCCACCGAGCCGCTCTCTTCCAGGGCGGCAAGAAACCCATGGCTGATGAACGGGTTTTTCGCTCCCGCCGCCAACCGGCCCCAATCGGCGGCATCGATCTCGTGGATGTCCTGGTGCAGACGCAAGGTCAGGTCGGGTGCGGATTGATCCATGGCCCTAATATGCGGCGGATGGCCGCACTGCAAAGCCTGATTGCGTGGATGCTCATAAAATAATCGCGCTGAGCGCTATGGCGCATGATAAAACCATAATAATCCATTGATTTGGCATAATTTTATTCTCGCCGCCGGATATTGCATGCGACCGACCCGTGCGCCACAAACACTGATCGTCAGGAGATAAACAATGCAGCATGATTTGGTCAGCGCCCCCGTCGCGATCACCGAGCAACGCCTTGCCGATTATCGGCCACCCGCCTTTCTGATCGATAATGTCGATCTGATTTTCGATCTGGACCCTGATGCTACGCGGGTTCGCGCGACCTTGTCGTTGCGGCGCAATCCTGCGCATGGCGATGATCGTGCGCCTTTGGTGCTTGATGGTGAACAGCTCCATCTGGAGGCGCTGCGGATTGATGGTGAAGCGCTCGGCGGCAATCAATATAGCTGCACCGAACATCATTTAACCGTGTTTGATCCGCCGGATGCCTTCACCCTTGATACGGAAGTGACCATCGCGCCGGCGCGCAACACCGAACTGGCCGGGCTCTATGTGTCGGGCGGTGATTTTTTTACCCAATGCGAGGCTGAGGGCTTTCGCCGGATTACTTTTTTCCCGGATCGGCCCGATGTGATGGCGCGGTTTAGCGCCACGCTGATCGGCGATCCGGCGCGCTGCAACGTGATGCTCTCCAATGGCAATCCGGTGGATCGCGGCACCACGGCGGACGGACGCGCTTGGGTTAAATGGGTCGATCCGCATCCCAAGCCGAGCTATTTGTTCGCGTTGGTGGCGGGTAATCTGGTGAGCGTGCATGATCAGTTCATCACGGCGTCAGGCCGCGTGGTCACGCTGGGGATTTATGTTCGCCCCGGTGATGAGGACAAAATTGACCATGCGATGGCGTGCGTCAAGAAATCGATGCGCTGGGACGAGATAAGGTTCGGCCTTGAATATGATCTTGATATTTTCAATATCGCCGCCGTTAGTGATTTCAATATGGGGGCGATGGAAAATAAGGGCCTCAATATTTTCAATACCAGCCTAGTGCTCGCTCGGCCAGAAACGGCGACCGATCTTGATTACGAGCGGATTGATCGGGTGATCGGCCATGAATATTTTCATAATTGGACCGGCGATCGGGTCACGTGCCGCGACTGGTTTCAGCTTTCGCTGAAAGAGGGGCTGACGGTGTTCCGCGATCAGGAATATGGCAGCGACACTAATGATGCGAGCCTGTCGCGGATTGCCGATGTTGAAGATTTGCGCGCCCGGCAATTTCGTGAAGATGGCGGGCCGCTCGCACATCCGGTGCGCCCGGCCACCTATCGCAAGATTGATAATTTCTATACCGCAACCATTTATAATAAGGGCGCGGAAGTGGTGCGAATGATCCAGACCTTGATCGGCTGGCCGGCCTTTCGCCGTGGGTTTGACCTCTATATTGCCAAAAACGATAACAAGGCCGCGACGATTGAGGATTTCGTCGGCGCCATGCAGGAGGCCTCCGGCTATGATTTTACCCAATTCATGCGCTGGTATGAGCAGGCGGGCACACCGGAGGTCCGGTTTTCCCAGCGTTATGATAAAAAAACGCAGCGTTATGAATTGACCTTGCAGCAAACGACCCGGGCGACCCCTGGCCAGGCGGATAAGGCGCCGTTCGTGATCCCGGTGGCGTTCGGCTTGATCGGGCCGGATGGCGGGGCGCTGATGATCCAGCGCGCGGGAGAGATTGCGCCGCAAAGTGGCACCGCGCTGCTGGTGCTCAATGCGCCTGAGCAAACATTTGTCTTTGAAAATGTCCCCGCTGAGCCTGTGCCTTCGCTGTTTCGGAATTTTTCCGCCCCGATCAAACTGAGCGGCTATACAAGCGATCAACTCCGGCATCTCGCATCCCACGACCCCGATGGGTTCAACCGGTGGGATGCTGGTCATCGGTACGCCGCTGATATTTTGCTTGACGCGATCGCGGCAGGAACCCCGCAGCATATTGAGGATGCCGGATTGCTGGCCGCGATGGCCGCCTCACTCGATCACGCCGCCACATCGCCCGGTCTTTCGGCGAAATTGCTGGAATTACCATCCATGGTGACGTTGGCTGACCGGATGGCGGTGATCGATCCGGTGGCAGTCCACACCGCACGCGAGGCGGCGCGCCGGGTGATTGGGCAGCATTTGCAATCCAAGCTGCTCACCACCTATCACGCAATGGCGGATCATGGCGATTTCAACACCGATCCGGTCAGCGTTGGCCGGCGTGCGTTGCGCAATGCCTGTCTTTCACTGCTGATCGCAGCAGACAAGGCGCAGGGGCTAGCGCTGGCCGAGGCGCAACTGGCCGAGGGCAAAACGATGACCGCGACGCTTGCGGCCTTATGGTTGCTGGCGAATAACCCTGGTCCGGCGCGCGACCAGGCGCTTGCCGCGTTCTATCATCAATGGCGGCATGATCCGCTGGTCTTGAATAAATGGTTCTCGCTCCAAGCGCGCAGCACCGCAGCTGATACGTTGGAGCGGGTAATTGCCCTCACGCTTCATGCTGATTTCGACATGAAAAATCCCAACCGGTTCCGCGCGCTGGTGGGCGCGTTTGGCTCGGGCAATATGCTGCATTTCCATGCGGCTGATGGCGCGGGCTATCAATTTTTCGCCCGCATGACCCTCGCACTTGATCCGATCAATCGCAGCATCGCGGCGCGCGGCATTGAGGTATTTGCCGATTGGCGCCGCTATGATCTGGCGCGCCAGGAAAAAATCGGCGCAGCACTCGATATGATCCTCGCAGAGCCAACGCTTTCGGCAAATACGCGAGAAATGGCTGAGCGCGCCCGCGCCGGATAGGCGCGGGTTGGTTAGATCAATATTGGTTGAGGTCAAACCGACAGATTTGATCTAAACGAATGAAATTGATCGGCAAACAAATGTTAGAGCGTGATTGATCATCAGCCATCACGCTCTAACGCGAGGCCGCCTCCATGGCGGCCACCGCACTCATATTGACCAAGCCGCGCGCGGTAACACTCGGCACCGCGATATGCAGGGGCTTGGCCAAGCCTAACAAGAGCGGCCCCACGGTAACCGCTTCACCGGCGGCTTTCAGCAGGTTGAAGGAGATATTGGCCGAATCGATATTGGGCATGATCAGCAAATTGGCCGAGCCGGTGAGGCTGCTATCGCATACCGAACGATCGCGGATCGGCTCGAACAAGGCGGCATCGGCGTGCATTTCACCATCAACCTCCAAATCCGGGTCTTGCGCGCGGATCATCGCGAGGGCGCTGCGCATTTTACGCGCCGAGGGCAGGTTTGAGGCGCCAAAATTCGAATGCGACAGCAGAGCGACTTTGGGGGCAATGCCGAATTTGCTGACCATTGATGCGGCCAGATGGGTCATTTCGGCAATTTCTTCGGCGCTGGGGTCTGGATTGACGTGGGTATCGCAAAAAAACAGATTGCCGCTTTGCAAAATCAGCGCGGTCAGGGCGGAGACCCGCTTGATGCCGGGCCGGCGCTGGATGATCGGCATGGCGTAGCGGAATTGCCGTTGCCAATCGCCCAAGCCACCACAAATCGCGGCATCGACCTCGCCAGCGGCGAGCAACATGCCGGCGGCAACGGTTGGCCGGCGCATTAATTGCCGCGCCGCCGCATCCGGTGGCACGCCGCGCCGACCGACGAGGCGCTGATAATCATCGAGGAGGCGACGAAACAGGCCGGATTCGCGCTCGAAATCGATGATCCGAAAATCCTGCTCCGGCTTCATCCGCAAGCCAAGCGCGGCAACCCGTTGCAAGATGCGCTCCGTGCGCCCTACCAGATGCGGCACGCCGAGCCGGTCATCGATCACGCTTTGCACCGCCCGCAAGGTGCGCTCATCCTCCCCCTCGCTATAAACGATGCGGGTTTTAGCGGCGCGCGCCACTTCAATCACGGGGCGGAGCAACTGGCCGGAGCGAAACACGAAACGCTCCAGATCGGTCATATAGGCGTCGAAATCAGCGATCGGCCGACGGGCCACGCCTTCGGCCATCGCGGCACGCGCGACCGCCGGGGCGATGTGCAGGATCAGGCGCGAATCGAAGGGTTTGGGGATGATATAGTCGCGCCCAAACATCGGCGCGTGGCCGCCATAGGCGGCGGAAACCGTGTCCGACGCCTCGATTTGCGCAAGATTGGCAATCGCGTGGACTGCGGCGAGTTTCATCCCCTCGGTGATCGCGCTCGCGCCGACATCAAGGGCGCCGCGAAAAATGAACGGGAAGCAGAGGACATTATTAACTTGGTTGGGAAAATCGCTGCGCCCCGTACACATGATCGCATCGGGGCGATGGGTGGCCACCAGATTGGGCAGAATTTCAGGCTCTGGGTTGGCCAGAGCGAGAATCAACGGATTGGGCGCGAATTTACCGAGCCATTCGGGCTTCAGCACACCGGGGGCGGACAGGCCGAGGAAAATATCAGCACCATCCAGCACATCGACCAGATGGCGCGCCTCGGTATCGCGGGCGACGCTGGCCAGTGTTGGGTCGAGCTTGGGGCGACCTTGATAAATCACCCCCTCAATATCAGTCATGGTGATCCGTTCCGGCGCGGCCCCCAAGGCAATCAGGGTTCGCACGCATGACAGAGCCGCGGCACCGGCGCCGGAGGTGACAATATTGACCTCACAAATCGATTTTCCCTGCACTTTCAACGCATTGAGCACAGCGGCGCCGACGATGATGGCGGTGCCGTGCTGATCGTCATGAAAGACCGGGATCGTCATCCGATCGCGCAAGGTCTGCTCAATGCGAAAACATTCCGGTGCTTTGATGTCTTCGAGATTGATCCCGCCGAAGCTTGGTTCCAAGGAGGCGACGATGTCGATGAATTTATCGGGGTCAGGCTCATTGACTTCGATATCGAACGTATCGATGCCGGCGAATTTTTTGAATAAAACCGCCTTGCCTTCCATCACCGGTTTGGAGGCGAGCGCGCCGATATTGCCAAGGCCGAGCACGGCGGTGCCATTGGTGATGACGGCGACCAGATTGCCGCGAATGGTGTAATCATAAGAGGTGTCGGGATCGTCCTTGATCGCAAGGCATGCTGCGGCGACGCCGGGGGAATAGGCCAGCGAGAGATCGCGCGAGGTTTCCATGCGCTTGGTCGGGGTGATGGTGAGTTTGCCGGGCCGGGGGTACCGATGATACTCTAAGGCCGCCTTACGGAGCGCGTCATCCATGTTTGTTACTCCCTTAAACCAGGCACCATCAGCCGGACCAGCCGATAGGCTATCTCGATCGGGCGATTATGCGCAATTATGGTGCGCCGCGCCATCGCGCCCATGCGGTGCTGCTGCGCTAATTCGCCAGGGTTCGATCAAAAATGACGGTTCGATCAAAAATTACGGATTATCGGCACTGGGGCCAAGCTCGCGAGGAGCAAATATGCGGTCGAGAAGACTCGAACTTCCACAGGGTTTCCCCCACAAGCACCTCAAGCTTGCGCGTCTACCATTTCGCCACGACCGCATCGTGTCCGACGCCCTATAGCCGATGGATCAGCGCGCATCAATCAGGGGGGCATCCATCGGTGATATCGGGTGGGAGGTGACGTCCGGCCTCACCGATTACGCGATGGCGGTTGAGGTGATGCAAGCACGCGCCGCCGCGATTCGGGCTGGCAGCGCGGGCGAGCAAGTGTGGCTGGTTGAGCATCCGCCGATCTATACTGGGGGCACATCGGCGCGCGAGAGCGATGTGCTGGGGAGCGGGACCATCCCAACGCTGCGCACCGGACGCGGCGGGCAATGGACCTATCACGGGCCTGGCCAACGGATTGCTTATATCATGCTCGACCTGACCAGGGCGCATGGCATGGTGCCGGCGCGCGATGTGCGCGGCTTCGTCGCTTCGTTGGAACGCTGGCTGATCCTTACCCTGGCGGTGTTTGGCATTCATGGCGAAACCCGCGATGGACGGGTTGGGATTTGGGTGGTTGATCCCATGACGCAGCGCGAGTCAAAGATTGCGGCCATTGGTGTTCGGGTTTCGCGCTGGGTCAGCTTCCATGGTGTGGCGCTGAATGTCGCGCCTAATCTTGATCATTATCAAGGCATTATCCCCTGCGGGATCCGCCAGCATGGGGTGACCTCGATGGCAGCGCTCGGCGTGCGGGCCGACATGGCGGAGATTGACGCGGCGTTGCGCACGCAATTTGATCACGTCTTCGGGTCAGACATCTAAAAATCAAGCCACGCGCTGCGGCGTGCGACCCTTGCGAAAAACGCAGAACTAGGACAGTGGCACTTACTCGTAACGCTGCTTATTATCTCGCGTGCTATGAGTGTTTCAAACCGATCACACACCAATATTCAAGATACCGAGCGCGGCGGTGACGCGGATCGTGCCGATTTGCTGCTGTTGCTGCATGATGTGGCGCGGCTGACCCGGATCGAGACGGACCGCCGGGCGCGGGCGCAGGGCATGACGCGAGCGCAATGGGTGATGGTGCTCAAATTGGCTCGGCATCCTGGCCTGTCGCAAAAAGATTTGGCGGAGTTGCTGGAGGTCGAGCCGATGACGGTAGCGCGCCTGACCGATCGCTTGGCCGAGCGCGGGCTGGTTGAGCGGCGGGCCGACCCGGCGGACCGGCGGATTTGGCGGCTTCATTTGCGCGATCAAGCGGCGCCGCTGATCCAGCAAATCCAAACCGAGCGAGCGGCGATTGCGGCTTTAATCACCCGCGATTTGCCCGCGCCGATGCGCGAGACAACCGAGCAGGCCTTGCTCACCATCAAACGCAGCCTCGCCGAGACGATGCAGTCCGACGAGCATCGCCAGGGCGAGACGCCGGACGCCGCAAACGATCCATCAGACCGATTCGGTAACAACTCTTTTCCAGCACGACCGCTTCATTCAGCTTCATCGGAGATTGACGAATGTCACAATCATCGCCCCTGAGCACCGCCGCCGCCCGCGAAGCGTCCGTCGATACGTCGAAAACTCAGCGCAGCGCCCGTAGCCTGCGCCCGGCGCTGATGATTGGCGGGGTTGCAGTTATTCTGCTCGCCGTGCTGCTCTATTGGTTGTTCAGCGGCGGCTCGGTTTCGGTGACTGATAGCTACGTCAAAGCCCGGCGTGTGGCGCTTTCGACCGACGTCTCTGGCCTGGTGACCAAGGTGGCGGTGCGTGACCACCAGCAGGTGAGCAAGGGGCAGGAGTTGTTTGAGCTTGATCCCGCGCAATTTGCCATCGCGGTGGCGCAAGCGCGGGCGAATTTGGCGGAAGCGGTGCAGAAGATTGACGGGGCAAAACAGAGTTATGCCGCGCAGATAGCCAAAATTAACGCGCAAAAGGCTGTTGTTGCGAATGACCGGATCAATTTTCGCAGCTATCAAGCGTTGATCGGCAATGGTGGGGTGACCCGCACCGCCTATAACAATGCTAAATATAAGTTAGAGATGGATGAAGCCTCGCTCGAAGCGATGACGGCGCAGGCCGGTGTTGATCTGGCGCAGCTTTCGGGCGACCCGCACATTGCGGTCGCCAAAACGCCGCAATATCAACGCGCCCGGGCGGCGCTTGATCTCGCGGAGCTGAATGCTCGCCACGCCATTGTGCGCGCCCCGTTCGCTGGTGTTGTCACTGAAACGGCGAAGCTTCAGCCGGGCATGTTTTTGCCCGCCGGCACCGCTGCCTTCGCGTTGGTTTCCAGCACCGATATTTGGGTGCGCACGCAACCCAAGGAAACCCAACTGACCTGGGTTCGACCGGGCGATAAGGTGCGCATCCATGTCGATACCTATCCGGGCCGAGTGTGGCACGGTGTGGTTGGCAGCATTTCGCCGGCCAGCGGCTCGAGCTTTTCGATCCTGCCGGCACAAAATTCTTCGGGCAATTGGGTGAAAGTGGTGCAGCGCATCCCGGTGCATATCAAAATCATCAGCGGGCCGAAAAACCTGCCGTTGCGCAATGGGATGAGTGCGGAAATTACCATTCTGACCGGGCATCAGCGCTCGCTCAGCCAGCTTTTTTGAGCCCGATCCATGGCGGGTGAACAAGCCGGGTCGGGGCCCGAAGTCATGCGGGTCGAGGGGCTGCCGCGCGTCGTCATTACTATTGGCTGCATGATCGGCACGCTGATGCAGGCGCTTGACGCAACAATCGCCAACGTCTCGCTGCCCTATATGCAAGGGTCGCTCTCAGCCTCCTATGATGAAATAACCTGGGTGCTCACCTCCTACGTGATTGCCGCTGCAATTATGACGGCACCGGTTGGCTGGCTTGCGGCGCGGTTCGGGCGCAAGAATATTTTTCTGGTGTCGCTGATTGGCTTCACGATCTCCTCCATGATGTGCGGGATCGCGACGTCTTTGGGCGAAATGGTCGCTGATCGGCTGTTGCAGGGCGTGTTCGGCGCGGCCTTGGTGCCGCTCAGCCAATCGACCATGTTGGATATTTATCCGATTGAAAGACGCGGTTCGGCGATGGCGATTTGGGGTATCGGCGTGATGATCGGCCCGATCCTCGGCCCCACATTGGGTGGTTATCTGACCTATTTTTACAATTGGCGCTACGTGTTTTTTGTTAATCTGCCCTTTGGCATCGCGGCGACATTGGCACTGGCGTTTTTCATGCCCAAGCGCGCCAAGCGCCCGGCTTCCGGCAATTTTGACTGGATTGGCTTTGCAGTGCTGTCGCTGTTTCTGGCCGGGCTGCAGATTATGCTGGATCGCGGCCAAGAGAAGGATTGGTTTGCGTCGCCGGAAATAATTGCCTACGCGGTGTTGGCCACCATTGGGCTGTATTTGTTCATTGTGCACATGTTTACTGCGAAAAATCCGTTCATTCCACGGGCGATTTTTCGTGATCGCAATTTGAACGCGTCGCTGATCACCATGTTTGCGGTCGGCTCGGTGCTGCTGTCCTCGGCCACCTTGATGCCACCGTTCCTGGAGCAGCTTGGTAATTATCCGGTTGAGGCGGCTGGATTGGTGATGGCGCCGCGCGGTCTTGGCACCATGGCCGCGATGATGATCGCGGGCCGGCTGTCTAACCGGGTCGATCCGCGCTGGCTGATGTTTTTGGGGTTCATGATGTTGCTGGTCTCGTTCGATATGATGACCAACTGGTTGCCCAGTTCGCCACGATCCTACATTTTGGAAACCATTATTGTGCAAGGTGCGGGGCTTGGCTTTGTGTTTACGCCGCTGCAAGTGGTGGCATTCTACACGCTCGATCCGGCGCTGCGCACGCAAGGCACGTCGATCCTGAGCCTGATGCGCAATGTCGGGATGGCGGTGGGCATTGCGATTACCGAGGCATTTCAGGTGCAAATGGCGCAAATATCGCACGCCAGCCTGTCCAGCTTGATCACGCCGTTCAACCGGGCGCTGCAAGTCGGCGGTGCGGTCCAGCGTTATCTTGACCCAACCACGCCGCACGGCGCCGCGTTGCTCGGCGCGATGATCAATCAGCAATCGCAAATCATCTCTTATATCGACGCGTTCAAATTCATGATGTTCATCAGCGTGCCGGCAGCCTTCTGCCTGCTCTTGATGCGCCGCCCGCCACGGTATAACGCAATACCGGCAGAAAAACATGAGATGGCGGTGATGGAATGACGATTCATAATCACAAAAATGACGACGCATCAGGGTTATTGCCCGTTTTCTATTTCGAGGATTTCCAGCCGGGCCAAATTGCGACGAGTGGCTCGATTACCGTTACGGAAGCTGACATCATTCGTTTTGCCGCCGAGTTCGACCCGCAACCGATGCATACGGACCCAAAAGCCGCAGAAGCGATCACCGGCGGGCTGATCGCGAGCGGGTGGCATACCGCGAGCTTGACGATGCGCTTGCTGATCTCCGGCCGCGGTTATCGCCCGGCACCTGGCACACTCGGCCTCGGTTTTGAAAATCTGCGCTGGCATAAGCCAGTGCGGCCTGGTGATACGTTGCATTTACAAATCGAACTCCTATCGACACGCGCGAGCGAAAGCCGGCCAGATCGTGGTATCATTTCTTCCCGCTTCACCACCTTCAATCAGCATAACGAGGTGGTGCAATCGATGACGAGCAGTGCCATCGTTCCGCGTCGCCCGGTATCGTCTTAGGCAAGCTCGGCACCTTTGTGGTTCTTGGTGCGTTTTTTGACGAGCATGACTTAGATTGCGTCGATGGGGCCATCGGCCAAACGGCCAAGGCCCGCATCAATCACCGCCGCCATTTGTCCTCCGGTTAATCGCGGCGTTGCCGAAAACAAGGATACATCGCCACTCCGCAACACGATGCGCGCATCCGGCCCGCGACTAATTTCCAGCGTATCGCCAACGCTGAGGTGCAAAATTCGATCGAGTTGCACCACCTGCTCATCGAGCACCGCTTCAATATTCATCTCGGTTTGGCGTAATTCTTCCGCGAGATGGGTCTCCCAAATGCGGTCACGGCCAAATTTCTCGCCCATGAATTGCTGCAAGAGCAAATCACGGATTGGCTCCAGCGTGGCAAAGGGCAAAATTATTCGCACGTGACCAACCCGTTCTTCAATGCGAACCTGCATAACGATATTGAGTCCAGAGCCGGTCACCGGCCCGATTGTTGCGAACCGAGGATCGTTTTCGATCCGATCCACCTTAAACCGCGCTTCGGCCAACGGCGCAAAACTCGAAGTCAAATCTCGTAAAATCAGCTTCGCGATACGATCTGCGATATTGGATTCGATTGAGGTGAAGCCGCCTGCTTTCGGCACCCTATTCGCGCCCGCATGCCGGCCGCCCAGCATCACCTCGACCAGATGCTGCACGAACGCCGCGTCAAATGCGATCAAGCCGAGATTATCCCAATCCAACGCCCGGAACACAATCAATAAATGCTGCCGTGCCACCTGCTCCAAGCACACAGAGAGACGCACTGATTGCAGCGCCACCAATTCGACATCGGCAGTCACCTGCATCAAATTCCGTAAATCATTGGCAAAAATTCGCGTCAGCCGATCAAACACAATTTCCGCCATCGGCAGGCGCTCATACGAAACCTTGTTTTGATCCGCGAGCGCCTCGATCGTGATCGGCACCGGCGCGGTGTGCGCCGGGTCTTGCGCCGATATAGTGGCTGCGCCGGACTCGTAATCTGATTGGAGTTCGTCGCTCATTGGACAATCAGCTCCTCAAACAGAACCTTATGCAGCTTCGTCGGCATAAACAAAACGTCGAGCCGCTTCTCGATTCCAGCGCGCAACGCGGCGGTGCCCGCCTTGCCGCGCAATGTCTCACGCGTTTGTGCCCGCAAATAGGTTTGCACCACGTCCACCACTTCGGGCATCCGCGCTTTAATCGGCTTGAGGGGGGTATGGGCGGGAAAAGCGAGACTGATTTTCAGCTTGATATATGAGGTTGAACCGCCATTGCTATCCAGATTGGCAACAATCTGTGGAACACTCACAAAAATATCCATCTGTGGCGCGACCTTATGGACAATCTTGGTGGATCGATGCAGCACGCCTGCATAAATCAATCCCGCACCGGCGAGAGCGCCGATGATCAGAACCGCCCCCACGATCATAATCAGCTTTTTGCCACGCCCGGTTTTGCTCGGTGGCACCAGGGAAGCTGCCGCATCCGCCGTTGGAGATTTCGCCATATCCTGTCCTAACGCTTGATGATCATATCAGTACTCGGCGATCAGATCGTGAGCGCTTTGATCGCGATAGCGGAGCATGCCGGAGATATCTAAATATTCTCTTACCAATCACTCCAAAAAAATTTTTGTATTTCGCTGAAAATATTCGGCTGATAGAAATCAAATATTAAGAATTGCTGTTGATATTGTCCGGACGATCACTCCAAGGGCGCTCGGAATTTTATGCAAAACACCACATCGATAATTCTGTCCCGGATGACGACTGCATCGCGTCAGATTGATGTGATCGCCAATAATATCGCGAATGTTTCAACACCAGGCTATCAGGCGTTGCACGTGCAATCGGCGAGTTGGACTGATCAAATGCGCCGGGTTAGTGCGCCTCCGGGTGCCAGCTCACTCGCTTATACCTATTCACCGGGCACCTGGCGAAGCACCCAAGCGGGTGCCCTTAAAGTGACGGGCAACCCTCTTGATCTGGCAGTCACGGGCGACGGCTATTTCACGGTGCAAACGAGCCAAGGGGGCCGACTAACCCGCGATGGGTCTTTTACCCTGTTGGCCGATGGCACAATCGGCACGATGTCGGGTGACCCGGTTTTAGACACGAGCGGTTCGCCGATTCAGGTGCCGCCGTCCGGCGGCCCATTGACGGTTGCAGCGGATGGCACGATCAGCGATCGGACCGGCATTCTGGGGCAAATTGGCGTGGTGAAAGTTTCTCAACCATCCAATTTGGTTTCGGCTGGAGGTGGATTGTTGCAGGCGACCGCACCGACGCAAAGCGTGACCAATCCAGCAATTGTACAAGGCGCAATCGAAGGTTCAAACGTACAACCCGTTGTTGAAATTACTAAAATGATGCGCGCGAGCCAAAATTTTCAAATGCTTGCGCAATTTATCAGCGCCGAGCAATCGCGCAGCCAAACCGCTATCAGCCAGTTGCTCGGCCCCGCCAACAGTTAACAGCCTAAGGATCATTCATCATGCGCGCTCTCGACGTTGCGGCCACCGGCATGCAGGCTCAGCAAACCAATGTGCAAGTGATTGCCAATAACATCGCCAATATGACGACCACGGGCTTTAAGCGCAGCCGCGTGGAATTTCAGGATTTGCTCTACCAGGATTTATCGCGCCCCGGTTCAAACAGTTCAGCCTCGGGCACGATCATCCCCACGGGCACGCAAATTGGCCTTGGTGTTCGCACGGCGGGGGTCTATCGGATCGATCAGCAGGGCAATTTGCAACAAACCTCTAATTCGCTCGATCTGGCGATATCGGGCAATGGGTGGTTTCAGGTGACATTGCCCTCCGGCCAGACGGCCTATACCCGCGATGGCACGTTTGCGTTGGCGCCCGATGGCACCATTGTTACCAGCGATGGCTATGTCGTGCAGCCTGGCATTCAAATTCCGACCAATGCGACGAATGTTACCATCAATAGCGCGGGTCAGGTGCAAGTTTCGATTTCTGGGCAAACCGCGCCACAAACCGTCGGCCAATTGCAGCTCGCGACTTTCCCCAATGATGCCGGACTTGCGGCCCAAGGGGGCAATTTATTTGTGCAAACCGCAGCCTCTGGCGATCCGGTAACGGGGGTGCCGAGCGCGCCTGGATTTGGCCAAGTCATGCAAGGATTCGTTGAAAATTCGAACGTCAATGTTGTGAGCGAAATTACGGATCTGATCACAGCGCAGCGCGCCTATGAAATGAACAGCCAAGTGATCACCACGGCTAATCAAATGATGTCTACGCTCACTCATTTGTAATATTATGATACGCTCCTTATTCAAATTTGGGCTGCTTTGCGTGGTCATTTTGGGCCAAATACCTTGCCACGCGGAGGCTGGCACGGCGCCTGTTGGTTTTGTGCTGATTAATCGGGCCAACGTGAAGCTTAGCGATTTGTTTCGCCATCTCGGTCCAGCGGGGGATCAGTCGGTTGGTCCGGCACCGTTACCCGGCCAGCAAATCATCGTGCCTGCGGCACAGCGCGCCGTTATTGCCGCGCGGTTCCATCTTACACTCAAAAATCCGCCGCATAATGCCGTGGTGATCAGGCGCTCAGGGCAGGCGGTGCCGATTGCGCGGCTGCAGGCCGCTCTCGCCCCGGCCCTGGCCGCCGCTGGTGCGCCCAGCCGCCCCGTGGTCAGTTTGATTAACACGCAAAGCCCGATGATCCCGCCAGACACCCAACCGACGATCACCACGACCGACCTGCAATTTAACCCGAGCAATGATCATTTCTCGGCAACCCTGGTCATCACCGCGCCCGGCATGGGCCTTGAGCCGATCTCGGTCGATGGGTCAGCGCTGCCAGGCATTGCAGTGGTCATCGCAACGCATACGCTGCAGCCTGGCGAAATTATTAACGGCGCTGACATTGCCGATGCCTTGGTGCCCCGTGCAAGCGTTCCAGCCCGCCCGGTGCGCAGCATCGCCTCCGTGCTCGGGATGCAGGTGCAACGGGCAATCAATGCCCATGAACCATTATCAAGCCGTGCGCTCGCCAGTCCTTTGCTGGTGCGAAAAGGCGCCTTGGTCGAATTGGTATTGCACATGCCCGGCATTACCATCTCTGCGCATGGCATAGCACTCGCGTCTGGCAGTGCCGGTGATGTGATCGAAATTCTGAACCCCAACTCGCAGGCGGTGCTGCAGGCGATTATCCGTGGTCCGGATCGGGCTGATGTGGTGCCGGGGAGTGTTGCGACACACCAACAGCACCCCACCCCCTATTATCGCGCTGCGGAGGTTCAGTGATGAACCGGTTGGCGCGCTGGCTCAAATGGGTTGCTGTTCTGCTGATCAGCGCACCGCTCGGCGGGTGCGGGATGTTTGCCAATCTTGCGGATGTTGGGCACCCGCCGCCCATGACCCGGATTACCAACCCGACGACGCTGCCGAGTTGGCGCCCGGTGAGCATGCCTATGCCGCCGAGTTATCCGGTGCCGGCTGCACCCGATAGCCTCTGGCGGCGCGGCGCTCGTGCGTTTTTCAAGGATCAGCGGGCGTCGCGCGTCGGTGATATTATCACGGTTCTGGTCAATATTAATGATGGTGCCACGCTCAAAGATCAAACCACCTTGGCGCGGACCGGCTCGGAGTCTCTCGGCGTGCCGAATTTGTTTGGCTTGGAGGCGATGATACCGCGTGTGCTGGGCAAGGCGGTGAGCCCATCAAGCCTCGTTTCGGTTTCTGGTGCTGGCAATTCAACGGGCAATGGGCAAATCCAGCGCAATGAATCGGTCACGCTGTCATTGGCTGGCGAGATTACCCAAGTGCTGCCCAATGGCAATCTGGTCGTGGTCGCCCGCCAAGAAATGCGGGTGAATAGCGAGTTGCAAGTGCTCACTGTGCAGGGCATTTGCCGCCCGCAAGACATTGCGAGCGGCAATACAATTGCCGCCGATCAGTTGGCCGAAGCCCGCATTTCGTACGGCGGACGCGGCCAACTGATTAATGAACAATCGCCACGAGTGGGTCAGCAGGTGCTTGATGACATCATCCCGTTCTGATCGTGGCGCAGCGCACGGCTTAAAGTGCCGCGAGCGAGAGGCCGGTCTCGGACCGCGATATTGTCGCGATCCGCGCGCCACCCGCGCTCGAGGCCATGACGATGTCGCCGGGGGCCATCAAATCGCCCGCGTCGGCAAAATATCCGGCTTGATCGAGCGTATCGAGTGCGTCGGTCTCGACCCGATAATGCCAGAGGGTGAAGCCGTTGGCATACGCCAAGACCGAAAGGTTGCGCAGAGTAAAAGCCATGACGAAACTCCTGTTAGAAAACAATTATTTAAGGTTGCGCCCAATGCGTATCTTTTATAGGATTATTATCCTATTTATAGCGAAATTAAAAGGCGGTCCGGTGCTCTGCGCCGACGAGGCTCCCCCGATCATTGCCTTACGATTTGGTTCTGGTTTCATCGCCGCGTCTCCGTCAAAAGGAACATAACAAGAACATTTATACCAGAGGTTGTGCGTTTGGCAAGCGAAATCGGAACATTTTCCTATATTTTTTTATGCCAACCCTAGAAAACATTCAAAATTACTGTAGAAACAAAACCATGCGGCACGAAGAACTCTGGCGGGCGATCGACACTCTGGCCGCTGAGCGCGGTTTATCGACGTCCGGGCTTGCCCGTGCGGCGGGGCTTGATCCCACGAGTTTCAATCCATCCAAACGGCGGGCGCGCAATGGCTTGCCGCGCTGGCCATCCACCGAAAGCATCGCCAAAATCCTGGCTGCGACCTCGATCTCCCTCGATAATTTTGCCGCTTTGGTTGCGGGTGCGCGCGCGCTTGGCCCGCGCATGGCAGAGGCGCGACCTCGCAAAATCCCGGTGATCGGCGTCGCCCAGGCCGGGCAAGACGGGTATTTTGATGATGCCGGTTACCCGGTGGGTGGCAGTTGGGAGCAGGTCGATTTGCCGCAAAACACCGATGCGAACGCCTATGGGCTGCGCATCAGCGGCAATTCGATGGAACCGGTGTATCGCGCCGGGGATATTGTGATCGTTGCGCCGCATGCCACGGCGCGCATTGGTGATCGGGTGATCGCGCGCACCCGCGCGGGCGAGGTGATGGCCAAAATCCTCACCCGCCGCACAGCGACTGACATTGACCTCGCCAGCTTCAATCCTGAGCATCCAACCCGGCGCATCGCTCTGGCCGATCTCGCGGCCTTGCACCGGATTATGTGGGCAAGCCAATAGCCCCTTCCACCCGGACGCGAGCCAAGCTAAGACGCCTGCATGCAACTGCCCGGACGGCATCTTCTTGGAATCGAAGGGCTTCATCCGGCCATTATTTCCAATTTGCTCGACCTCGCCGAAAGCTATGCTTTGCTCAATCGCTCCGGCAAAACCCGGCGCGATGTGTTGCGCGGGCGCACCCTGATTAATCTGTTTTTCGAGGACAGCACCCGCACCCGCACGAGTTTTGAATTGGCCGGCAAGCGCCTCGGCGCCGACGTGATCAATATGTCCGTCTCCAGCTCGTCGGTCAGTAAGGGCGAGACCCTGCTCGATACGGCGGCAACCCTCAATGCGATGAATTGCGACCTGCTGGTGGTGCGCCATAAATCCTCCGGCGCCCCTGCCCTGCTCGCCCAGAAGGTCGATGCGGCGGTGATCAATGCCGGCGATGGCATGCATGAGCACCCGACCCAGGCCCTGCTCGATGCCTTGACCATCCGCCGCCATAAAGGCCGCCTCGAGGGCCTAACCATCGCGATTTGCGGCGACATTGCGCATTCGCGCGTGGCCCGCTCCAATATTTTGCTGCTCACCACCATGGGCTGCACCGTCCGGCTGGTCGGCCCACCGGTGCTGATCCCCACCGGCATCGAACAATTCGGCGTCACCATCCATCATAGTCTGGAAACTGGCCTGCGCGATGCGGACATTGTGATGGCGCTGCGGCTGCAAACCGAGCGCATGAACGGCACCGGCCCCGGCGGCGGGTTGATCCCCAGCGCCCGCGAGTTTTTCACGTTTTATGGTCTGGATGCCGACAAGCTGGCCCTGGCCAAACCGGACGCGCTGGTGATGCATCCCGGCCCGATGAATCGTGGCGTCGAGATCGCGAGCCAACTCGCGGATGACCCGGCCCGCTCGGTGATTCGCGAACAGGTTGAAATGGGCGTCGCGGTTCGGATGGCCGTGCTCGATACGCTTTCGCGCAGGGCGATTCGCAATGTCTGACACCACCCTAATCGCCAACGCCCGCATCATCGATCCTGCCAGCAATTATGACGCGATTGGTAATTTGCTGATCCAAGGCCAAAACATCACCGATTTTGGTGCCGATATTACCGCACCGGACGGGGCAGCCCGGATTGACGCGACCGGCCTGATCCTTTGCCCGGGCTTGGTTGATATTCGCGCATCATTCGGCGAGCCGGGCTTTGAATATCGGGAAACCATCGCCTCCGCCGCACTTGCCGCCTCAGCCAGTGGCATCACCACCATCGCCGCCCTGCCCGACAATACCCCGCCCAGCGATGATGCTACCATTGTTCGCGCCCTCGCTGGCGCTGGCGCGGCGACCCAGCGTATCACCATTCACCCGTACGGCGCAGCGACCCGGGGCTGCCGTGGCGAGACCATCGCTGAATATGGGCTGCTCGCTCGGGCCGGTGCCATCGCCTTTACCGATGGCGCACGCGCCATCGGGCCAGCGGCCTTGATGCGCCGGGCTTTGGCCTACGCCCACGGGTTTGACATGATCATCGTTCAACATCCTGAAGAGCCTTCGCTCGCCGGTGGTGCCGCAACCGAGGGCGCACGCGCGACCTTGATGGGGCTGCCGGGGATTCCGGCCTGCGCCGAATCGCTGATGGTGGCGCGTGATCTGCGCCTGGTTGAACTCACCGGCGGTGCGATCCATTTCGCCCATATTTCGACGGCGGAATCGCTCGATTTGATCCGTCGCGCCAAGCAAGCGGGGCTGCGCGTGACCTGCGATACCGCACCGCCTTATTTCGATTTGAACGAAACCGCGATTGGCGATTTTCGCACCTACGCCAAACTCTCGCCGCCGCTCCGCCCGGAGGCAGACCGGCGCGCCGTGTGCGATGCCTTAGCCGACGGCACGATTGATGCCATCGCCTCCGACCATCAACCGCGTGACGCCGATGATAAGCGCCTGCCCTTCGCCGAAGCCGCACCGGGCGGGGCCGGGCTTGCAACCTTGCTCGCGATTACGCTGGCGCAGGTCCATAATCAGTCGCTCCCGCTGATGGCCGCGTTGTCGCTGCTCACCAACCGGCCAGCGGCACTGTTTGGCCTTGATCGGGGTGCGGACGGTGCCGGACGGATTGCGCGCGGGCGGCGTGCTGATCTCTGCCTGTTCGCGCTGGACCGCTCATGGCGCATCGAAGCCGGGCGTTTGCCTGGTAAGGCGCAAAATACGCCGTTCGATGGCCGCGCGGTCGAAGGGGTGGTGGTTGGCACCTGGAAAGCCGGGCTCAGGGTGTTCGGATGAGCTTTCTCGCCGCCGCTGTGCTAGGCTACGCGCTGGGTTCGGTCCCGTTTGGGCTTTTGCTCACACGCTGGGCGGGTCTTGGTGATATTCGGGCGATTGGCTCAGGGAATATCGGCGCGACCAATGTGCTACGCACCGGCAAAAAAGGTCTCGCCGCGCTAACCTTACTGCTCGATGGTGGCAAAGGTGCCGCCGCCGTTTTGATCATGACATTCGCCGCCCACGGCCCGACGCCTGCGGCGATTGCCGGGCTGTTCGCCGTGCTTGGCCATTTATTCCCGGTTTGGCTGCGCTTTAAAGGCGGCAAAGGGGTCGCGACTGGCCTAGCGGTGCTGCTCGCTTTTTCATTCCCGGTGGGCCTCGCCGCCTGCGCGCTGTGGCTGATTTATGCGGTGTGGAAAAAAATTTCCTCGCTCGCCGCGTTGATGGCCTTCGCGATGGCGCCGATTTTGGCCCTGATTATCGGCATCGCGCCCAGCAAAACACTGGTTATCCTGCTGATATCGGCGCTGATTTTTTTCAAACATCGCGCAAATATTGCCCGGTTGCGCGCCGGCACGGAACCGCGCATAAACCTCAGGTAGTGTCCGATCCGATTGCACAACTGCGCTTAATCCGCACCGATGGCGTGGGCCCGCAAACCTATCGCCGATTGATCGCACGGTTTCGCACTGCGGCCGCGGCTTTGGATGCGCTGCCCGGCATCGCCCGCAACGCGGGGCGCGCGGCAGCGCCGGTGATCCCGAGCGCAGCACAGGCACGGGCCGAGCTGGATCGTCATGCCGAATTGGGCGCCACGCCGATTTTCCTGGGTGATACGCTCTATCCGCCGCTGCTCGCCGAATTGCCGGATGCGCCGCCGATGATCGCGGTGCGTGGGGATGCCGCGTTGCTCACCCGCCCGACCGTCGCAATTGTCGGCGCGCGCAATGCCTCGGTCAATGGGCAACGGATTGCGGAAACGCTGGCTGAGGATTTGGCGCGTGCGGGCTATGGCGTTGTGTCCGGCTTGGCGCGCGGCATTGATGGTGCCGCCCATCGCGGCGCCCTGCGCGCTGGCGTGACGTTCGCGGCAATCCCCGGCGGGTTGGATAAAATCTATCCGCCCGAACATGCCAATTTGCAGGCGCGGATCGCCGAGGCCGGCGCGGTGATCGCGGAATCGCCCCCCGGCACCGCGCCGATGGCCCGGCATTTTCCCAAGCGCAACCGGATTATCGCGGGTTTGGCGCTCGGGGTGGTGGTGATTGAGGCGGCGCACCGCTCCGGCAGCCTGATCACCGCCCGCATGGCGCTCGATTATCACCGGGAATTGTTCGCCGTGCCCGGCTCGCCGCTCGATGCGCGTTGCCAGGGCAGCAATGATCTGCTCCGCCAAGGCGCGCATTTCACCGAAAATCTTGCGGATATTTTGAATAATCTGCCCCATTACCGCGTCAGGCCGGGCCTCGCGGCGCCCGCGCCATCGCCCATTTCGGCGCCGGATGTGCCCGAAACCGACCCGCAAGCCGCGCGCAGCCAATTGACCGAGCTGCTCAGCGCCAGCCCGATGCCGGTTGACGAGATCGCTCGGCGCTGTCACTTGTCCCCCGCCGCCCTGTCAGCCGCGCTGATGGAGTTGGAACTCATCGGCCGGATCGAAGCCCTGCCAGGCAATCGTGTCGGTCTGATTGCCCCGGTCTGACAGTTTCTGACCACGGCGACCGGACCCGCATTTGACCCGGACGGGAAGAGCGCAGAACATACAGGTCTCATGAACGCCATCGTTGTCGTCGAATCTCCCGCGAAAGCGAAGACCATCAACAAATATCTGGGTGCCGGTTATACGGTTCTGGCCTCGTTCGGCCATGTCCGTGATTTACCGGCCAAGGATGGCTCGGTGGTGCCCGAACAGGATTTCGCGATGTCTTGGGAGGCCGATGATCGCGGCGAAAAACAGGTCTCGGCCATCGCTAAGGCGCTCAAAGGTGCCGATACGCTGTATCTCGCGACCGACCCGGATCGCGAGGGCGAAGCGATCTCTTGGCATGTGCGCGCCATGCTCGATCAGCGCCACGCCCTGAAGGGCGTCAATGTTCGGCGCATCACCTTCAATGAGATCACCAAATCCGCGATCCAGGCGGCGCTCAAAGCCCCGCGCGACCTCGACACGCCGCTGATCGAAGCCTATCTGGCGCGCCGTGCGCTCGATTATTTGGTCGGTTTTACCCTCTCGCCGGTGCTGTGGCGCAAATTGCCGGGCAGCCGCAGTGCCGGGCGGGTGCAATCGGTAGCGCTGCGCTTGATTTGCGAGCGCGAGGCGGAAATCGAGATTTTCCGAGCCCGCGAATATTGGACCGTCGGGGCTGAATTTCTGACCCCGACCGGTGCGACATTTGCCGCACGACTGACCCATCTGGCCGGCAAAAAGCTCGATCAGTTCGATCTGCCCAACGCCCAAGCCGCGCATGAGGCGGAAGCGGCGGTGGCACGGGGCCAATTTTCGGTCGCCAATGTCGAGAAAAAACGCACCCGCCGCCACCCCAACCCCCCTTTTACCACCTCGACGCTGCAACAGGACGCATCACGCAAGCTCGGCCTGTCCGCCCAGCAAATCATGCGCCTCGCCCAGCAGCTCTATGAGGGGGTGGAAATTGGCGGCGAAAATGTTGGCTTGATCACCTATATGCGCACCGATGGCGTGCAAATGGCGGGCGAAGCCATCGCCGCCGCCCGCAACCAGGTTAAATCCGCGTTCGGCCCGGATTACCTGCCCGCCGCACCGCGCCTCTATCAAACCAAAGCCAAAAACGCCCAGGAAGCCCACGAGGCGATCCGCCCGACCGATTTTTCCCGCACGCCCGAGCAGGTGGCCCGTACGCTCAGCAGCGAGCAGGCACGGCTCTATGAGCTGATTTACAAGCGCGCCCTCGCCTCGCAGATGCAATCGGCGGAGCTTGATCAAACCAGCGTCGATCTCACCGATGGCGCCGGCACCACGCTGCGCGCAACCGGCTCGATTCTCGCTTTTGATGGATTTTTGAAATTATACCGCGAAGGCATCGATGATGGTGCCGAGGATGATGAGAGCAAATTGCTGCCGCCGATGGCCAAGGGCGATCCGCTGCGCACTGGTGCTGTAACCGCTGAGCAGCATTTCACCCAGCCGCCGCCGCGCTATTCGGAAGCGACTTTGGTGAAAAAAATGGAAGAGCTGGGCATTGGCCGGCCTTCCACCTATGCTTCGATTTTGTCGGTGCTGCGTGATCGCAATTATGTGCGCATGGATGCGCGGCGCTTCATCCCCGAAGATCGCGGCCGACTGGTCACAGCCTTTCTCACCTCGTTTTTTGGCCGCTATGTCGATACCGGCTTCACCGCCGGGCTTGAGCAAAAACTCGACGAAATTTCGGCGGGCTCTGCGGATTGGCGCGCGGTGATGCGCGATTTTTGGACCGATTTTTCCGGCGCGGTGGAGCAAACCCGCGAACTCAAAGTGTCCGACGTGATCGATGCGTTGGATGAGGATTTGGGCCCGCATTTCTTTCCGCCCCGCGCCGACGGCACCGATCCGCGCGCCTGCCAGGCCTGTGGCCATGGGCGGCTGGGGCTGAAACTGGGCCGGCATGGCGCGTTTATCGGCTGCTCGAATTATCCCGAATGCCGCTATACCGCGCGTCTCGCGATAGATGGCGGCGGCGATGAGGGTGACACGCTGCGCGATGGGATGCGGGTGCTCGGCGAAGACCCGAATGGCATTCCGGTTACGTTGCGGCGCGGGCCGTACGGGCTTTATGTGCAGCTCGGCGAGCCTGATCCTGAGGATAAAAAATCCAAGCCCCGGCGCACCTCGCTGCCCAAAGGGCTGGACGGCGAAACCTTATCGCTCGAACAGGCGCTGGGCTTGCTCTCGCTGCCGCGTGTGGTTGGGCTGCACCCGGTGACCGGCCAGGAAATCGAGGCCGGGATTGGCCGGTTCGGACCTTTTGTCAAAATGGGGCCGCTATTCGCCTCGCTCGATAAAGATGATGACGTGCTGACCATCGGCATTAATCGTGCGGTCGATGCGATAGCGAAAAAGCAGGAAGGCATTCGCGATCTAGGGCCTCACCCCAAGGATCAGACGCCGGTGTTGATCCGCAAGGGCCGGTTCGGCCCTTACGCGCAGCACGGCAAGCTGATTGCGAATTTGCCACGCGGGGCGACGTTGGAGACTTTTTCGCTCGACGAGGCGGTTTCGCTCCTCGCTGAAAAGGGCAAGCCGCTCGCACCGCGTGGCGGCAAGGGCAAGGCGGGAGGCAAGGCAGCAGGTAAAGCAGCAGCCAAGCCGAAAGTGGCCAGCAAGCCCAAGGCAGCGGCCAAACCAAAAGCAGCGGCAAAACCCAAAGCCACCGCCAAAAAACCGCTCAAGGCGGCGCGCGGATAATCCAGCTTACCAGAGCGTGATGCGCTGCGGATCGGTCGCGATCAGCCGTGCGCGCAGCGCGGACGCGGGCGCGTGCAACAGCGGATGGACCCAATCGGGCGCAATGTCGCAAATCGGATCGAGCACGAATCGTCGCAAATGAGCGCGTGGATGCGGCAGGATCGGCGCGCTGCTGCGAATATGCTGATCGATGGCGATCAAATCCAAATCAAGCGGCCGGGCCGCGTTGGCGATGGTGCGGTGGCGGCCAAATCGCGCCTCGATCGCGTGCAGCGACGCCAGCAGATTTTCCGGGTCGAGATCGGGGCCGCCCTGCATTAAGAGTGCGCCATTGCAAAAATCAGGCTGGTCCGGCGCACGAGGGATCGGCTCGGTTCGGTACCAGCGAGAAATCAATCTTAAGTTGAGGTGCGGTAGATCGCGCAAGGCCGTCACCGAGGCCAAGCACGTCGCATAGGGGTCAGTCAAGCCGGGACTTGGCAGGTTTGCACCAATTGCAATAAGGATTGCAGTCATGTCTGAATTCCTGGCCTGTTCATCGCGATTGGTTTAGCGTATCTGGATGGCGGTCGAGTTTCACTATATTTGTCCATTTTCCGCGACGAGGATCATTACTATGCGGCTTCTGCCCCAAGACAAAACGGCCCTTTTCATCGATGGCGCTAACCTTTATGCCGCGTCCCGAGCGATGGGATTTGATGTTGATTACCGACGATTGCTGGAGTTTTTTGGACGGGTCAATCTGATCCGCGCCTATTACTACTCCGCGCTGTTGGAGACTGAGGAATACTCACCGCTCAAGCCGCTGACCGATTGGCTAGCCTATAATGGCTATACCTTGGTCACCAAGCCGGCCAAGGAATTTACCGATGCGACGGGACGGCGGCGCGTTAAGGGCAATATGGATATCGAGTTGGCCATCGATATGCTGGAAATGGCCGATCATCTGGATCACGTCGTGCTGTTTTCAGGTGATTCCGATTTCCGCCGGCTGGTCGAGGCCGTGCAGCGCCGTGGTGTGCGCGTGACCGTGGTTTCCACTGTGAAAAGCACGCCGCCGATGATCGCTGATGAATTGCGCCGCCAGGCCGATCATTTCGTCGATCTCGCGGATATTGCCGGTGAATTCACCCGCCGGATCGCCGAGCCGCGCAATCGTCCGGGGCGCGATGAGGACGAGCTGGAATAATTGCCGCAGCCGCGCAGGGTGACCCCGGATCAGCCCACTCCCATGGCGCTGTCCGGTTCAACACCAACGCCTGATTGCCCGCTCTGCCCGCGACTCGCGGCGTTCCGTGCTGCGAATCGGCTGGCGTTCAGCGATTGGCATAATGCGCCGGTGCCGTGCTTTGGACCGCTTGATGCTTCGTTGCTGATCGTTGGATTGGCACCCGGATTGCGGGGGGCGAATCGCACAGGGCGGCCCTTTACCGGCGATTATGCCGGGCAACTTCTTTATGAAACATTATTAAAATTTGAGTTTGCCACCGGAAAATACGCCGAACGGGCCGATGATGGGCTGGTTTTGCGCAATTGCCGAATCGTCAACGCGGTGCGCTGCGTGCCACCGCAGAACCGCCCCCTGCCCGCAGAGATTGTATCCTGCAATCATTTTTTAGCCGCCGAACGCGCGGCGATGCCGCAGGTGCGTGCGATCGTGGCGTTGGGCGGCATTGCCCATCAAGCCGTGCTGCGCGCTTACGGATTGCGGCAAAATTTCGCCAAATTCGGCCATGGCCGGATAACGATTTTGCCCGATGGCGTGGTGATGACCGATAGTTTTCACGTGTCGCGCTATAATACCAGCACCAAACGTCTGACCACCGCCATGTTCGAGGCGATCATCGCCGCCCAAGCCGAGCGATTAGGCCAACCTAGAGCGTGATTGATTATCATCAATCTCGCTCTAGCCTCTGTTTGTCGATCAATTTCATTGGTTTATCTCAAATCTGGCGATTCAATCTAAACCCATATTGATCTAATCAGCTATAGCGTTCTTCCAGCCACGGATCAGCGTTGTTGTTATAGCCTCGGGTTTCCCAAAAGCCGCGCTGATCGGCGCTGGCGAAACGGATGCGCCGCACCCATTTCGCGGATTTCCATAAATAATAGCGCGGCACCATCACCCGCACCGGCCCGCCATGCTGGCGGGTAATCGGCGCGCCGTTCCAATGATGCACCAGCAGGCAATCCGCACCGGCAAACTGCTCCAGCTGCAAATTGGTGGTGTAATCATCATGGGCCTCGAACAGCACATGGCTGACCGAGAGGGTGGGTTTGACCAGATCGATCAAAGTTTGGATCGAAACGCCTTGCCAATGATTATCGAAGCGCGACCATTGGGTCACGCAATGCATATCGGCAACCAATTCGGTCTGCGGCAACGCCATCAAGCTGGCCCAATCAAGGGTAACCGGGTTGGCCACCAACCCATCGAGCGTCAGGCGGAACGCCTCGCGCGGGATTTCCGGCTGGACGCCCAAATCCAGAATCGGCCAATCGGTCACTTCGCGCTGACCCGGCGGCAGGCGCTGGCCCGGTTCGGCACTCTTGCCGGTGAGCAAGCGACCCTCGCGCGCCCATTCTTGTTTGGTGCCGATCAGCTTATCCTTGATCGCGCCGAGAATTGTGATCGGAGGTTTTTCAGTCATGTTGCGTCATCCACGGTTGCGCATCAATCGCGCTTTATCACGATCCCAGTCACGCTTGGCGATGGCCGCGCGCTTGTCATGCAGCTTGCGCCCCTCCGCGATGCCGAGTGTCACTTTGGCCACGCCGCGTGGATTGAAATGCACATCGAGCGGCACCACCGTCGAGCCTTGTCGCGCAATCGCGCCGAGCAGCGTGTTGATCTCTTTGCGCTTGAGCAGCAATTTGCGCGGCCCCTTGGTGTCAAAACGCGACAGCACGCCGCCTTGATATTCAGGGATATACATATTGAACAAAAACATCTCGCCCTCGCGCTCACCGGCAAACGCCTCGGTGAGCGTCGCACGGCCCATGCGCAGCGATTTCACCTCCGCGCCGCGCAGCACAATGCCCGCCTCAACGGTGGAGAGAATGGTATAATTAAACCGCGCCTTGCGGTTCTGCGCCGCAATGCCGTGCGAGATCAGGCCGGATTTGCGGGCATCAGCCTTGCCGGGACTGGCCATCGGGTCAGGTCTTTGCGGGGAGTGCGAGACCAACGCTGGCCAAGGCGTCGCGCATGCGCGCACGGGCCGCTTCGGTCAGCGGGGCGAGCGGCAAGCGGCAATGATCGGTGCCAAAGCCAAGCAAAGAGGCGGCGAATTTGGCGGGCGCCGGATTGGTCTCAAAAAACATCGCATCATGCAGCGGTAAGAGCTGCGCCTGGATCGCCATAGCGGTAGCGACATCGCCGGCGCGCCAGGCCCGATGCATATCCGCACAAAGCTTCGGCGCGATATTGGCGGTCACCGAGATGCAGCCATGGCCGCCAGCGGCGAGAAACGCCAAAGCGGTATGATCCTCGCCCGAAAGTTGGCAGAAATCCGCACCGCACGCGGCGGCAGTATGCAGCGGGCGGGTGAGATTGGCGGTGGCGTCTTTCACCCCGGCGATATTGCGATGTTGAGCCAGCTTGGCCATGGTCGCGACCGACATATCGATCACCGAGCGCGAAGGTATATTATAAATAATCAGGGGGATATCAATCGCATCGGCAATCGCAGTGTAGTGCAAAACCAAGCCGTCTTGCGTGGGCTTATTGTAATAAGGCGTCACCACCAACACGCCATCCGCCCCGACCTGCTGGGCGTGGCGCGCCAAGCCAACGGCCTCGGCGGTCGCATTCGAGCCGGCTCCGGCAATCACCGGCACACGCTTGCGCGCAACCCGCACTGTCAATTCCACCACGCGCTTATGTTCCTCATGGCTCAGCGTTGGCGACTCGCCGGTGGTGCCCACCGGCACCAAACCGTCGGTGCCTTGCGCGATCTGCCATTCGATGAAACGCTCAAGGGCGGGTTCATCAACCCGGCCATCGTGCTGCATCGGGGTGATCAAGGCTACCAGTGATCCGTGGAACATTTTCTTCTCCATAAGATCGTGATTGTAGGCGCAGCGCCCCACGCTGGGCAAGGCGATGGGCTGCACAGGCGGCCTGCATCCGCGCGATGCGGGGATGGCGGCGCGGGTCGCCAGTTGCTATGCGTAAGCGATGCAGCGCTGGATAATGCGATGGGTGATGGCAATCGGCGCTGTTGGCGGTATTGCGCACGCAGCACCACCGTCCCTGCCCCCACCCAACAGCCCCGCCGCCTTGACCCAAATCATGAGCGATGTGCGCGCGAGCGATTGGGCGGACGCGACGATGCTGGCTTCGATGCAGCGCGATCGGCTGGTGGCAAAGCTGGTCACCTATTATCGGCTGCTCGATCCCGGTGTGGCGCGTGCTGCCGAAATTGCAGCGTTCCAGGCGCGCAATCCCGATTGGCCGCAGCAAACCCTGCTCAATCGGCGCTGGAGCGAGGCGGTGCAGGCCGATCCTAATGACGCCACCGTGCGGGCCGCTTGCCGGCAACGCGCGGCCATGACCAGCAAAATCACACCGAGGGCGAATGCGCGCTGTGCCTCGGCCTTGGCGAGCGATCCGGCACAGGCCAAATTATTTGCCCGCCGCGCCTGGATCGATGGATTTTCCGAACCACAGGACGCCGCCCGGTTTCAGGCGCAGTTCGGTCCCCTGCTCGGCCCGCAAGCCAATTGGGCGCGGTTTCAACGCTTGGCCGGCGCGGGCGATGATCAAGCCGCCCTTACGCTCCTGCCCGGATTGACCCCAGCACAGCGCGCGGTGGGCGGCGCGTGGCTTGCCCTGGTGCGCCAGCGGCAAGACGCCACGACCCGCTTGGCAGCGCTCAGTGTCGCGCAGCAAGAAACGCCGTTTTTATTCCTCGCCCGCGCGCGATTGGCCGCGACCATGGCTGAACGGGTGGCTCTCTGGGAACATCAGGGCGCGGCTGCGGCTCGGCGGGCAGAGCAGCCCGGATCGGGCAGTTATCGGCTGCGCGGCTTGTTTTGGAGCCGCGCCGATGGGCTGGTGCGTGACTTGCTGGAGCAAAATGACGCGACGGATGCCTATCGCATCGCCGCCGCCATTCCGCCCGCCTCAACGGTGCAGCAAGCGAGCCGAGATTTTCTCGCCGGATTCGTCGCCTTGCGGTTCCTGCACCAACCCCAGCAGGCAGCACCTTGGTTTTTGCGCTTGGCCCACCGCGATAAAGCGGTCATCACCCAGGCGCGCGGCTGGTACTGGCTGGCACAAACCGCGAGCGGGCCGACGCAGAAGGCCGATTTGGCCCGAGCGGCGGCGTTTCCCGATAGTTTTTATGGCCAATTAGCCGCGCTGCAGGCAGGCGATACCGCCGCACAGCTCGCCGCACGGATCAGGGCTGCGGAACGGATCAAGCGCAATGCGGTTGTCGATGTGGAATTTGCCGAGCGCGAATTGCCACAGGCGGCCTTTGTGCTGAGCCAGATGGGTGCGCCGCGCCGTGCATCAGCGTTTTTGCTGCGCGCCGGCGAAGCCTCTGCCACGCCAGCCGATTGGGATTTGGCGGCCCAACTGGCGCAGCGCCTTGGCCAAACGCCCATTGCCGTCGCGATTGCCCGGCAAGCCGGTGTGCATGGGGTGATGCTGATCCGCCAAGGCTGGCCGATCCCGCCCAGCTTTAGCGGCGCGACGAGCTTGACCCTGGCCATCTCCCGCGAGGAAAGCAGTTTTGATCCGAACGCGGTGAGCGGCGCTGGTGCCATTGGGCTGATGCAATTATTACCCGGTACGGCGGCGCAAATCGCCCGGCGCGACGGGCTGGCGGCTGGCGGCGCGGGCCTGCGCGATCCGGGACAGAATATCGCGCTCGGCACCGCCTATCTGGCGCTACTCCGGCATCGATTTGGTGATTGCACCCCGCTGGCGATTGCGGCCTATAATGCCGGGCCGGGCAATGTCGCGGCGTGGCTGTCGCGCTTTGGCGATCCGCGCTTGCCGGTGGCAGCGGGCGGCGTGGATTTGGTGACCTGGCTGGAGGAGATACCGTTTGGCGAGACACGTAATTATGTGCAGCGGGTGACCGAGGCGATGGTGGTGTATCGGGCCTTACAGGGCAAATCAGCGCGTGATCCGGTGCAGCGTTGGGTGCATCCATGACAGGCGGGGCGTGGTGGCTCGCCTCGGGATTGGGGGTGGGTTCGGTGCCACGCGCGCCGGGAACCGCAGGCTCGGCGCTCGGCCTGTTGCTCGGGCTGATACTCCTGGCTTGGTTTGGCTGGTTTGGATTGTTGTTCGGCGTGGTGTTGGTGAGTGCCGCCGGACTTTGGGCGATCCCACGCACCGGGGCAGACGCCGATGATCCGGGTTGGGTGGTGATCGATGAGGTGGCCGGGCAAATGATCGCGCTGCTTGGCTTGGGCAGCGGCGGGTGGTTTGCGGTAATCATGGCTTTTGGCTTGTTCCGGCTGTTCGATATTTGGAAACCCGGCCCGGTTGGTTGGGCGGATGCGCGCCATGATGCGCTCGGGATCATGGCGGATGATTGGATCGCCGGGCTGCTGGCGGGCTTTTCGCTCCTGGTGCTCCAATGGGTGTTTTGAGCGAACGGGCGTCCGCTTTGGTGGCGCGCGCGCGGGCGGCGGAGCAAAAAATCGCGACGGCGGAGAGCTGCACCGGCGGGATGATCGCGGCGGCGATTACCGATATTGCCGGCGCATCGTCGGTGTTTGGCTTTGGCTTTGTGACCTACGCCAATGCCGCGAAAACCGCCATGCTGGGCGTCCCTGCCCCGATGATCGCTGCTGAGGGCGCGGTGAGTGAGGCAGTGGCACGGGCGATGGCAAGCGGGGCGCGCACCCGTGCTGACGCGGATATCGCCATCGCGGTGACCGGCATTGCCGGGCCGGAGGGTGGTTCACCGGAAAAGCCGGTCGGCACGGTTTGGTTTGGCCTCGCCACGCGCGACGAGGTGCGCGCCGAACGCAGGGTGTTCGCCGGTGACCGCGCCGCCGTGCGCGCCCAAACGGTTGAGCATGCACTAGCGCTCCTGCACGCTGCCATCGGCTAAACGCTAAGCACCACGCAGCGATCATCAGGCGAAACCGAGGA
This sequence comes from Acidiphilium sp. MT5, assembly GCF_054767495.1. Lineage (NCBI taxonomy): Bacteria > Pseudomonadati > Pseudomonadota > Alphaproteobacteria > Acetobacterales > Acidocellaceae > Acidiphilium > Acidiphilium sp. MT5. The sequence goes on from NZ_BAABMR010000002.1 coordinate 213,495, forward strand.
CGCCCAGGATTGTGGCGGCGGCCAGCAGCCAGAGCGGGTGGAGTTTGGGCCGCAGAGTCGCTGCGAGAAACACCGCCATCGAGATCAGCGCTTCGCGCCAATCATGATCGGCGGCGCGCAGCAATACCGAGGCGGCAGCGAGCAACAGGCCGCCAGTGACCGGCGTGATCGCGTTTTGCAAAATGCGTCGCCAGCGCGCCTCCCGAAACCGATGCCACCAACCAGCGACCGCATAAGTCAGCGTGCTGGACGGGCCGATCATCGCAATCGTGGCGACCGCCGCACCGGGCAGCCCCGCCACATGCAAGCCAATCAGCGTCGCGATCAGCATATTCGGGCCGGGGCTTGATTGCGCAACACCGAACAAGGCGGCGAATTGCGGCGCGGTCATCCAATGATGGGCAATCACCGCGCGCGCCATGGCCGGCAGCGTGCTGGCAACACCGCCGATGGCGAGCAGCGATAATTCGGCGAACAGCAATGCCAAGGTGAGCAGGATCATCGCCTGGGGACCATCAAGGCGGGGACCATCAAGGGGGGCACCATCACGGCGTGCGCCCGCGCGCGACCAGGATCGAGACGGGAAAAGCGATTAATATCACCACCGGCAGGGCAAAATGCAAAATGGCGAACAGGGTAAAAGCAAGTGCGACCACCGCGATGGTGGCAATATGGCGCAAAGAGGGTGTGGCGATTTTGACCGCCGTGGCCAGGATCAGCCCGGACGCCCCGGCGGCAAGACCTTCGAGACCATGATGGACCAGGGGTAATTTGCCATAGCGCTCGAATAGCAAGCCGAGCGTGACCACAATAGTGATCGGGGCGGCGAGCAGGCCGGTGAGCGCGGCGAAGGCACCGGGAATCCCCCGATGGCGCGCCCCGAACGCCACCGATAGATTAACAATGTTGGGGCCGGGTAGAAATTGGCAAAGGGCGAATAAATCCGCGAACTCCGCATCAGTCAGCCAGCGCCGTTGATCGACCATGATCCGGCGGGCGAACGGCAACACCCCACCAAAGCCAGAAATGCCGGCAGCAAAAAATCCAGAGAACAAATCGCGGAGCGAGAGCGTTGGGGGGGCTTGCGACTCCATGTTCATACTGTCGGGGATAATCGGGTGATCGACAAGATAAGGGCGGCTGCGATAGGAGCGGCCCATGGATGAGCATGAAGCAGAGCTGGAGGCACAGCGCGCCGGTGACACGGGCCTAGCGGTGCTGGAAGTCTGGGCAGGCGCGCCAGCCCCATCACCGCCTTACCTTGTTGTCGCGCTGATGGTGCTGATCGCTCTCGGCGGGCCGATCATGTTTGTGCATATCGGCGCGAAAAGCCTGTTTCTGACCGCCATGGCACTGTTACTGCCGATTGCCGCCGCCCTGGTGGTGGCCGGGGCCATCGGCGATTGGCGGCGCTATCATCAGGATCGCGCGGTGCGGATCAGGGCACTTCTCACCCCGGATGGCGTGTCGTTGCGCGGTTTGCGCGATCAGAACGACCATTATCGCTGGGATGAGATTGCCGATGCACGGGTCACGTTGAGCGTTCTGATCCTGCATCTGCACGGCGAAGGCGGCCAGCGCACCCGGCGCGCGATGCGATTCTCACGCCTGCAAACCCCGGTCGAAATGATCACCGCCCGACTCAAGACGGCAATTTCAATCAAAAAATAGTTTTTTCGCCAAAAACATAAACTCGATACCGCGTCATCGAGGGTGCGCCGCGACTTGGCCGCATCGCCGCCGTCTTAAGCTATCAAGCGCGCCTCCGAAACAACAGTCGCGACAAAACGCTCAGAGTAAGAACCGTGAAGATCAGCACGAGAGCACCACCCCAAGCTTGATTATGCCAAATCTGATAGGGAGAAATCGCGTAAGTAAAAACCTGGAGCGACAGTTCACCCATTGGCTTGGTCGGATTAAATTCCCAAAACTGACTACCGAAGGCCGTGAACAACAGCGGTGCCGTCTCGCCGGTGACCCGCGCGATGGAGAGAATAACCCCTGTCATGATGCCAGGACGGGCAGCGACCAAAATGCAGCGAAACAATGCTTGCACCTCATTTGCGCCCAAGGCCATGGCCGCCTCGCGCATCTCGCGCGGCACGGTCTGCAACGACGATTCTGTGGTGCGAATCACGATTGGCATCATCAGCACGGCGAATGCGAATGACGCAGAAAATGCCGAGAAATGGTGAAACGGTGCCACAAACACAACATAGGCAAAGATACCAATCGTAATACTCGGCACACTGGCCAAAACGTCGGACGAGAATCGGATCGCCTCGTTTAACTTTGATGAGCCAAAGAAGCTTATATGTATCCCAATCAAAAAGCCCATGGGGATCGCGATGATTGCGGCGATCGCGACGATAATCAGGGTGCCAACGATACCATTACCGACACCACCGCCCGGCACACCAATCGGGTGCGGCACTTCGGTCAGGAACGGAATATTAATCGAGCCAATCCCCTGATAAACAACATAGCCAACAATGAATATCAGCGCGCCGGCCACAATAATACTCGCGACCGCTGAAAGTCCGGTCCAGAAACCGCTGATGATTTTGCGCTGTTGCTCGATTGATCCGCTATTTATCAACGACATTCCTTTAGGCTTCCCCTGTCCGGCGCTTGATCGAGCGAAGGAACAAACGACCGACAGCATTCACCGCCACGCTGAGAATCAACAGCATCAGGCCAAGCTCCACCAATGCACTTAGATAAATCTGCGATGTGGCTTCGGTAAACTCATTAGCGATGCCAGCAGCGATTGTGTAACCCGGTGCGAATAAAGACGCAGAAATCGCCGGACGGTTGCCGATGACCATGGTCGTTGCAATCGTCTCGCCCAATGCGCGGCCAAGGGCCAGCATGAACGCGCCGAAAATACCGCTCTGCAAGTTGGGCAGCACCACCTTCGTCACCGCCTCCCAGCGCGTCGAGCCAAGCGCGAGTGCGGATTCGCGAACCGAACTCGGCGTTGAGATGATCAAATCTCGCGTGATTGCCATGATTGTTGGGACGATCATCAAAGCGAGGATCAGCGCCGCAGTAAAATAATTGACTCCGTAAATTGTGCCCTGGAAAAGCGGCAAAAATCCGAGCGTGTCCTGGAAAACCGGCCCGATGTAATTTTGCACAAGTGGCGCGAGCACGAACAAACCCCAGAGACCGAACACAACGCTTGGCACCGCCGCCAGCATTTCAATCAACACGCCCAGCAGACCTGACAGGCGCTGGGGTGCAAATTCGGCCAGAAATATTGCGCTAATCACCCCGATGGTTCCCGCAAAGAGCAGCGCCATGAGTGAGGTGACGAAAGTCCCGTACATAAATGCAGCGGCACCAAATTTACCGGTGACCGGATTCCACACTGTGGTCCATAAAAACCGAAAACCAAAAGTTAAAATGGAGTCCCAAGATCCTTCGATCAGGGTGAACACCAAACCAGTCAACATGATGCCAAATAACGCGCATGCTGCCCAAAGCAGCAATCGAAACACTCCCTGACCGATATCCCGCGACTGATGGGCAATCAGCACGGGCGGGGTTGACTCTGGCAACGTCACTATATCCGACATCTTATCTTTTTACCCTAAAGCCGGGGAAGGCAGACCCCTCCCCGGCATGGATCAATTAATCAGTTGATCTCCTTGACCTTCCTGACCGCCATCTGTTGAACATTTGCGGGCAGCGGCACATAGTCAATCGTCTTAGCGATCGGCTGGGCCTTGGTCGACAACCACGTAAACAGCGTCTTGATTTCATTGGCAGTTTTCGCGTCAGCATAATGCTTACGCAGCAAACCCCACGAATAGCCGCTGATCGGATAGCATTCCGCGCAGGACGAGTCGACAATTGAGAAGTTGGTGGAGGACACGTTCGGCTTGGTCGCCGCAGCGGCGGCTACGGTCTTGATCGACGGATAAAGGTAATGACCCGCACGATTCTCAAGCAGGGCGTAAGGCATATTGTTCTGCAAAAGATAGGCGAGCTCGATATAACCGATCGAACCGGGCGTGTTCTTGACCAGCCCGGCCACACCCTCGTTACCCTTGCCGCCAATGCTGCTCGGCGCTGGCCAGGAGACAGCCTTGCCCGCACCCACTTTGGTCTTCCATTCAGACGACACATGACTGAGATAGTCGGTGAAGATGTAGGTTGTGCCCGAGCCGTCCGACCGATGGACTACGGTGATCGCCATGTTCGGCAATTTCACGCCGGGGTTGAGCTTCTCAATTGCTGGATCGTTCCACTTAGTGATTTTACCAAGATAAATATCCGACAGAACGGCAGCATCCATATGCAGCCCCTTGCCGATACCTGGCAAATTATAGCCAATGCCCTCGCCACCCAGCGCAACCGGCACCTGGACGATCGGGAAACCGGCCTTCTTCAGCTCACCCGCATTCATCGGCACGTCGCTGGCACCGAACGAGACAGTTCCGGCCGAGAATTGCTGAATTCCGCCACCACTACCAATCGACTGGTAATTCACCGTGATGTCGTGATGCAGCGCCGAGTATTTGTAAAAGGCCGCCGAGAAGAACGGATAGTCGAAGGTCGAACCTGCACCCGTCAATTGGGTGGCAGCCTGGGCGACGCCAGCGCCAATGCCAGCGATCAGAAGCGCCGCTGCGCCAACGCGAAGAAGGATTGAACTCTTCAATTTTAAATCAGATCGCATGATCTATCTCCCTAGTGATAGCAGGTTACATCTCCACATTACGAAAAGTTTCGTAATGCCGCGCTCGCAGCATCTAGGCCACCGCTCCACACAAAGCGAGGTCAATCAGATGAAGATTTGATGACATCCATACTGCTGATCTTAAGTCAGCATCACGCGACCCGATGCTCGCCACGTGACCTAATAGATCAATTTGAAATGCATGGTTGCGATCACTTGTTCCTGCTTCGCGGGGCTACCCGGCGGAAATGGTGGCACGTGAACGCCGCCCTGAAATAAGCCGAGCCAAGCCATATCGAGTAGCGGCGCGCCCGAGCTGCTGAGCAAGCGCAAATTGCGCACGCTGCCATCCGGCATGATCGTCATCGCGATGGTGACCTTGCCCTGCTCCTGATTATCAGCCGCCGCTTGCGGATAATATTTATGCGCGTTGACCCATTTGTTGAACGCGCTCTCCCAATCCGGCCCCGCCTTGCCCTTGAAGGTAATCGCAGGCGATTGATGGTCCATATAAGATTGAGATAATTGCAACGCCAAATGGCCCGGCATCCGGTGAAATGGCGATGGCGCAGCTTCACTATGGCCAAAGGACATGCCAGGCATGATCCGATACGGGGGCGCCGCGTGGCGCAATGTGGCCCGATTCGTTGGGTTCGGCGGCGCGATGCGGGGCATCGGGGTTGGCAAATGATCGAGCGCGGGCGGAACACTGGGCGCGGGCTTGGGCGGGGTTAGGCTCACATGCGGCGCTTTGGGCGCCGCCGCTGCCGGTGGCGGCGCTGCGGGCGGTGCGGTATCAAGGGCGCGTTGCGGCGGGCCTTCACGCGAGGATCGTGGCGCGGTGGTTTTGGTCGCGGATTTGGTCAGGCCCGTGCCCTCAAACACCACGGCGATGGCCGGTTGCGCGGGCGGCGGCTTGAGTGCGCGATGCGCCGCGAAAAGCAGCACGGCAAGGATCAGCGCATGCAGCACCATCGAAACGGGCAGCGGGATCAGCTTATGCTTTGGGCGCGGGCGGCGAATGCCAAGCGTCGCATCCGCCGCACCGAGGCTTAGAATTGCTCGCGGGATCGGCCCGTTATGCCTGATCGCGCGCAAGGCGGTTCCGTTAGATCAATAACCCGGCGGCGGATAAGCGGGCGACGGATAGGTATAGGAATTATAAGATGGCGGTGGTGCCGCCATCTGCTCGCCATTGCCGACCATGCATTGGCTATAGGCGATGTTATATTGCGCCTGGATATTGCTCGCGGCGTTCTGCGCAACCGCACCGCCATTCGCCGCACCGAGCAGCAAGCCAGAGCCACCCCCAATCGCCGCACCCGCGCCGGCATTACCGCCCGCCGCACCGATCAACGCGCCAACCGCCGCACCGAGCAACGCGCCGCCTGCCGCACTATTATTAGCCGCCTGCGTCGCGCCCTGCCCTTGCCCGGCGACCTGTTGCTGCGCGTAATAGCGGCACGCCTGATCATTATGCTGGAAACTGCTAAAAGGTTGGCCGGGAGCGGGCATCGCAACGACGGTAGGCCCCATCGGCGGCGGCACCGCACAGCCCGCGAGCACACTGAGCAATGCAAAAGCGGAGAGAGATTGCAGCCAAGGCGATGTGCGCAACGACATGTTTTGCTCCGTCAGAGAAATTTCGCTCAATCAGACCCATCCGATCATCATGCGATGGCCGAATATATCGTCATTGCCGCTACCATGCCAGCGCCCGCCACGGCGATGCACAAAATGTAACCAACCGCTAAAAACCCTCGAAAAACTCACGAACCTTGGAGAAAAACCCTTCATTCTCCGGGCTGCCCGCTGCATTGCTCGCGGCTTCGCGGTCAAACTCCTCAAGCAATTCGCGCTGGCGCCGGGTCAAGTTTTGCGGGGTTTCCACCGCGACCTGGATATACATATCGCCACGGCTGGTGCTGCGCAGCACCGAGAACCCCTTGTTGCGCAGCCTGAATTGATCGCCAGTTTGGGTGCCGGGTGGAATTTTCACCCGCGCCCGTGTGCCATCGATGGCCGGAACCTCGATCTCCGCCCCCAACGCCGCCTGGCTCATGCGCAGCGGCACGCGGCAGAAAATATTGCTGCCATCACGCTGGAAAATCGGATGCGGACGGATCGCCACATGCACATATAAATCACCCGGCGGCGCCCCGCGCCCGCCGGCCTCGCCTTCGCCGGACAGGCGAATCCGCGTGCCATCCTCAACGCCGGGCGGAATATTGACCGAAATAGTGCGCTCGCGCGGCACCGTCCCCGCCCCGCCGCACACGCGGCAAGGATTGCGCAGCGCCCGGCCAGAGCCACCGCAAGTGGGGCAGGTTCGCTCCACCATGAAAAAACCCTGCTGGGCGCGCACCCGCCCGGAGCCGTTACAACTCGGGCAGCTATCGGCGCTGGTCTGCTTATCGGCCGAGCCGGTTCCATTACAGGCGTCGCAATTCATCCGGGTCGGCACCCGCACTTCGGCCTTGGTACCGGTGAAGGCGTGGGTCAGCTCAATTTCAACGCCGGCACGAATATCATTGCCGGTGCGCTGCGCACGCCCACCACCACGGCGATTACCGCCGCCCATGGCCTCGCCGAACATTTGCTCGAAAATATCGCCAATGCCACCCTCAAAGCCGAACCCGCCAAAGCCGCCGCCAGCGCCCGGCCCGCCACCGCCTTCAAAAGCCGCATGGCCGAACCGATCATAGGCGCCACGCTTTTGATCATCCTTCAGGACGTCATAGGCTTCGTTGACTTCCTTGAAATTATGTTCGGCGGTTTTGTCACCGGCGTTGCGGTCGGGGTGAAATTGCATCGCCAATTTGCGATAGGCTTTTTTCAACTCATCGGCAGAAGCGGTGCGCGATACGCCGAGCACTTCATAATAATCACGTTTCGCCATGGCGCGGCTCAGTCCTGGGTCACGGAAACAGAGAAAATCCCCGGACCATCGCTGATCCGGGGGGTTTGTCGGTGCAGTGTCGTGAAATCAGCGATCAAGCTGACTTCTTGGTGTGGTCGTCAACATCTTCAAAATCGGCATCGACGATCTTTTCACCATTCGGACCGGCCTCGCCGGGGGCAGCGGCACCCGCTTCGGCCTGCGCCTTATACATCGCTTCACCAATCCGCATCGCGACTTGGGTTAGGCGATCAGTGGCCGATTTGATCGCCTCCAGCTCATTCGCCTCGATCGCGGAACGGGCGGCATTGATCGCGGCTTCAGCTTCGCCCCGATCCTGCGCGCTCACGCCATCGCCCGCATCCTTCAGCGTCTTCTCGGTCTGATGGATCAGGCCATCGGCCTGGTTGCGGGCATCGACCAGCTCGCGCTTGGCCTTGTCATTCGCCGCATTCGCCTCGGCATCCTTGACCATCCGTTCGATATCGGCGTCTGACAAGCCACCAGACGCTTGAATGCGGATCTGCTGCTCCTTGCCGGTCGCCTTATCCTTGGCCGACACCGAAACGATGCCGTTCGCATCGATATCGAATGTCACCTCGATTTGCGGCACACCACGCGGCGCCGCCGGCAAGCCCATCAGATCGAACTGACCAAGCAGCTTATTATCCGCCGCCATCTCGCGCTCGCCCTGGAACACTTTGATGGTCACCGCCGTCTGGTTGTCATCCGCCGTCGAGAAGGTCTGGCTCTTTTTAGTCGGGATCGTGGTGTTACGATCAATCAACCGGGTGAACACACCGCCCAACGTCTCAATGCCGAGCGAAAGCGGCGTGACATCGAGCAGCAGCACATCCTTCACATCGCCCTTGAGCACGCCACCCTGGATCGCCGCACCAATGGCGACCACTTCATCAGGGTTGACGTTGCGCGCGGGTTCACGGCCAAAGAACTGCTTCACCGCGTCGATCACCTTGGGCATGCGGGTCATACCGCCGACCAAAATGACTTCGCTAATCTCACCCGCCGTAACGCCGGCATCCTTCAACGCCGCCCGGCACGGCCCCAATGTCCGCTCGATCAAATCATCGACCAGCGATTCCAGCTTCGCCCGGGTCAGCTTCATCACCATATGCTTCGGCCCGGAGGCATCGGCGGTGATAAAGGGCAGGTTGATCTCGGTTTCCTTGGACGAGGACAATTCGATCTTGGCCTTTTCTGCCGCTTCCTTCAGCCGCTGCAGCGCCAATTTATCCTTGCGCAAATCAATGCCTTGCTCGCGCTTGAACTCATCCGCCAGATAATCGATCACCCGCTGGTCGAAATCCTCACCACCCAGGAACGTATCGCCATTGGTGGATTTGACTTCGAACACGCCATCGCCCAGCTCAAGCACCGAAATATCGAAGGTGCCACCGCCGAGATCATACACCGCGATGGTGCCGGTGTGTTTTTTATCCATGCCGTAAGCGAGCGCCGCCGCCGTCGGCTCATTGATGATGCGCAGCACCTCAAGCCCGGCAATCTTGCCGGCATCCTTGGTTGCCTGACGTTGCGCGTCATTGAAATAGGCCGGAACCGTGATAACCGCCTGGGTGACGGTCTCGCCGAGATAGGCTTCGGCGGTTTCCTTCATTTTGGTCAGAATATACGAGCTGATCTGGCTCGGCGCATAACGCTGCCCGCGCGCCTCAACCCACGCATCGCCATTATCACCGCGAACGATTTCGTAGGGAACTAGGCCTTTATCCTTCTCCACCGTCGGGTCTTCAAACCGGCGCCCGATCAGGCGCTTGACCGCATACAGCGTGTTGGTCGGGTTGGTGACCGCTTGGCGCTTGGCGGACTGACCGACCAATCGTTCATTACTGTCGGAAAACGCGACCATTGACGGGGTGGTGCGTGCGCCCTCGCTATTTTCGATCACGCGGACATCCTTGCCCTCCATGATCGCGACGCAGGAATTGGTGGTGCCGAGGTCGATACCGATGACCTTACTCATGTTTACTCTCCTTGCAGCGGACGATTCTGACCCGAAGCATCAGGATCGACCCTTGTTGAATGATACAGATGTATTGACACTTCACGTGTCCGACAAGGTGCCGGACGCACAGCGCAGAAAATTATTTGGACGCGATCAACCAGAGTTGGCCGCCGCTTCACCGCCATGCGCCGCGACCGCCGGCTGCTTTGCAACCACCACCATGGCGGGTTTGAGCAAGCGGCCATTCAGCAGCCAAGTGCGGCTCCAGGCTTGCAGAATGGTGCCCGGCGGCGTGCCGGCCTCATCCTGCTCACCCATCGCCTGATGCAAATTCGGATCGAACAGCGCGCCAACCGGGTCTTGTGCGGTGACGCCATGGCGCTCCAGCGTCGCGATCAGGCTGCGTTCGACGCCCGCGAAGCCATCGCGCATTTTGGTGATAATGGCCGGCTCGTCGGGCTGCGGCGCGGGCAGCGAATCCAGGCCCCGGCGCAGATTTTCAGCGGATTCGACAATGTCGGTGGCAAAGCGCTGCACCGCATATTGCCTTGCATCATCCACCTCGCGGCGGGTGCGGGCGCGCAGATTGGCCATATCGGCCTCGGCGCGCAGCCATTTATCGCGCAGCGCATCACGTTCAGCCTCGGGGCCGAGTTGCTCGCCCGGCGCTGCCGCGTGATCAGCATGGGCGGTGTCGGACGTCATATTTTCGGTGGTATCAGGATCGTTACTCATGAGGAGGGATTTAATCGCGCAGCGGGTTGGGCACAAGGGTATCCGGCGCTGGCCAGAAAGCGGTGCAGAGCCTGATTGACCGCATGGGGTTGCTCGGCATGCAACCAATGTCCCGCCTGCGGGATCGTCTCGATCACCGCCCCAGGAAACCGCCGATGGATCGCCATCATCGCATCAGGCGGCGCATCAAGCGGCACATAAGCCGAATTTGCCCCCCGCAAAAACAAACTCGGCCCGGCAAAGGGCGCCAGAGGCACCGGATCGACCCAGCCGGTCAGCGTTGGCAAAGCGGCGCGGATTGCCGCGAGATCAAGCCGCCAGCTTGGCGTGTCGGCGTGGCTGAGACGCAAATTATTGAGCAAAAAGCTCCGCAGCGCCGCATCCGGTATCGCCGCCGCCAAATCCGCATTGGCTTGCTGGCGGGTCAGGCCAGGGGTGAGCTTGAGCGTCGCCATCGCATCGATCAGCTCAGCGCGGGTTTCGGCGTGATCATAAATCAACGGTGCAATGTCAAGCACCGCAAGGGCGCGCACCCGTGCCGGCGCCAAGAGCGAAACCATCATCGCAGTTTTACCGCCCATCGAGTGCCCGATCAAAGCCGCCGCGCCGATATGAAGCGCATCCATGGTTTCAAGGACATCGCGGGCCAGCGTGTCATAACCCATATCCGGCGCATGCGGGCTGGCACCATGATTGCGCGCATCAAGCGCAATCACCCGGCAATCGGGCAAAGCACGGGCGATCATGCCGAGATTCTGCGCCGCCCCATACAGCCCATGCAAAAGCAAAATCGGCGCGCCGGCGCCATGTTCGGTCGCATGCAGGATCATCCGATCAACAACCTATGAAGTTTCACACGCGAGCGATAAACAGTGTCGATGAATGACGCAATTCACAGCGATGCCGCACGATTAGCCCGCCTGATCACCCGCCAAGGGCAAAAACGCCATTTGGCGCCGATATGGGCCGCCCATGCCGGGATCGGCCCCGGCATGGTGGTGCTTGATATTGGCGCGGGGATCGGCGCGCTGACCTTGCACTATGCGGAGATCGTCGGCCCGGACGGGCTGGTTTTCGCGCTGGAGCCGGATGAGCAAAGCCGCACCCATCTGCTCGTCGAGGCCAAACAGGCAAAGCTGCCGGTGCTGGGCTTGGCCTACCCAGCCGCCGCGCTCGATCATCTGGCGCGCGCGCCGAACCGGGTGATGCTGACCGACACGCTGCATCACGCCGATGATCCCGCCGCGATGCTGGCGGCGATCCGGCGGGTGATGCCCGCGCGGAGCAGCTTGTTCGTCGCCGAGTATGATCCGACCGGACCCGGCTTGCTTGGCGCCAAAATGCCGCAACGCATGGCCACAGCGCGCGTGCTGGCGCTGCTCGACCAAGCCGGTTTCAGGCCGGGACCCATACTTGCGGCTCCCGATGAACATTACGTCCTGACCGCGACCTGCGCATGACCGGTTGGGTATGGGCGGGGTGGGTATGAGATGGATCGGGTATGAGCCGTCGGCGTGATCCGGTCTGGATCGCGCTGATCGTGCTCGGCGCAGGCTTGGGCCTGCTTGCCCTGATGCTGCCGGGTTGGATCGCACAAGCCGAATTGCTCTCCGCCCTCTTGGTGCTCATCGTCATCGCCTATGCCAAGCCGGTTTGGGCGATGGGCGTTTGGCTGATCGCCGTGCAAAGCAGCCCGGAAATGTGGCTGTCTGACCTGATTGGCCATCACGAGTTGATCATCGCGGTGCTGAAGGCCGCCGGGCTGGTGGTGATGGCGCTCGCCGCCTGGCGCGAGGGCGCGCGGTTTGACCGGTTTAATCCTGGCTTTGCCTTCGGTGCCATGTTCGTGGGCGGCGTGGTGCATGGGTTTTGGCCGGGGCTGACGCTGCTCGCCTCGGTGCGCTCGCTCATCGGCTCGGCAGCGCCGTTTGGTGCCGGATTTATCAAATTATCCATCGCAATGCGCCGGGTGATCATCGGCGTGACCATCGCTGGGCCGGTCCTGACCGTGCTGTTCGGCGCGGTGCTCGATGGGCTTGGCCTGCGCGCCATGGTCGGGTTTCAGCAAGGCGCGCTGCGACTGGCGGCGGCGAGTTCACCCGCGTTTCTCGGCGGGTTCGCGATGATCGGGGTCTATGCCGGCGTTCTCGCTTACTTGCGCCACCAAAACCCGTGGCTGCTCGGCTGGATCGGCGTCGATTTGATCATCCTGGTTGCCACCGGCGCGCGCGCGCCGCTCGGCCTCGCCGCATTCGTGCTGATCGCAACATTAATCGCCGTGCCGTCCGCCCGATTGAGCCTGCATCGGCGCTTGGTGCTGCTGAGCCTGCTGGTGGGCGCGGCTGGCTTCATGCTGCTGGCCCTGCCCGATCTCCGCTTTATCCGGGTGATCGATTTATGGCGGCTCGGCGAAGCGGGCGATTTGTCCAACCGCACGCTGATCTGGCCGGCGTTCGAACGCGCCATAGCCGCCTCGCCTTGGCTGGGCTGGGGCGTCGGCGCGGGCAAGGTGGTGGTGAATTTACACACCACACTCGGCGAATTGCTCGGCACCAACGCCGCGCATTGCGAATATTTAAGAATACCCACCGAAGGCGGTTTGATCGGCGCGACATTGCTGGTCGCCTTGCTGGTGCTGTGGGTTTGGCGTGGCAGTGCAAAGCTGCCACGCGATCAACGGATTGTGATCCGGCTTGTTTTTTTCGCCTTCGCAGTGCAGTCTGTGACTGACAATACTTTGATCGCAACGACTAGTCTGGCGTTCTTCACCTGGGCACGGGCGGTGTTGGTGTTTGCTGACGAAAGCGTTTCCTGACCGCAATATCGAGGGTTCATGAGCTTGCTCCTGTCGCGTCGTGTCCTGTTGGCCGGATCGGTTTTAGCCGCACCTGGCGCCTCTTTGGTGTCAGCGCCCTTGGCTTTAGCCGCCCCACCGATCGGCACCCCACCGATCGGCACCCCACCGATCGCCCACCCACCTATCGCAATCGTGATGAATTCCGGTGCCGCAAATATCGCGATCATCGACATGACCACCAAACAAGTTTTGCGGCGCGCGCCGACCTATCGCGAGCCCAGCCATTGGGCGTTGACGCCGGACCATCGGCGGCTGGTGGTGGCGGACGCCTCCGGCAATGCCTTGTTTTTTTTCGACCCAGCCACCGGTGCCGCGATGGGGCATCGGCGATTTGCTGATCCGTACCAGCTCTGGTTCAGCCCGGATGGCCAGTTTCTGGTGGTCAACGCGCTGCGGCTAAACCATGTCGATGTCTATCGGGCCGCCGATTTCAGCCTGATCAAGCGCTTCAAACCCGGCTCGATGCCGAGCCATCTGAGCTATACCCCGGATAGCAAAATCGTCTTTAATTCGCTGCAAGGCTCCAACGCCCTCGCCTCGTTCGATCTCTCCCGGATGACCGAGCGGTGGGTGATGCCGGTCGGCAAAACCCCCGCCGGCGTGATGTGGCATCGCGGCAAGGTGCTGGTCGCGATCATGGGCAGCAATCACGTCGCCGTGGTCGATCCCGCGACTGGCCATGTCACCCAGCGCATCATGACCGATCGGGGTGCCCATAATTTATTTCTCACCCCGGACCGTAAGCATATCTACGTGACCAATCGCGTCGCCGGCTCGCTCTCGGTGATTGATGCCGAACATCTCACCGTGGTGAACCATATCAAAATGCCGGGCGGGCCGGATGATTTATGTTTCGCGCCGGACGGCAAATTATGGATCGCGCTGCGCTTCGCCGCCCATGTCGCGGTCTATGATCCGGTGAGCGGCGATATCGAGCGCATCGCCGTCGGCCGCTCGCCGCACGGTATTTTTCTCTCCACCTTGCTGACCGACCGGCCAGCCCTCGCCGCGATGACGCTTGCCTAATGCTCCCCGCCCATCCCTTCAACGATCTGGCGGGCTGGATCGAGCAGGTGGCGGTGCTGCCCGCTTTATACCGGTTAGGGCTGATGCGCTGGGAGTTTCTCTCCTTTGGCTGGGTGCTGGTGGCGCTCTACGGACTGGCGCAAATGCTGCTCGCCTTTGGTGTCTGCATGCCGCTGGAGCGGCTCTGGCCGATCGAGCGCGGCGGCAATCCACGGCTCGTTTGGACCGATATCGCCTACACCGCCCTCGCCCGCATCGGGATTTTGCCCATCGCCACCTTCGTCTTGTTCTATGCGGCGCAAACTTGGTTGAACGGCGTTCTGGTCGATCACGGCTATATCCCGCCGATGCTGGAGACCATGATCCCGCCTTTATTCGGCCATCCGGTGCTGACTTTTTTCGCCTACGCGCTGATCTTGGACTTTGCCGATTACTGGCGCCATCGCCTCTCGCACCGATTTCGGCTGTGGTACGCGCTGCACGCCGTCCATCATGCCCAACGCCAAATGACCGTTTGGTCCGATGATCGAAACCATATTCTCGATGAGATCATCTCCTTCACCTGGTTCATGCTGATCGGCCTGCTGATCGGCATCCCGCCGCTGCAATTCCCAATTTTGCTCCTGGCCCTCAGGCTGGTGGAGAGCTTCAGCCACGCGAATATCCGCCTGCATTTTGGCCGGCTCGGTGAGCGCTTGCTGGTCTCGCCCCGGTTTCACCGCGCCCACCACGCCATCGGCGCTGCGGGGCTGCGCTCGGTCAATTACGGTGCGGTGTTTCCGTTCTGGGACATGCTGTTCGGCACCGCCGATTTTTCCCGCGACTTTGCGCCAACCGGCGATGCCAGCGCCCCGGAAGCCATGGCCAGCGGCGGCTATCTGGCGCAGCAATGGGCCGGTATGCGCTATTTGTTTCGAACCTTCGCCGGTTGATCTAGCCAAAGCGGCAGAAACCGGCTAAACACTCAATCGCGGCGCTTTTCTGTTGTGGTTGCTTGTGCTTTTTCGCGTTCTCGCGTTTCGACACTTCCTCAGTTGAAGAGTTCCTTGGCCCGCATCGTGCGGGTTGCCGTGTTTGATGGAGAGTGACGAAATGGCGACCGGTGTTGTGAAATGGTTCAATGCAACCAAAGGCTACGGCTTCATCCAGCCGGATGACGGCTCGAAAGACGTTTTCGTGCATATCTCGGCGGTTGAACGCGCCGGGCTGGGCCGACTGAACGAAGGCCAGCGGATTGCTTATGAGCCGCAGCGCGGCCAGCAAGGCAAAGTCTCGGCGGAAAACCTAAAAGCCGCTTGATTTTGTCTGCCGTGCGCTAAGCACGCAAGCAAAAACTGGAAAACGCCGCGTAAGCGGCGTTTTTTTGTGCCCGGACGAGTCGGGAACGGCACCTTGTTTGCCATCATTCATCGAACCGGGCGAGCCATTGATGGCTGCGGGCGCGATCAAAAATCGGCTCATCGCCCGCCTCCGGGTTCGATTGCAATCTGGTTTGGTAGTTTTCCGGCGCAACACGAATCGGCTTCAGCACCTGATTAAGGCGGCGATAGAGCGGGTAGAGCGCCACAGCGTCGGCCTGAGGCGGCAATGTCAATGGCGAAAGATCATGTGTGTCATCACTTATATCAGGGGCGGTCAGCTTTCCAGGCTGATAAATCGACGGACCATACGGGTTCGGCTCGTCACCAGCCTGAATGGTCAGACCACCCGGATAACGGCGGAGCGTAAAGCCAGGCCCCAGCGCCGCCTCAATCGCCGCCGACCCGCCAAGCTTCCCCGCCCAGCGATCCGACAAGGCCGTGAGAAAATTACCCTCCCGAATCCCGTGCGAGAGATGTCTGGCCTCAAAATACCCATCTTCGACGATTAGAAACGGTGCCTGCACCGCAAGCCGATACACCAAAGGTTCCATCAAACGACGTCTATAAAAAAACAGCAAAAATATGGAGTGGCTACTTCCAACTGATCGCCGCCCAATACCTTGCATTGCACGATGCTTCCGGTGTCAGCTAGGATTTTATCAGCAGCGATGGAGGCAAAATTGGATTGATATCGCAGCCGACGACCCTTACCATCACCGATTATAAGCCCTGCGTAACGCAATTGATCGCCGCACAATTCGATATAGCGATTGAAGCAGGCAAGGACTTGGCGACGCTTCTCCTGCCGAAACCCATCACGGAAAAACAAATTTACCACCAACGCCAAATCAAGCATCGGCTTGTCATCGACCATCACCGGGAACGGCACCTTGGTTGCCATCATTCATCAAACCGGGCGAGCCATTGATGGCTGCGGGCGCGATCAAAAATCGGCTCATCGCCCGCCTCCGGGTTCGATTGCAACTCGGTTTGGTAATTCTCCGGCGTAACACGGATCGGTTTGAGCACTTTGTTGAGCCGACGATAGAGCGGGTAGAGCGCCGCAGCGTTAGCCTGAGGCGGCAATGTCAATGGCGAGATTTTTAGCGTGTCATCGTTATCATCAGGAACGGTCAGCGGGCCAGGCTGATAGATCGACGGACCATACGGGTTTGGTTCGTCACCCGCCTGAATGGTCAGACCCCCCGCATAGCGGCGGAGCGTAAAGCCAGGCCCCAGCGCCGCCTCAATCGCCGCCGACCCGCCAAGCTTCCCCGCCCAGCGATCCGACAAGGCCGTGAGAAAATTACCCTCCCGAATCCCATGCGAGAGATATTCAGCCTCAAAATACCCATCTTCGACGATTAGAAACGGTGCCTGCACCGCAAGCCGATACACCAAAGGTTCCATCAAACGACGTCTATAAAATAAAACAGCAAAAATATGGAGTGGCTACTTCCAACTGATCGCCGCCCAATACCTTGCATTGCACGATGCTTCCGGTGTCAGCTAGGATTTTATCAGCCGCGATGGAGGCAAAATTGGATTGATATCGCAGCCGACGACCCTTACCATCACCGATTATAAGCCCTGCGTAACGCAATTGATCGCCGCACAATTCGATATAGCGATTGAAGCAGGCAAGGACTTGGCGACGCTTCTCCTGCCGAAACCCATCGCGGAAAAATAAATTCACCACCAACGCCAAATCCAGCATTGGCTTGTCATCGACCATCACGGGGAAGGGACTCATGCTCGGTTCTTTCACGATAGGTTACATTGTTATAATCACACTTTGTTGGCGGCACTACCTTTAACGTCTTTGTCCGACCTATAGGAGGGGAAACTGCTTTAGGGAACGGGAAACGGTATTGGTTCCGGGAATGGCTCCGGAAGTGGGATGTCCTCGGGCCAAGGAAGCGCCCCTGGGTTCTGTAAAATGGAGAGAATATGTTTCTCACTTTGCTGCGAAACTGACTTGGGCAGCAGAAAGTGAACTTTCTGTTTCATTTTCTCATCACCGCATCCGCAATTTTCAGCATTGAGCAAGGACGCCTTTTTCTTGCCTCCCGCAATTCGGGCATAAGCTCTCATTTGCTTGTCGTCATATTCATCACCCGGAAACTTCATCTCGTAAACATGATCGATATTGGACTGGATCGGCGGTTGGGTCGGGTTGCTGACCACCACCACATCGGGTCGGCGGACCAACCCCGCACCGGCCGTAAAATTCGGGATTTCAGTGCGGGCGCGCGTGATCCAATTACGCGATGGCTCAGTGGTATCCAGGCCACCATCGCGATGCATGAACGGCGATGGCGGGTTGGTGCTCATATTATAGCTGATTTCCGGCTTGAACCGGCTTTGATAAGCCGCGAGCCGGTTCGCGTCGCGCAGCGTATCTGAGACGCATTGTTGCCTGAAATCAATGACTTTTTTGGGCTTAATGGGGTCCGCCGCTGCGGTGGCGACCAACCAACTACCAAGGTTGTAGGCTTCTTCACCGGGTGGGATTTCCGTGGATGGATTGGCGTTGCAACAGCAAAACAGCAGGCAAAGCGCCTCTCGATCGGTGAGTTCTTGCTCTGGGGATTCCACCGGCGCACAATTTTTACAGCCAGTATGAAGCGCATCAGATGAGCCGACTGTAAACACGCTTAAGCCTTTCATCGCAAAGGTGCAGCGGCTGGTGGTGCGATTTGTCATTGTTCGCCCGCCCTTTCGGTCCAATCTTGCGGATAGGTCGCGGCATCCGCCCAAATCATGAAATATTTGCCTGACAGCAATTCTCTGTTCTTGTCCTCACCCGACATGACAGGATCAGCCAGCACCGCCTGAATGGTCGGCTGTTGATCAAAATTCGGGCTGAGCACAACCATGCGAAAGAAAAAGCGAAATACGGCCCACTCGGATCTAAGACCATAGCGCCACGCCCGATAAACCCCGATCCGCACCCGCCGGTTTAATTCAGCGTCGGACACCGGATCAGACCAAGCGGGCAAATCGGTCCAATATGGCATCGTGCGGCTCGCCCATTCGGTCAGCTCACGGATGCGCGCCGATATTCCGAGCGGCGCAAACGCATCCAGCACCGCCTGCGGCATGGGCACGCCACTGAAACCGAAACTGAGTTGCCGCACGTTGAGATCGGGCGGCGTCGTGTTGTGAAAGCTGCGCGCGGGGCCAAATTCGGTCGCCTCGACGTAAAAAACCTCGATCGGACCAAAAAACGCTGCCCGATCGGCCTCACCGCACGCCGACAGATAAAACGGCAGCACACAAGGGTCGTAAAATCGAAACAAACCCAAATCGCCATTGATCAACCGCGTCCGCAGCAGGGTTTTCAGATGCAGGCGCACCCGTTCGGCGGGCGCGCGGCTCCGCAAAGCAATGCCCCATGCACGGCCAAGGCCCGCATTGCGAACCCAGTGCAGCAGCGGGCTAGGCTCGGCCATAGCCACCAAATAGGGTGCTGCGGCGCGAATATCCGGCGCGAGGGTCCCGCCATACAGGCATTGCGCGTCCGACGCATAATGCATCAAGCCTGGATAAATTTCAGGCGCACGGGCCGTATCGATAACGGCATAGAGGGGCGACAAATCGGCCATCACGGCAATTTGCAAATCGCCGCAAACGGCAGATGCCGATGAGCGGCTTCGCGCATCGCATCAGACTGCGCGGACGAGGTCGCCCCGGCGCCGAGTTCAGGCGGCGGCGTCGCCCCAGCAGCGCCAACGCCAATCAGCACGGTTGGGCACCCCGCAACAATCATGCCACCATGGGCGGTCGGATCACCCTGGCGGGCCGCCATCAGACCGTTAATCAACACGCTGGGTGATCCCATCATGATTTGATCGGGTGGCCCGACGCAATTGACGCTATCGGAAACACGCGCCGCCGGCAGCCCGCCAATCAACACATTCGGTGAACCCGATAACACCGGCCCGCCAACATGCGGCACCGGGCCGGAACTGCCGGGGCAAACATGCAAATCAGAAATCCGAGCGGCTGGTTTTTCGGCGGCCATACGCCCCCGTTAGCAAAATAACCGGCGATCAAAAAGTTAAATTTACTCTATTTAATGTTATAGAATTAAAATCCGTATGGATCGCAATAATCAAGCGCGGGCACGCAAAAACGATGGCGCATCCCTGCGCCATCGCTCAGCCGCTCCAATCCGTTCACGCATGGGCGCAATTTTCGTTATTCCCGCCCTACAATCGCACGCGCAAAAGCAAAATGCAGTGCGGTCGCAAATGCGCGTTGGGCCGCGTCCGCGCCACTGCCATGCCCGCCTTCATCTTGCTCGTAATACAGCGCGTCATACCCCATGGATTGCAGTTTTGCCGCCATTTTGCGGGCATGACCGGGATGCACCCGATCATCGCGGCGGGTCGTCATAATCAAGGTCGGCGGATAAGGCTGACCCGGTTGCACCAGATGATAGGCCGAGATTTTTTGCAAAAACGCCCAGTCCGCCGGATCATCCGGATCGCCATATTCGGCAATCCAGGAATGGCCGGCCAGCAGCTTGGTGTAGCGGCGCATATCCAGCAGCGGCACCGTGCAGAGAATCGCGCCAAAATGGTCGGGAAAGCGGGTTAACATGTTGCCCACTAACAAACCGCCATTACTGCCGCCATACCCCATGATCCGGTTCGCCGTGGTCACGCCAGTGCTAACCAGATCAGCCGCCACGGCAGCAAAATCATTTTGGGCGATGCGTTTTCCCGCGCGAACGCCCGCCTTATGCCAATCCGGGCCGAATTCGCCACCACCTCGGATGTTAGCAACGGCATAAGCACCGCCCCGCGCACACCATAGCGCGCCGGTTGCCCCCAGATAGCCCGGCTCCAGCGAGACATCGAACCCGCCATAGCCATACAAAATCGTCGGCCAACCCGCAGGCGGCTGCGGCGTCGTCGGGGTAATCAGAAAATACGGAATCGCCGTGCCGTCATCAGCAATGGCCGCGTGCTGTGCGACGTGCAAATGGCGCGCGTCAAAGCGCGGCGGTGCGATTTTCAGCGTCTCAAGGTCACGCTCTGGTGCTGCGAGAATCAGGCGTCCCGGATCGAGAAAGCCACTCACGCTCAACAGCGCATCGTGCGATTGCGGGTCTTGCGGGGCGAGTTTGCCCATGGCGATGGCGCTATGGGACGGCAACCCCTCAAGCGGCGTGAGGGTCCAGACCGGCGCGGGATGACCCGCATAATCAGTATCAGGATCGGCGCGCAAAATGCGAGTTTGCACATTATCGAGCACACCGATCAAGGCGTGATCAGCAAACATGATGAAACTATCAAGCGCCGTCCGCGGCTCCGGCGTGAAAATCCGCGCGAAGCGCCGCTGACCCGCCAGAAAATCCGCGAGCCGGATCGTCACCAGGCTGCCGGCAGGCCAGGTATCGGGCCCGACACTCCATTCCGAACGGGTGCGCACGGTGAGCCGGCCATACGCAATATCGACATCACAATCTTCCGGCAGATCAAGCAATTGCGCCGCCTCGCCATCACGCTGGAAAAAATATTGATATCGAAAAAATGCAATTCCACGCATAAACAATGTGTAGGGATCACCCGGATCAATGCTGCGATCCATGCTCAAAAACGTGTCCGACGCCTCGATCTCAAAGACCAGCTCGGCCCCAGAATACGCGGTGCCGCGCCGCCAGCGCCGCACCGTGCGCGCATAGCCCGACGCGGTCACATCACCGCCATGCGCGGTCGCGACCAGGATGGTGTCATGATCGATCCAGGTGACTTGGGTTTTCGCATTGGGGAGTGAAAACCCATCGGCTACGAATTCGCGCCGCGACAAATCAAACTCGCGGATCTCAACCGCATCCGCGCCACCATCCGACAGGCTGATCAACGCCCGGGTGAAATCCGGCGCGAGCACGCTCGCCCCCGCCCACACATAGCTCTTCTGCGCCGCCGCCCCCAGCGCATCAAGATCAAGCAGAATATCCCAATCCGGCGCATCGGTACGATAATCCGAAAGAGTAGTCCGGCGCCACAGACCGCGCGGATGCGCCGCATCCGTCCAAAAATTATACACATCATCGCCGCGCTGAACGATCGCGGGGATGCGATCATCGGCGTTGAGAATATCAAGCACGGTGGTCCGATCCGCCTCGAATTCGGGCGTGCAGAGCCGTTCGGTGCTGCGCTGATTGGCCGCCGCAACCCAGGCAAGGGCGTCAGCGCCATCAATCTCTTCGAGCCAAAGGAAAGGGTCGATCTGGTCTTGGCCGGTGCTATCCATCAATACTCTCCGCTCAGCGTTGGCGCTCAATTTGTCGATCGCATGGGAGTATCACACAGGGCGGAGCGATGGCGAATAGGCGCACGCCGCGCCAACCCCGGCCCCATAATCAATCGTGGCCTTGTAACAAAATATGTCGCCCCGCCCTGGCGCCGATTGACCCGCAGATGACAACTCAGTAAGGTTCATAGGGCAGGATGGATGCCGTTTTGGCAGGGGCCGGATCAAAACATTGGGTGCAGGGTCGCACACTAAGCTTGCCAGAATTGGGTTCAACCCAATCATCAGTCCCACGCGAATATCGATCTATGAGGTTGTTGATGCGTCGAATTTGGTTTGATCCCGCGCTTCGCCAAACCCTTGCGCGCCACGCGGCGCTGGGCAGTCTCATGGCGCTCTCGACCATGGCGGTCGCGGCTGCCGCCCTGCCGCCGCCTGCGGTCAGTGTCGTGGTGGTCACCAAGCAAAAAATCTATCAACAGCAATCCTATATTGGCCGCATTCAGGCGACGCGGATTGTCAATCTGGTGCCACGGATCACCGGATATCTCGAAAAACGTCTGTTTCACCAAGGGGCCGACGTCAAAAAGGGCCAATTGCTGTACGTGATCGAACCTGGCCCCTATCAAGCGGCGTTTGACCAAGCCAACGCCGCCGTCGCCGCCGCCAAAGCAACCTTGGCCAACGCCCAAACCACGCTCGGCCGCTCGGTCGCCCTGCTGCACACCCCCGCCGGCCAACGCTCAACGATGGATAATGACCGCGCGACCGAACAGAGCGATGCGGCGAATCTGCAAGCCGCCCGCGCCCAGCGCGAGACCGCCGCGATCAATCTCAGCTATACCGAGATCCGCTCACCGATCAACGGACGGATCGGCGCCACCAACATCAATATCGGCAACGTGGTCAGCCCCACAACCGGCACGCTCGCCACCGTGGTCAGCCAAAATCCGGTAAACATCACCTTCTCAATGCCCGCGCGCGACGCGCTGAAACTACGCCAAGATTATGCTCAACAAGGCGGTCTCAATGCCGTCGAACTGCGCCTGCGCCTGCCTGATGGGCGAATGGACCCGCAAATCGGCACGCTCGATTTCACCAGCAACCAGATTAGCCAGACCACGGACAGCCTCGCGATGCAAGGCACAATCGCCAACCCGCCGATCAAGGGTCTTGGTGCCGCCAAGCTGAATGACCGCGCGCTGACCAGCGGCGAATTCGTCACCGTGGTGGTGCGCGCCAAGCATCCGGTTGAGCAAATTGTGCTGCCACGCGATGCGGTTTTGTCCGATCAGCTTGGCGATTACGTGCTCACCGTCAACGCGCAGAACAAAGTCGAGCGCACCAGCGTCAAACTCGGCCAAACCACGCCCGCAACCGCAACCATCGCGAGCGGCCTGAAGCTGGGCAGCCACGTCATTATCGATGGGATCGAGAAAATCCATCCGGGCCTCACCGTCAAACCCGAAATCGTGAAATCCCCCGTGGACAGCACGCACACGGCGCAGGGATGATCGCATGATCCCCTCATTTTTCATCGATCGACCCCGCTTCGCCGTGGTGATCGCCATCGTCATCACCATCGCTGGCGCCATCGCGATGACGCGCATCCCGGTGGCACAATTCCCCTCCATTGTGCCGCCCTCCGTGCAAGTCAGCGCCACCTATCCTGGCGCGTCCGCCAAAGTGGTGAACGACACCGTCGCCGAACCGCTCGAGCAGCAAATCAACGGTCTATCCGATGAAATCTATTATTCCTCGACCAGTGCTAACGATGGCACCTATGGCCTGACCGTCACTTTCAAGCTTGGCAGCAACCCCGATATTGACGAGGTCAACGTCACCAACGCGGTGCAGCAGGCGCTGACGCAATTGCCGGCCGAAGTGCAAAAAGAGGGCGTCACCGTTACCAAAAAATCCTCCTCAGTGCTGCAATTCGTGTTTTTCTACAGCCCTGACAACAAACTCACCCCGCTGCAAATTTCCAACTATGTGAAAATCAATGTGCTCAATCCGCTCTCGCGCGTCCCTGGCGTCGGTCAGGCGCATATGTTCGGCGAGCAGGATTACGCCATGCGCGTCATCTACAACACCAACCGCCTCGCCGAGCTTGGGCTAACACCCGCTGATTTGATCAGCGCCATTCAGGACCAAAACACCCAAGCACCGGTTGGCACCATTGGCCTGATGCCCATCGGCGGCAATCAGCAATATCAGCTCTCGGTCGAAACCCAAGGGCGGCTCAGCACCGTCAAGCAATTCGGCAATATCGTCATCCGGGGCAACAAAAACGGCGCCCTGCTCCGGCTCAAGGATGTCGCGAAAGTCGCCCTCGGGCCACAAAGCGAAAACCAGATCGACCGGATCAACGGCCATCCGGGCGTTGCCATCGGCATTTTCCTCTCGCCCGGTGCCAATGCGGTCGCAACTTCAGCGCGGGTCGAGCACGAAATCGCCAAGCTCAAAGCACGCTTCCCCAAAAGTCTGACCAGCAAAACCGTCTATAATTCAAGCTCCTTCGTCCGCGATACAATCTCCGAAGTGATCAAAACATTGATCGAAGCCTTCGTGCTGGTCGTTATTGTGGTGTTCCTGTTTCTGGGCTCGTGGCGCGCCGCGCTAATCCCCTCGATTGTGGTGCCCATCGCGCTGCTGGGCAGTTTCGCCTTCATGCTGGCACTCGGCTACTCCGCCAACACGGTGACGCTCCTCGCTTTGGTGGTGGCAACCGGACTCGTTGTCGATGATGCCATCGTCGTCGTCGAAAATATCGAGCGCGTGATGGAAGAAAATCCGGATATGACGCCAAAGCAGGCGGCCAAAGTCGCGATGGCGCAAATCCAAGCGCCGATCATCGCCATCATGCTGGTGCTGCTGTCGGTGTTCGTGCCAACCGCCTTCATTCCCGGCCTTTCCGGCTTGCTCTTCACCCAATTCGCCGTGGCGATCAGCACCGCCATGCTGATTTCGGCGCTGAACGCCCTAACGCTCTCGCCGGCTCTGTGCGCGTTGCTGCTGCGCCGCGAACAGCATCACGGGATCATGGCCAAGATCCTCGCTTTCATCGATCGCACACGCAACGGCTACGCCAATTTCGTCAGCCGGGTGGTGCAACGATCCGCCCTGGCTCTTCTGGTGATCTTGGTGTTCGGCCTTGGTGCCTTCGCGTTGTCGAGCATCACGCCCGGCGGCTTCCTGCCCGATGAAGATCAAGGCGCATTCTTCATCCAAGCGACCTTACCGCCCGGCGCATCGCTGCAGCGCACCGATGCGATGGGGCGAAAACTCACCAAAATGATCCACACATTGCCCCAAGTGCAGGACGTGATCGCGATTAACGGCTTCTCGATTCTGGACTCGGCAACCGAACCCAACGCGCTGTTCATGGTCGCGCATCTCAAACCTTTCCCTGACCGGCCCGGGGCCAAAAACTCGGTCAATGCCGTGATCGCCAAGGTGTTTCAAATGGGCGCCCAACTCAAAGGCGCGCGGGTGGTGGCTTTCAACCTGCCGCCGATTATCGGCCTCTCCACCAATGGCGGCTTCACCTATGAGCTTGAAAATGTCCAAGCGGCGAGCCAGCAAAAATTCAACTCCGTTCTGAAAGCCCTGATCGTCGCCGCCAATGGCGACAAAAAACTCAGCCGGGTGTTCACCACCTATTCCGCCAATACCCCCTCGATCTATCTCGACATCAACCGCGCCAAAGCCCAGGCTCTGGGCGTGCCCATCTCCTCGATTTTCCAGGCGTTGCAGGCCTCGCTCGGCGGTTTCTATGTCAATCAGTTCAATTTATTCGGGCAAGTCTGGCAGGTGAATATCCAAGCCAAACAGCGTGACCGCGATACCAGAGCTGGCATTTGGCGGATCTATGTGCGCAGCAATTCCGGCGCGATGGTCTCGATGCGCTCGCTCGCCACCGCCCATACGGTGCTCGGGCCGCAAATCATCAACCGTTATAATGATTCGCAATCTGCCCAAATCATCGGCTCGCCCGCCCCTGGTGTTTCCTCAAACGCCGCGTTAGCCGAAATGGCCAAGCTCTCCAACCGGGTGCTGCCCGCTGGCTTCGCCTATGATTGGACCAGCACCGCCTATTTGCAAGAACAAGCCAAGGGTCAAGCGATTTACGTATTTGCACTCTCGCTAACCTTCGCCTTTCTGTTTCTGGTCGCCCTTTACGAAAGCTGGATCATCCCAATCCCGGTCTTACTATCCGTGGTGGTTGGCGTCTTCGGCGCCATGCTCGGCATCGTCATCGCCGGTCTCACCTTCGATCTCTATGCCGAAATCGGCCTCGTCGTGCTCATCGCGCTGGCCGCGAAAAACGGGATCCTGATCGTTGAATTTGCCAAAGAACGCCGCGAAGAAGGCATGAGCATCCATCAAGCCGCCATCGCCGGGGCCAAAATGCGATTCCGCGCCGTGATGATGACCTCAATCGCCTTCGTCTTCGGTCTGCTGCCCCTGGTGGTCGCAACCGGTGCCGCGCAAATCACCCGCCGCTCACTCGGCACCCCGGTCTTTGCCGGCATGATTGCCGCGAGCGGCATTGGTATTTTCGTAATCCCGCTCTTATTCGTGGTGTTTGAAAATCTGCGCGAACGCGGCTTTCGTCGCCGCGTGCATCAGCCACGGATCGTGGATGCCACCGGCGATGATTGATCGAACCACACAAGCTCACTTTATCTGCTCACTTTATCCGCTCATTGGGCCCGGCGGCGCAGCAGCCAAAGCGGTAGCGGCAAAGCAACAGCGAGAAACACCCAGAGCAACGGAAACGTGGCATCAAGGCCGCTATCCTGCAAATTAACCCAAAGCCGGATCGGCATGCCTTGCGGGAAATAGGCAAAGATCAACACAATGCCAAGCTCGCCCACCCCGCGCACCCACGCTAGCGCTAACGCGGCGCCGATCCCATCCGCTGCCAAAGGGAGCAAAATATAGCGAAAAATCTGGCTGCTGCGCACGCCCAAGGTGCGGGCCGATTCGGCAAGTTCCGTCGGAATTTCAGCAAAAGCGCTGCGCGCCGCAACCACAAAGGTCGGCATGCCGGCATAAAAACCCGCGATCAAAAACGCCGCCGGGTTATTACTAATGATCATCCCGAACCGATCAAGCAAAGCCCCTGCCGGGCCGATCGGGCCAAAAAACGCCGCCAGCAAAATCCCCAACGCGAGCGGCGGTGTGAGCAAGGGCAGCAACAGAAAAAATTGCGCCCCATTCCGCAACCGGCTGCGCGCCGTTGCCAACCAAAAAGCCAGCGGCGTGCCGAGCACCGCAATGATCGCGAGACTCGCGAGGCCATAGAGCAAGGAGGTCGTAATCGCCGCAGCATCATTGCCTGAGAGGTGAAACGCCCCCCAATGCGTAAGAAAAACCAACCCAACAAAAGGCGCAGCGAGCAGCACCAGAACCGTGCCGCTCGCCGCCAAGGTGGGGAAACTGGACCTGTTCGTCAGAGAACACCGCCAAGCGGCGGATTATAGCCATAATGCGCAAACAGCTTCTGCCCGGCAGCGCTTTGCAGCAAAGCGAGAAATTTCTGCGCACTCGCCTTGTTCGGTGCATCATGAGGAATGCACGCATAAAACACCAAAGGCTCAGTATGCAGCTTTTGGGTTTTGCCTTTGACATTCAGCGTAATCGCGGCCTTGGAATACCAAGGCTTGATCATTGTCGGGTCGCTCAAATTGATTTGTTTCGGTAAAGCGATGAATGGCAATTTCAGGGATTTAACCGCACTCTCATAGCCCGAGGTCGCATCCAATTCGCCCGCATCCAGCCGCGCCAACAGCGAAGGCTCGGTGAAAATCTGCGCCGGGTTGATCGGCTTGCCCAGAATCCGCGCTGACAAGCCAGGCTGATGATAGAATTTCTCGGCCAGATCGAAGGTGAACAAAATATTGCGGCCTTGCGGGTCGGTGCGCGGATCGGTGCGGCCAAAGCGCAGCCCTTTGTTTTCCAGCACGTGATACCAGAGCTTTCCGCCCGCAGCGGCGGCGTTGAGTTCCGGCGCAAACCGCGATTTCGGGCTATACGCAATCACCATCGCCGTACTCGCCACCGGCACCGCATGACCAACCAAACCCGCCTTTTGCAACACCGCAATCGGCCCCGGCGTGATCGAAACAAACACATCGGCGCGCATGGTTTTTGCCGCAATCAGATGCGCCAAGGCAAAAGCGCCCTGGCCGATGCCGTGAAACGGCGTGCCGGTTTGCTGGGTGAAAGCCGGGCCGATACCCTTATTCATCAACACACCCATCGAACCCGCATACGCCACAGTGAGCGGCGCCTCCGCAGCATGGGCGATTTCAGGACCAAGCGCCACAGCACCGGCACTCGCGGCGGCGGCGAACGAAAAGGCGCGGCGTGAGATGGACATGAGATCCTCCGTTTCGGTTGAGCGCATCGATATGTCCGTTTGGCTATATCGTCAAGCCCGCTCGCCGCGCCGCCCCAATTATGGTTGAATACGCCATGGCAAAGCTGCGACACGAGGATCAAATCGGCCTGCGCATCCGCGTTGTACTGGGCGATGGGCTGGTGATCGGGCCAGGCCGGGCCGATTTGCTGCAATTCATTCAAGAAACCGGCTCCATCGCCGCAGCCGGTCGGCGAATGGGCATGAGCTATAAGCGCGCCTGGCAGCTCGCCGAGGCCCTCAACGACACTTTCTCCAGCGCGCTGATCGCCGCCAATAAAGGCGGTGCCGCCGGCGGCGGCGCAACCTTAACCCCGCTCGGTATCTCGGTTTTGCAGGCCTATCGGGACTTGCAGACCCAGGCCCTGGCCAGCGGTGCCGGGTCACTCGCCCTTTTATCGGCGGCCATGACCCGAACACCCCCTGGCGATCCGGCGGATGAGAGCATAAGTTAAGCGCTATCAAGGAGAACGTGTCTTCCGCCAGCCATCGCACCCAGACCGGTCCTACGCCCATCAGCATCCCTATTTGGTGCTGCTGGGCTTCTGCGCCCTGTGTCTTGCGGTCGGCATCTCCGATTCGGTGATGACCATCCCGAATATTCGCTCTTGGTATGATCTTCTGCCCCACCCGCCGGGAACCCCGCCAAACGGCGTGTTCGGCCCGGTTTGGACGGTTTTATACGTCGCGATGGCGGTCGCCGCGTGGCGGGTTTGGCAGCGGCCGAGCCATGCGGCGGCGCTACAGCTCTGGGGCTGGCAGTTGGGCGTCAATGCGCTGTGGTCGCCGGTATTTTTCGCGCTGCACCGGCCTGGCTTGGCGACTTTTATCATCCTGGTTATGGACGCGCTGGTGGCGTTGACCATTCGCGCCTTCACCCGTCATGACCGATGGGCCGGGCTGATTCTGATGCCCTATTTGGCCTGGGGCCTGTTTGCCACCTATTTAACCGCCGGGTTCTGGTGGCTCAATCCGTGATCGGCTATAGGCACAGCAATCAATAGATAGGTTTGCGGTGATGATGAAGCGGGTTTCGATTGCGATTGTGATGGGTGCATGGCTCAGCGGCGCATCGCTGCTCGGCGTGGCCAATGCCCAAATGCCAACGCCAGGGGCGCCGACCATTGGCCCCACCATGCGTCCGCCCTCGGATCAGCAAGCCGCCCCACCGCCGGCGTTACCCGGTGCCGCCGGCGCGGATCAGATCAGCGCCAGCAGCGTTGCGATTGACAATGAAAACCCCACCAAAGTGCTGTTTTCCGCGATTAATCACGGCAATTATGCCGAGGCACGCGCCGCCGTCAGCCGGGGGGCTGATTTGCGCGCAAAAAACGCTCTGGACGAAACCCCGATCCAGCTTTCGGTCGAGCTTGGCCGCAACGACATTACCTTCATGCTGCTCTCGGTGCTGCATGAAAATCGCGGCGTGAGCACCGGTGTGACCCTGCCGATCAACGCTGCATCCCGCGTGACAACCGCCCATGGTCGCTCGATTCGCCGCACGGCCCAACGCCCGGTATCAATGTCAGCGCAGCGTTCGGATCATGAAAACAGCCTGACCATGACCGCCCCCGCCCCGAGCAACCCGGCGGGCATCGCCGCACCCGCCAAAGGTTTTCTTGGATTTGGCAACGGCTCTTAGCGATCCGCCTGGAAATCCGCCCGGGCACATCAATTAATCAATCTGGTTGCTTTTCGGTGAATTTGACGCAATAAACTGCATAGCGTCGTTATGTTGATGGCGTAAAAATTAAGATTGGGGGATAAAATGTCTGTCACGAATCCGGCACCGCTCGGGCTATTCGGCTTTGCCTTGACCACATGGATGCTGAGCATGGTGAACGCGCATCTGATGCCCGGCTCCGCCGTGCCGATGGTGCTGGCCATGGCCTTTGCCTTTGGCGGCACAGCACAATTTGTCGCCGGGATGATGGAAGTGCGCAACGGCAACACGTTCGGTTTCGTTGCGTTCTGCAGTTACGGTGCGTTTTGGTGGAGTTTCGCGCTGTTCGTCGAATTTTTCGCAAAAGGCGTGCCCGGCGCTGCCGTCGGTTGGTATTTGCTGCTCTGGGGTGCCTTCACCTTCGTGATGTGGATCGGCACCTTCGCGCTGAACCGCGCTTTGTTCATCATTTTCCTGGTGCTGTGGGTAACCTTCCTGCTGCTCGCGCTGGGTGATCTCGGCATGCCAGCCCTCGGCGTATATGGCGGCTATCTCGGTTTGTTGACCGCCGCCCTCGCCTTTTATCTCGGTGCCGCAGAAGTGATCAACATCACCCACGGCAAAACCATCCTGCCGATTGGCGCAAAAAGCTAGATTATGCCCAACTCCATCGATACGCGCTGGCCATCCGCGCGTATCGATGGAGCATTTTCTCGCATTTTTGTAAGGTTTGCGGGACGGTCCCGCGTTGATGGCATTGGCGCGGCAGCGCAGGCGCGCTACATAAAGCCAATCCGGCTATCGCGATACAGCCGATGAAAGGGTCGATCTCATGGGCGGTTTAAGCATTTGGCACTGGTTGATTGTGCTGGCAGTGGTGCTGATCTTGTTCGGCAGCGGCAAGGTGGGCAATCTGATGGGCGAGTTCGGCAAAGGGATCAAATCCTTTCGCAACAACTTAGCCGATGAACCCAGCAAGGACGCATCAATGCTCGACCAGCCATCGGCGCAGGCGCCGCGGGTCGATCCGGTATCGTCCACCACCAAAAATAGCTGAGGTGCGTGATGGGTTTTGACTCGCCAATCCATTGGATCATCGTCATCGGCGTCATCGCACTGCTATTCGGCGGCTCGCGCGTCGGGTCGCTGATGGGCGAATTGGGCAAAGGCGTGAAGGCGTTCAAACAAAACATCGCCGATGATCGCACCGCGACGACAGCAACGCCCCCACCCCCGGCAACCAATACCGCACCCCCTGCCTTGCAGCGCACCGAAACAATGGCTGAACCGGCACCAGCGCCCACCTCGGCACCCACCTCGGCTCCAACGCCGGCGGATAACGCGCATTCGTAATTCTCAGGCGCGAGTAAGGCGGCTGCGCACATGATCCAAACCATTCTCGATGCCCATACCGATTGGGTCGATCCTGCTCTTGCTGATGGGCTGGTCGAAATCGGCGCGCGCATGGATCGGATGGGCTGGGTGCCCGGCTCTGCGGGCAACCTCTCGGCACGCCTGTCCGATCAAGTGATCGCGATCACCAGCAGCGGTGTGCATAAAGGGCGGCTGACCCGCTCGGATATTATTCCGGTCGATCTCGCCGGCCGCGCCCTGCGCGATGGTGATCGTCCAAGTGCTGAAACATTGCTCCATTGCCAGCTTTATGCCCGCGACCCCTCAATCGGCGCGGTGCTGCATGGCCATTCGGTCGCGGCAACCGTGCTGAGCCGCTACGAGCCGGGCGACGCAATCATGCTGGAAGGCTATGAGATCCTGAAGGCATTCCCAGGGATCCGGTCCCATGAAGCGCAAATCGCTCTGCCGGTGTTTGATAATGACCAGGACATGGCACGGCTGGCCGCGCAGATCGCCCCGATCTTGGACCCCGATGCCGCGATCATCCCGATCGGCTATGTGCTGCGCGGCCACGGCGTCTATGCCTGGGGGCCAGACATTGAGCGGTGCTTCTGGCGCCTGGAGGCGCTCGAATTTTTGTTGCGGTGCGAGTTGGAACGGAGGCAAATCGGATGAGCGGATTGCGGGTTTTTGCAGATACGGTGCCGGGCGTTGCCTTGGTCGATACGCGCGATGCCAGCGAGATTGCGGCAACGCTCGCGGCCATCGGCGTGCGGTTCGAGCGGTGGGATAGCCCGGTGACCTTCTCGCATGACGCGGCACCGGAGGTGATTTTGGCCGCCTATCGCCCCTATCTTGATCGGTTGATCGGCGCAGGCGGCGCTGGTTCGGCGGATGTGCTGAAAATGACGCCAGATCACCCGCAAGCCGCCGCCTTGCGCGAAAAATTCCTCGCCGAACATCGTCACACCGAGGATGAGGTGCGGTTTTTCGTGCGCGGCTCGGGCCATTTCGTGCTGCATGTCGACGATAAAATCTATGACGCCTTCTGCGAACAGGGTGATTTGATTTCGGTTCCAGCCAACACACGCCATTGGTTCGATGCCGGCGAAAAGCCCGATTTCGTGGCGCTGCGGATTTATTCCGATCAATCCGGCTGGGTCGCGCATTTTACCGGCGAAACCATCAGCCAGCGTTTTCCCGTCACCTGAACGCTCATTCCCTGAACCGATGAACCCGCCAGCGCCGGTGGCGACGATCAGCGCGGTGCTGCTCGACATCGAAGGCACAATCGTGCCGATCCGATTCGTGCACGAGACGATGTTTGGCTATGCGCGCGCGGCGCTCGATGATTTTCTCGCCAGCGACGACGCCGCCAATGACGAGGTCAAAGCCGCGCTCGCCGCCATCCGCCACGAGCGGCCCGGCTTGACCGATGCGCAGGCGGTGCGCGCGTTGATCGATGCGGATGTCAAATTCGGCCCGTTGAAATGGCTGCAAGGCCGGATTTGGGCGAATGGGTTTCGCTCGGGCGCGCTACGCAGCGAATTTTATCCCGATGTCGCCCCCGCCCTGCGGCGCTGGGCGGCGCAGGGCGTGCGGCTCGCGATTTATTCCTCCGGCTCGGTGGAAGCGCAGCGCCTGCTCTTCGCCCATGGCCCGGCGGGCGACCTGACCGGCCTGTTCTGCGGATTTTTCGATACGGCGGTCGGCGCCAAGCGCGAAGCCGCCAGCTACCAGACCATCGCCGCCCAATTGCAACTCGCCCCGAGCGCGCTGCTCTTTGCTTCGGATATCGGCGCGGAGCTGGATGCCGCCGCCTCGTCAGGGCTGCAAACCTGCCAGATCATTCGCCCGCAAGACGGCACATTGCCCGCTCCAGCGCACCGCCAAGCCGCCGATCTCGTGCAATTATCCGCGCTATTTGGTCTGCCGGCATGACCGGCGCACTGCGCGAGCTTCTGGCCCGGCGCCTGCCGCGCTGGCTGCGCACGCCCGCCTGGGCGTCGTTCGGCCTGGGGCTGCTCGCGGCTTTGGCCTTGCCGCCGTTTTATCTGTTGCCGTTACTCTGGCTCGTCGTGCCGGGGCTGCTGCGCTTATTGACCGCTGCCGGGTCTTGGCGGCGGGCCATTTGGATCGGGTTTTGTTTTGGTTTTGGGTTCAATCTGCTCGGGTTGTTTTGGGTCACCGAGCCGATGCTGATCACCATTGACCAATTTTGGTGGGCAATCCCGTTCGCCGCACCGGGGCTGGCAGCGGCGGTCGCGGGCTATATGCTGATCCCTGCCCTGCTCGTCTATCGGCTGAAGCCCGGATTTGGCCTCGTGCTGGTGTTTGCCGGCATCATGGTGCTGATGAACCTCGCCCAGCAATTTTTATTCACCGGCTTTCCTTGGAATTATTGGGGCACCGACTGGGCGATCCCCGGACGGCTGGGCACCGTGATGATCCAACCGGCGGCGGTGGTCGGCATGCATGGCCTTACTTTGCTGACCATCATCCTGGCCGGCCTGCCGCTCTGTGGCCGGCGCGGTTGGGCCGGCGCGGCACTGTTGCTCGCCCTCTGGGTCGGCTTTGGCCTCGCGCGCACCGCAAGCGGGCCTGCCCCCGAACGGCCTTTGACCATTGCGATGATCCAGCCGGATTTTGCCGTGCCGGGCGGTTTTAGCCAAGCGGCGCTGGAGGCACGCTGGCGCCGTGATTTGGAGATGACCCAGCAAGCCATGCAGCAAGCCGGTCCAGGGCCGAAAGCGATTATCTGGCCGGAGACCGCCAGCCCCGCTTTATTGCAATCGGATGCGCAGGCTCGCGCCGCGATTGCCGCGATTGCGGGCGATACGCCGGTGCTCGCCGGCTCGTTTCGGTTCACCAAGTCCGGCCAGGTGCGCAATTCTCTGGTGGTGGTGCGCGGCGCTGGGCCGGCGCCCGCCTATTATGACAAATGGAAATTAGTGCCGTTTGGTGAATATACGCCCTCGATCATTCCGTTCAAAATCACCCCTGGCAGCGGCTTCACGCCCGGCCCCGGCCCACGGACCTTGCATGTGAAGGGTATTCCGCCGGTCGGCCCGCTGATTTGCTATGAATCGATCTTTTCCGGCGAGATTGTTGACCGCACGGATCGGCCCGACTGGCTGGTGAATATCAGCGACAATGCCTGGTTTGGCGACACCACAGGCCCCAGGCAGGATTTCGCGACCACCCGGCTGCGCGCCGTCGAGGAAGGTTTGCCCTTGGTCGTGGATACGAATTCGGGCATCTCAGCCTTCATCGGCCCGCATGGGACCGTCCATGCGCAATTAGGACTCGATCGGCGCGGCATATTGGTTCATAAACTCCAAGTTGCATTGTCCCCGACGATTTTTGGCCGATTCGGCCTATGGCTGGACCTGATATTAAGCCTCGTATCGATTATCTTAGGCCTGAGCTGGCTAAGATTTGCCTGTTTTTTACGACAAAATCATAAAAAATTAAGTTTGTCTTAAATTATATTCACACTTGTGAAAAATTGATTAAACCGCTATATCGCTCGCCTTGGGATTGTGTTCATCGCGGCGGTGTCGCGGACCGCGATTACCACAGAAAGGTCATCGTTTGATCGCCGTTTGCTCGTTCTCCATCGAGCGCCGACGATTGAACGGTTGAAGCAAGGATGTTGAGAGGATGAGTTCTATGGCGAGTGACGGACTTGAACGGCCCGATCGTGAAGGGCGCCCCAGCCCGATCGATGTGCATGTCGGGTCGCGTGTTCGGTTGCGTCGGACCCTGCTGGGCATGTCGCAAGAAAAACTCGGCGATGCGCTGGGTTTGACCTTTCAACAAGTACAAAAATATGAACGCGGCGTGAACCGGGTTGGCGCCTCGCGCCTGTTCGATATTTCCCGCGTGCTCGACGTGCCAATCAGCTTCTTTTTCGATGACATGCCCGAAGGCATGAATGAATCGCCGATGTCCGGGCCGCGCGGGCGCACCCATGGCGTGTCCGAAGCGCAGGAGCCGTTCGGCATGGGGCTTGATGATCATATGACCAAGCGCGAAACCTTGGAACTGGTCCGCGCTTATTATCGGATCACCGAACCGACGGTGCGCAAGCGCGTTTTCGATCTGATCCGCACCCTCGCCCCCGCCGATAGTTTCCCCACCGAATAATCCGTTCAGAGCCTGATTGATTATGATCAATCAGGCTCTGACCCTTGTTTGCTGATCAATTTCATTGGTTTAGCTTTAATCTGACGATTCAACCTAAACCAATATTGATCTGGCGCGCCGCCCGCATGGCGGCCGCCAGCGCTGCGACATCGTCCAACACCGCATCGATCAGCGCCGGTGAAGCATGGCCGCCCGAATCCAGCCCCTTGGCCAGATGATCGATCAACGCGGACGCAACCACCGCGCCATCGGCGTGCCGCGCGACAATCGCCGCCTGATCCGGTGTGCGCACGCCAAAGCCCACCGCAATCGGCAACGCGGTGGCGCGGCGAATCCGTGGTATATCCCGCGCCAAATCCTCGGCGGAGGCGGTGCGGGTGCCGGTAATGCCGGTGATCGACACGTAATAGACAAATCCTGAGGATTCTCGCAGCACAATCGGCAAACGCTCATCCGAAGTGGTCGGCGCCACCAGGCGGATCAGGTCAATCGCATGGGCCTGCAAGGAGGGCAGCAACAGGTCACTCTCCTCGGTGGGCATATCCACCACAATCACGCCATCGATCCCGGCGGCAGCGGCATCAGCGGCAAACGCATCGATTCCATAAGCGAGAATCGGGTTCAGATAGCCCATCAGCACCAGCGGCACCGTCTGATTGGCGCTGCGAAACGCGCGGATCAGCGCCAACGTGCCGGCAACCGTCGCCCCTGCCCGCAACGCCCGGCGACCGGCTTGCTGGATCGTCGGGCCATCGGCCATCGGATCGGTGAACGGCATGCCAATCTCGATGATATCTGCCCCGCGCGCCGCCATGCCCTTGAGCAAAGCAGCCGACGTTTCCTGGTCCGGATCAAACGCTTCGACAAAAGTGATCAGCGCT
This sequence comes from Acidiphilium sp. MT5, assembly GCF_054767495.1. Classification (NCBI taxonomy): domain Bacteria; kingdom Pseudomonadati; phylum Pseudomonadota; class Alphaproteobacteria; order Acetobacterales; family Acidocellaceae; genus Acidiphilium; species Acidiphilium sp. MT5. Next base: position 249,787 of record NZ_BAABMR010000002.1, read on the forward strand.
GCGCGATTTTCCGCGCCCAGGCGCGCAAAAGTGCTCGCAATCCGGCTCACAATTGCGCTCCGAGATGCTTGGCAACGGTGAAAATATCCTTGTCACCGCGCCCGCAGAGATTCATCAGAATAATATGCTCCGGCGGCAAAGTCGGCGCGATTTTGGTGACATGGGCCAGCGCGTGCGAGGGCTCAAGCGCGGGAATAATGCCCTCGGTGCGGCAGCAAAGCTGAAACGCCGCCAACGCCTCCTCATCGGTCGCCGCAACATAGGAAACCCGGCCAATATCATGCAAATGCGCGTGTTCCGGGCCGATGCCGGGATAATCAAGACCGGCAGAGATTGAATGGGCTTCGGTAATTTGACCATCCGCATCCTGCAACAAATAGGTGCGGTTGCCATGCAGCACGCCAGGCCGCCCGCGCGCCAAAGCCGCCGCGTGCTCGCCCGAATCCAAACCGCGCCCCGCCGCTTCCACCCCGATCAGCGCGACCTCATCATCCAGAAACGCATGAAACAAGCCAATCGCGTTGGAGCCGCCCCCAATCGCCGCAATCGCGGTATCGGGCAAACGATTTTCAGCTTCGAGCATTTGCGCCCGCGCCTCGGTGCCGATCACCGACTGAAAATCGCGCACCATCGCCGGGTACGGGTGCGGGCCAGCGGCGGTGCCGATAATGTAAAACGTATCACGCACATTCGCGACCCAATCGCGCATCGCCTCGTTCATCGCGTCTTTGAGCGTGGCCGCCCCTGCCGTCACCGGGATAATTTCCGCCCCGAGCAGCTTCATCCGAAACACGTTGGGCTGTTGGCGCTCAACATCGGTCGCGCCCATATAAATCACGCAGGGCAAGCCAAACAAAGCCGCCACCGTCGCGGTCGCGACGCCATGCTGACCGGCGCCGGTTTCCGCGATAATCCGAGTTTTGCCCATGCGGCGGGCCAGCAAAATCTGGCCAATACAATTATTGATTTTATGCGCGCCGGTATGGTTGAGCTCATCGCGTTTGAAATAGATTTTTGCACCGCCCAGCTCACGGGTTAGCCGCTCCGCGAACCAAAGCGGGCTGGGCCGACCGACATAATGGGTCAGGTAATAATTAAACTCATCTTGAAAGCTGGGGTCCTGCTTCGCCTGCTCGTAAGCGGCCTCCAGCTCCAGGATCAACGGCATCAAGGTCTCCGCCACGAAGCGGCCACCGAAATCGCCAAAACGGCCCCGCGCATCAGGCAAGCCGCGCAGGGAATTAGGTAGGGGTTTATTCATTTTTTCTCTCCGAGGCGAGCATTCGCGCCGCTGCTGAGAGGGCCATAGCGGATTTCGCCAGGGTGCGAAACCATGGCGACAGCACAAATCAGCTTGGAAATCAGCGGCGCTGTGGTGGCACCGGGATGAAGCCGTGCTTGGCGCTCCGATCATCGGGATCGTCGCTGACCAGACGATCGATCGCGGCGATCAGCGCCGCCCGCCATTGATGGATGATTTCAATATCCGATTTTTTCGTCACCTGCTGAGTATATTGATCGATAAAGCTTCCCAGCTCAGCCAGCCATCGGTCCAAACTATGGTGGCCGTCCCGAGCCGTGGTAACAAAAACCTGTTTCTGGCGTGAGAGCGCGAGATAATGCCGCTCGGCATAATGAATGACTGCATCCAGCACTCGTATCCGTTGCGCACGTTTGAACGCCGCATACACCCCGACAAAAATCACGATCGCATTGGTGCCAACAATGATCGCGAACGTCAGATACGATATGTCGTGATGAAACAGGGCTACCGATGCCGCCATCGTGAAGATACCGGACGCGCCCATCGCAAGCCCCATGCGCCTATCGATTTTTGCTACAAGCCATTGATCATCGACCATTGATGCGCTCCACCAACCAAATCTTGTCGATCAAAACACAGCGCGAATAAATAAAACAATCATTGGACGGAGACAACACGTTAGATCATCGCGAAGCCATGCGCGGTCAGGACGCGGCGGACTGCGCGGCTATTTCTGCGTCATCCAAGGCTGCGGCCCGACTATAGGCCGGGCGCGCGCTCAGGGTGCGAAAATACGCCTCGAATGCCGGGCGTTGCGGCACGGTGCCGAACATCAGGCCAAAGCCAATTTGCGAACCGACATACACATCCGCCGCCGAAAAGTGGTTACCCGCGAGGTAGGTTCGGTCGGTGATCGCGGCTTCGAGCACCTCGATCACCCGGTCATATGACCCGTAGCCAGCCATAGCTTCTTTGTCAGCGGGCGTGATGAAACCCAGAGCGCGATTGGTAATGGCAGCTTCGAGCGGGCCGGCGGCGAAAAATAACCAGCGATAATAGGCACCCCGTGCCGGATCGGTTGGGGCGGGTGCCAGCGCGGCGGCGGGGAATGCATCGGCCAGATAGGCACAGATGGCGGCGGTTTCGGTGACGATCATGCCATCATGATTGATCGCGGGGACTTTGCCCATCGGGTTGATCGCCAGATAATCATCGGATTTCATGCTGGCGCGATAATCGAGCCATTTGACGTGATAAGGCTCGCCAATTTCTTCGAGCATCCAACGGGCGATGCGACCGCGTGACATCGGGTTGCTGTATAAAGTGAGGCTCATGTTTCCAACTCGCTGTCCCAATAGAGGAAATCGCGCCAGCTCTCATGCAAATAATTTGGCGGAAAACCACGACCGCGATCCTGCAACTCCCAGGAATTGGGGCGGCGCGGGGTTTGGCGCGGAAACATTTTACATTCGCGCGGCAGCTTCGAGCCTTTGCGCAAATTACAGGTGCCACAGGCGGTCACCACATTTTCCCAGGTGGTGCGCCCGCCATGCGCACGCGGCACCACATGATCGAAAGTGAGGTCCGGCGCGGGGAGACGGCTCTGGCAATATTGGCAGGTGAAGCCATCGCGCAGAAACACGTTAAAGCGGGTGAAGGCTGGCTGGCGCGAGGCGGCGACGAAATCTTTCAGCGCGATCACCGAGGGCAAGCGCATCGCGAATGAGGTGGAATGAACCTCGTGGTCATATTCGGAAAGCACCGAAACGCGGTCAAGAAACACCGCTTTTACAGCGTCCTGCCAAGCCCAGAGCGATAACGGAAAATAAGAAAGCGGACGGAAATCCGCGTTCAGCACCAAAGCGGGAAAATTCTGCCCGCCGTCAGGCATCGGTACACTGATCCCGCAGTGGCACACAACCAAGAATTGTGAACACCGTTTTATGGGTCATCACGTTCGGACCCTGCGATAGGCTGCACGAATCGTCATACCCCTCTTATGGCAAAGAGGCGCCGCCTGGGCAAGGCGGGAGCGCAGTTGGATGGCCAATGTCAAGAGTTTGTCATCAATGTGCGGCTAAGCAAAGCTGCACCCGCATCCAGCCCCGCTTGATCGATGCCATGGGCGAGGCCGGGGATGAATAAGCCCTGCACGGGCACGTTGGCCGCGATCAACGCGGTTTGCGCCTCACGCGAGCGGGTGGGCGGAACCACGCTATCGGCCTCACCATGCACTAGCAACACCGGCGGCACACCGGTCATTTCACCGGCGAGTGAGGCTGGATCGATCAGGGCGCCGGAATAAGCGAGGATTGCACGCGGCGGCACCGCCCGGCGCAGGCCGGTGAACAGGGCCATCATCGCCCCTTGGCTGAACCCCATCAGCGCATAAGCATCGGGCGGTAATTGGTGGCGGGTGAGTTCGGCATCGATGAACGGATCGAGCGCGCCGCGCGCCCGCCGCGCCCCGGCACCGAGGGTGGCAGGGTCGAGTGAGCCGATGGGGAACCATTGGCGCCCCTCAAAGCCCGGCGGCGCCATATCGCACGGGTCCGGCGCGTTGGGCGAGGCAAACACGGTATTCGGCAAGGCTTTCGCCCAATAGGGCGCGAGCGAGATTAAATCATCGCCATTCGAGCCATAGCCATGGCAGAGGATTACCAGGGACCGGGCTGCACCGCCCGCAGCGGGGCCAAAGCGGGGACCATCAAGCATGTTTTCGCTCCTCTTTTCTCGCTTCAGGCGCAGGGTGCGGATTAGGCGTGGATCAGTGTGCCGATGCCGCCTTCGGTGAACAGTTCGAGCAGGCTGGCATGGGGGACGCGGCCATCGAGAATAGTGGCCCCTTTGACGCCGCCACGGACGGCGGCGATGCAGGTTTCCACCTTGGGGATCATGCCGCCGGAGATTGTGCCATCGGCGCGCAGCCGATCGATTTCGGCGATGGTCAATTCGGTCAGCAGCGCACCATCGCGCCCCAGCACGCCGGGAACATCGGTCAGCATCAGCAGGCGCTGGGCGCCGAGCGCGCCCGCGACCGCGCCGGCCACGGTGTCGGCGTTGATATTATAGGTCGCGCCATCGCTGCCAGAGCCGACCGGCGCGATCACCGGGATCAGCCCGGCGCCGGTCAAAGCATGGATCACGCGCACATCAATCTCTTCCGGCTCACCGACAAAACCGAGATCAAGCGCGGTTTCGATGGCGCTGCCCGGATCGCGGCGCATGCGGGTGAGTTTGCGCGCCCGAATCAGCCCGCCATCCTTGCCGCAAATGCCGACGGCGAGGGCACCGGCTTTGTTGATCAGGCCCGCGACCATTTTATTGACCGTGCCGGCCAGCACCATTTCCACCACCTCGACCATCGCGGCGTCGGTGACGCGCAGACCATCGATGAAGGTGGATTGGATGGCGAGGCGATGCAGCATCGCGTTGATTTGCGGGCCGCCGCCATGCACCACCACCGGATTGATGCCGACCTGCTTGAGCAGGGCGATGTCCCGGCCAAAGCCTTCGGCGAGGCTATCCTCGCCCATGGCGTGCCCGCCATATTTCACCACGATGGTGGCCCCGGCATAGCGGCGCAGATAGGGTAATGCATGGGCGACGATGCGCGCTTGTTCGGCCGCGTCGGCGTGGCGATCGGCAGGACGATCGGCAAGGCGGTCGTTCATGGAGGCCCTCATGCGTTGGTGATCGAGATTGTGATTGCCGAGTCTGTGGTTGCCGCGTCTATGTAAGCGCCGCCGCCGCGGGTCAAGCGGCGAGTGCGGCCAGGACGGCGCGTAATTCATCCATGCCCACGCCGGTTTCGCTCGATGTCACGATAACATCATGCAAGGCGGCGGGATGTTTGCGGGCCAGGGCTTGGACCTCGGCGCGTTTGCGGGCCAAGGCGTCGGGCTTGAGCTTGTCGGATTTGGTCAGCACCAGTTGGAACGCCATCGCCGCTTTATCGAGCAAATCCATCACCGCGTGATCGGCGGGTTTATCTTCGACGCGGGCATCGAGCAGCAAAAACACCCGGCGCAGATTGGGCCGACCGCGCACATAATCGAACATCAGCCCCTGCCAGTCGCGCTTGATTGAGCGCGGGGCTTCGGCATAGCCATAGCCGGGCATATCGACCAGAACCAGATTGCGGCTGCCTACCGCGAAAAAATTGAGCTGGCGGGTGCGCCCCGGCGTGACGCTGACCCGGGCCAAAGCGCGCATGCCGGTGATGGCGTTGATCAGGCTGGATTTGCCGACATTGGACCGGCCAGCCAGCGCGATTTCGGCGCCCTCGGCGGGTGGCAGGCTGGCGCGGGTTTGGGCGGCGTGGAAAAATTGCGCGCCTTGGGCGAACAGCACCCTGCCCGCTTCGATCGCGACTTGGTCGTCTTGCGGGTGGTCCATGCCCGGATCAGCTCTTTGACGGCAGTTTTTCCGCCGCTGCGGAAACCCGCAGGCGGTGTGCGTGATGCAGCTTCATGATGATCCATTGCTGGACCATCGTGAGGAAATTATTGGTGATGTAATAGAGCACCAAGCCGGCGGGGAAGCTGGCCAGCATGATGGTGTAGATCACCGGCATGAGCTGCATGATCCGCGCCTGGGCGGGGTCTGCGGGCGGCGGGTTGAGGCGCTGCGAGCCATATTGCGCGAGGCCCATCAGGATGGGCAGCACCCCCACATGCAAAAGCGGCAGCAAGGCGGAGGGATGGAACGGCAGCAGGCCGAACAGATTGAAAATATTGGTCGGGTCGCGCGCCGAGAGATCATGCACCCAGAGATAGAACGGCGCATGGCGCATTTCGATGGTGATGAAAATAACTTTATACAGCGCGAAAAAGATCGGCACTTGCAGCACCATCGGCAGGCAGCCGGCGGCGGGGTTCACGCCTTCGAGCTTGTAGAGCGCCATGATTTCTTTTTGCTGACGGCCGACATCGTCTTTGATGCGTTCGCGCACGGCGGCGACTTTGGGGGCGACGTCGCGCATTTTCGCCATTGAGAGGAACGAGGTGCGCACCAGCGGGAACAGCACCAGCTTCAGGCAGATGGTGAAGACGATAATGCCCACGCCGAAATTGCCGAAAATCCGGCCCAGCGTGTTCAACGCGAGGAACATCGGCTTGGTCAGCAGATAGAGAATGCCGAAATCGATCGCTTTGTCGAAGCTGGGGATATGGTATTGCGCGCCATAGGCGTTGAGGATGCTGAGCACTTTGGCGCCGGTGAAGACATGCAGTTCCATGCTCGCGGTTGCGCCGGGGGCGACGCTGAGGGGGGTGCTGCGCACCATATCGACCTGATAGGCCCCGTCATCGGCCTTGCGGCCGGCGACATCGCGGTAGCGATAGGCGGTGGTGACGGTTTCATCGGGTGCGGGGATCAGAGCTGTCAGCCAATATTTGCCGGTGATGCCGGCCCAGCCGCCGGGGGCGGTGGTGCTGAAGGCCTGGCCGTCTGGTTTGTTTTTGGCGTTGGAGCGGGTGTCCACATAGTTCAGCGTGTGCAAGGTGCCTTTGAACACACCGAGCGGGCCTTTATGCATGATTAGGCTGCCCGGCACTTTGGGCAGGTAATCCCGGCGGATGCGCGACCAGGGATAGGCGGTGATCGGGGCGGCGGAGCCGTTGCTGATCGCCTGATGCACGGTGAACATATAGCGCTGATCGATGCCGAGGATGATTTTGAAGGTGATGTTCTGCGGATCGGTCCAGCTCAGCGTGACGTCATGGCCGGGGGTGAGTGCGCCGGTGGAGGCGGTCCAGATGGTGCTGGCGGTGGGCAGCGCGAAGCCGGAATTGGGCGGGGCGTCCCAGCCAAATTGCACGAAATAGGAATGGGCGTGGCCGGGGCGCGACAGCAAGGTGACCAAGGGGGATTGGGGCGAGACGGTGGTGTGGTAACGGGTGAGCACCAGATCATCGATTTTCGCGCCGCGCAGGCTGATCGAGCCTTGGACGTCCGGCGCGGTGATGGTCACGCGCGGGGCCGGGCCAATTTGCGCTGCACTGTTTTGCGCCGGAACGCTACCGGCTTGGGGCAGCGGCGCCACGCCGGGCTTCGTGGCTTGGGCGGACGCCGCATTATGCACCAGCGCCGATGGTTTGGGCTTGGGCAGGAAATGATTGGCGAGGAGGTTGAAGATTAGGAAAATCGCCAGCGACAGGGCGACCGCCAGAATCATGCGCTTATTACTATCCATCAGAGGGTCCTGTCAGGCGTGATGTGCTCGCACATCAGAGGATGGCGAGCGGAGCGGGGTGGCACTGGGTCAAACCCGCCGGGATGGAAGGGGTGGCAGCGGCAGAGGCGGCGGACGGAAAGCGCTGTGCCACGACCCGCGCCGTGGGTGGCGATGGCCTCCAGGGCATAGCTGCTGCAGGAGGGCATGAACCGGCATTGGCCGCCAAACAATGGCGATAGGGCAATTTGATAGAGGCGCACCAAGGCGGTGAGAAAGCGGGACGTGCGGCTCATGGTTGCGGGCTTGCGGCGGTTGGCGGGTTCGCACGATCAAGCAGCTCGGCCAGGGTTTGGCGCAGGGCGGCGAAGGCGATTTTGCCGGTATCGTGCCGGGCGATCAAAACCAGATCGAACCCGGCGCAGGGCTGGTTGGCGGTGCGGCGATCCGCGAGGGCGAGGCGTGCGGCTTCGCGCAGGCGGCGGCGCGCACGGTTGCGAATGACGGCGTTGCCGACTTTGCGACTCGCGGTGAGGCCGAGCCGCATGGGCTGGTCCGGGCTGGTGAGCAGGGTTTGCGCGACCAAACCGGGATAAGCCCGCTTTTGCCCACGCGCGGCGGCGCGGAGAAAATCGGCGCGTTTCGGCAAGGGAGGCGGCGGCGAGCCTGTCACGCTGGACACTTTCGGTTTCACCCTGGGCGGTTGCACGCGAGGCCGTGAAAACGCCCGACCTTATCGATAAAGTTCAGGCGCGTTGCACGGGCTGGTGTTACGCCGAGAGGCGCTTACGACCCTTGGTCCGGCGATTGGCGATGACCTTACGGCCGCCGACCGTTTCCATACGGGACCGGAAACCGTGGCGGCGCTTCCGGACGAGCTTCGAAGGTTGATAAGTCCGCTTCACGGCGAGCACTCCACAACGAGAAAATTAAAACGATGAGAACAGAGTAACGCAGCCGCGATCGGGTGATGCGGCCGTGCCGGGTGGCTATAGGACAAGGAAGGGCGAGACGTCAATTCTGCGGGGGGCGCGGGCCGGAGCGTTCAGGTTCGTTCCATTTTATTTCTAATCCGGAACGATTTGGGCATGATTCCGCACCTAGCGCTCGAAGTTGATTTTTGCGCGGGCGGGGGGAGCGTAAATATGGCCGGGGAGTGTGGGGCGTGGCGGCGGAGCAGGAGGGTATTTTGCCAGCATATAGTCGTAAAATGACGGCTCCGGTTTTTCGCTCCGCCGCGCTGGTTTGCGCGCTGGTTTGGGGCGAGGTGGGCGCGGTTTGCGGGGTAATTTGAGGTAAGCGGGGAGCGGGATCGCGAGCATGTGGCAGATTGGGCGCAGCACGCGACCGATGCGGGGATTTGCGGTGTGGAGGCGCGACAAGTCTGGGTCTTCGAGGAAGCGGATGAGATGGCCGCGAACATAGGGGATGTGATGGCCGGGGAAGGTTTGCAGCAGCCAGCCATTTTGCCCCGGCAATTCGCTCCTTTTTGCGCCGGTTTGAGGAGGTGGCGCTGGTGCTTCTGCGGGTTCGGGCGCGGTTTGAGCTTTCGCGCCGGGTTTCCGTTCGCGGATGGGGCGGGGATTGCAGGAGAGAGAACGAAAACGGCGGGCGAGGAGCGAAATACGGTGCCAGACGGCCCACTTGAGCGAAAGATTAAAGCGGGCATAGTCGGGGGCGCCGAGGGTTTTGCGGAGCATGTGCGCGATCGCGGTGAAGCGGTCGGCGAGACTCTGTGCGAGGGGGTTAGTGACCTGCTCCATTTCTCTAACATGGCACAGGAGGGGGTGGGTGCGAAAGGGGAAAATGAGCGAGAGAAGAAATGGTGGCATTGGTGGAGGTGTGCCGAAAAAAATTTCGGCTGGCGTGTCATTTCTGTGAGGCTTCGTCGTTTTAGTGATGATCAGGGCGGCGGTGCCCTGGATTCGAGGGAGCATTTGATGAGCACGACAACGCAGACGAGCTGGACGGGTTTGAGTGGTGATTGGTCGGACGCGCTGATTTGGTCTGATGGCGTTCCGCAGAATGATGGTACGGCGGTTCAGATCACGGTCAGTCTGCCGGGCACGATTACGGTCGCGGCTGGCGAGAGTTTCACTGTCGGCGATTTTAATTTTGTGGCGGGCAGCGCTCTGCTTGATATCAATGGCATATTGACGCTCGCCGGGCCGGCGAGCAGCCTGGCGGGGACTATTGGCGGGGCGGGCGCAGTTTTTGTGGGCGGTGGTGGCAGCGCGGTTTTGGCACCCGGCCTCGTGTTAAATGTGGCAACATTGGCGATTAGCAATCCGAATAATTATGGCGATAGCGGCGCTGTTACGCTCGGCGGCAATTTGACCGATGCCAATACGTTCATTGTGAATGTTCACGATTTCGATACGGGAGGCGGCGGGGTGTTGAACCTCGCGGGCTATACGCTTTCGCTCACCGGCTATGCCGGGCTGTATGGGACGATCAGCGGGCCAGGGGAGATTCTGGCGAGTGGCGATGGGGCGATTGGCAGCAGCGTGAATAGCACTGACAATCTGATCGGCGGCGGTGCGACGATTTATGTGGCGGGTAGCCTTAATCAGGTTGGCAATATCGCGCTCGGCACGACAGCCACCGACACGGCGGACATGATTATTGGATCGCACGGGACGCTCAGTATTTACGATGATTCGAATATTCGGACCGATAGCACGCTGAGCGGCGGCGGGCTGATTATCAATGTTGGCGTGATCCAAAAGCTCGGCGGTGTCGGCGATAGTGTGATTGGCCCGACCTTGATTAATGGCGGGACGATTATTGATGCGAGTGGCGCGATGACCGAGACGGGGCTGCTGATCAATAACGGGCTGATTTATGTTGGTTCGACGGATACGGCGGTCGCTGGCGGTGAAACATTCAGTGCTGGCAATGTCACGATTGATCCGTCCGCTTCAGGGACTTTTGTGATTGAGCAGAATGATACGCTTGCCTTGTCTGGCTCGGTGGGGGCGAACCAGACGATTAGCTTCGCATCGAACGGGGTATATAGTTATCTGGGTGGTGGGGGCGTATTGCAACTCAGCGACGTTTCGCAGTTCAACGCGCCGATTGCCAATTTGGGGCCGAGCGACACGATTGAGGTGACGGGTTCCAATATCCAATATGCCACTTATACCGATCCGAGTGGTTCCAGCCCCGGCAAATTGCTGCTTTATAACACGCCGACGCTCTCGAACGGCGAGAACCCTGTTGCGGTATTGACGCTGGGTGGGCCGACATACCCGGTTGGCCCGAAAGAATATTTCGATGGCGGCAATGTTACGATTGTGATCCAGCGTGGGCCGAATTTGGCCTCGACGCTTTCGACCGATTCCTGGACCGCTGGGTCGGGCAATATGTCCACCGATACGAACTGGAGCCAAGGGATTGCGCCCGACACCGCTGCGGTGGCGGCTTTTGGCAATGGCCTCAACACGGATACGGTTACGATTTCCACGCTGATTGCGGTGAACGCGATTGCTGCGGCCCCGATTACGTTCGATCAGACGGGTGGCGTTTTAGGGGTCGAAAATGGCGGTAATATCGATGGCGCTTATGATCAGTCGGGGGGAATTTTGGATATTGGCGGCACCCTGGCTCTGAATGGCGGGGGCACTATTGAGAACGTCCAAGGGCTTGGCGAGATTCTGTTCAACGGGGGCAATTTTGTCCTGGGTGATTCGCTGACGACGCCGAGTTTCACGCTGTATTCAGAGATTGTTGGCCTTGGCGGCTCGGCGACGCTGACCCCGCTGGGCAGCGAAAGTTTCAATACCCATGCCGAGTTTAATGGCGGCACGATTGGCGGCACCGGCACGCTTGATCTCTATGGCTTATCGGATCTGGCCAATGTGGATGTGGCCAGCGGTGCGACGCTGATCGATGGTAATTCGGGGACGATGAATCTGCTGGGCAATGTCACGCTCGGCTCAGGTAGCACCAGCGCGGTTGCAACGATGACCATTGCGCAACCGGCAACCTTAGCGTTTCTTGGCGATTACCAGTTCGCCATGAATGGCAGCGCCTTGCTTAGTAATGCCGGGATGATTGAAAAAGTTGGTGATGGCGGGGCAGCGCAGATTGCGGCCCCGCTGATTAATGAAGCGGGTGCAACGTTGGACGCGGTGGCGGGCGGGTTATTTCTCGATGGCGGCGGCACGTTGGGCGGGCTACTGGAGGGTTCTGGTTCCATCGTGCTGGCTGGTGCGACTTTTACGCTGGCGGCGGGAGCGACGCTCAATACCGGCACGATTGAACTGGCCGGTGTTAATCCGTTCGATCCCTCGGCGGAATTGGTGCTGGCCGGCAATCAGGAATTTGCCGGCGCGTTTATTGGCAACGGGCAATTTTTCTATCCGGTTACGGTTGCGCTCGGCAATTATACAGCGACCTTTGCGGCGGCGGATAATCGGTTCGGCAATATGGTGTTCACCGACCCTGGCACGGTGAGCGTGACGGGCGGTGGCGTGATTAACGCACTGTCGGTCAATAATGACGTGGTGTTTGTTGATGGCGGGTCAATCGATCAGACGGGTAATTTGTATCTGGGTAATGCGAGCACCGATAACTCTGCGATCAGCATTGCGACGGGTGGGGTTTACGACCTTATCGGGGCGAGCGAAATCCAGGCGAATGGATCGGTTTCGCTGGTCAATGCGGGCTTGCTGGAGGGCAATATCGGCAGCGGATCTGCGATTATCCAGGCGAGGATCAGCAATAGCGGGGCTGGCACGATTGCGGCCATTTTTGGATCGCTGGTGGCCGAGGGACCGGTTGTCAATGATGGGCTGATAACGGTGGCGGCTGGTGCATCGCTCGCGATGGGTGGCGCGCTCAGTGCGGATATTGGCCAAACCGGGACGCTTGCGATTTCGGGGGGATCGGTTGATCTGAACGGCGCGGTGGCTGCCGATCAAACTTTGGTGTTTGGTGGATCTGGGGGGATGGTGCAGATTGGTGATGCCGGTGGATTTGCGGGGGTGATTGAAGGGTTCGGCACGGCTGATATTTTGCAGATTGACGGGCTGGGCGTGCCCAATATCAGCTATAACAGCGCAACATCATTACTGACGTTATCGGGTGCTGGGGCGATAACGCTCGACATGCCGGGTTTGGATATTACCAATCTGATTGCGGTGACCAACGCCTCTGGCACGGCGCTTGAGGGGCCGATGCCGTGCTTTGCCGAGGGCACTCGGCTGCTTGGCGCGCGGGGCGAAATTGCGGTGGAGGAATTGGCGGTGGGGGACCGGCTGGTACTCACCAATGGTGGCCTGGCGCCGGTTATTTGGATTGGACGCCGCACGATTGACTTGACGCGGCATCCACGAGCGGAGGCGGTGATGCCGGTGCGGATTATGGCGGGGGCGATCGGCGATGGGGTGCCGTCGCGCGATCTGCTGTTATCGCCCGATCATGCGGTGTTGCTGGATGGGCATTTGATTCCGGCGAAAGTGCTGGTGAACGGGACGACGATTCGATCGGAGAGAAAACGGTATGTCAGTTACTATCATGTCGAGTTGGTCGACCATGCGGTATTGATGGCCGAGGGGCTGGCTTGTGAATCATATCTGGAGACCGGCAATCGTGATGCGTTTGAGAATGGTGGCGGCGCTATCGCGCTGCATCCGGCATTTGGACCGATGGATGCGGACTGGCAGGCGGTTCGCGTGCAGCGTAGTTGCGCGCCGTTGGCGGAAGCCGGGCCTATCGTTGAGCGGGTGCGCACACGGTTGCTGGCGCGGGCGGGGCTGAAGCTGACCAGCGACCCGACCCTTGTTGGTCGGCGCGAGGCGGATGGCTCGGTGGTGATCAGGAGCCGCAGCGCAGTGCCGGGGCATGTTTCACCCGATCCGCGTGATCGGCGCCGGTTGGGCGTTAAAATCGGCGCCATTGTGCGGGCGGATGGGCGGAGGGTGCCGCTTGATCATCCCGGATTGACCAAGGGTTGGCATGATCCAGAACCTGATGGGCGTTGGACCGATGGCGATGCGGTGATACCGGCAGCCTTGGTTGGGGACGGGGTACCCCAGCTTGTTGTGGTAGCCAGCGAGGTTTATCTGATGCCGGAGGTGGCGGGGCGCGCTCATGCGGCTTTATGATAATATTGGCGCGTAATGTGCGGGTTGATTGGCGAGGAAGGTTTCGGCTTGGTTGATGAGGGCGGCGAGCACGCCGGGGTCGAAAGGGGATTTTAGGGCGGCGCCGTTGAGTAATTCCAGGAAGGAGGCGGTGCCGCCGCGGGCGCAGAGGGCTAAATAGCGGTCAAGCGCGGCTTGTTGGTTTTGGGTGGCGGCGACCCAGAATTGTAGGGCGCAGCAGCAAGCCAAGGCGTAGTCGATGTAATAAAACGGGATCAGGAAGTAATGCAGCACGCTGTGCCAGGTGGCGCCGGTTTCGGCGTGGGCGATGTCGCCGTAATCGCGCCAGGGCATGTAGAGGCGTTCGAGTTTGCGGTAGATGGCGTGGCGTTCGGACGGGGTTGCTGTGGGGTTGGCGTAAATTTCGTGTTGGAAATGATCGCCGAGGGCGCAACTGACGAGCACCCGCAGGAACGATTCTAGATGCATTTTCTGAAAACGCTCGACCGCTTCATCGCCGACCAGCAGGCCGATATGCGGATAGGTGAGCATTTCGAGTGCCATTGAGTGGATTTCGCAGGCTTCGTTGGTCGGCCAGATTGTATCGATCGGGCCGATTGCACGGCTTTCATAGGCTTGCAGTGCGTGGCCCATTTCGTGGGTGAACACGCCGATATCATCGTGGGTGCCGTTGAAATTGGCGAAAATGACCGGCATGCCGTGGGTTGGCAAATAATCGCAAAAGCCGCCGGGCGCTTTGCTGGGGCGGGTTTGCAGATCGAGGAAGCCGCCTTCGTTCATCAGGCGGAAAAAATCGCCGAGCCTTGGGTCCATGCGATCAAACAGGGTTTGGCCGGCGGCGACCAGCGTATCGTGATCGCCTTGCGGGGTGGGATTGCCCTGCGGGTCGATCAAGGGTTCGTCCCAGGCGTAGAGCCTGTCCCAGCCTTGGGTTTGGCGGCGTTGTTCGAGGATGCGGGCGAGCAGCGGCACCACGCTGTTTTGGATTTCGGTGCGATAGCGCGACACGTCCGCTTCGGTGTAATCGATGCGGCGCATGCGCTGATAGCCGAGTGCGGTGAAGTTTGGATAGCCGAGATCTTGCGCCATCGAGGTGCGCAGTTTGACTAACTGATCGAAAATACTGTCGAATTGCTCTGAATTTTTCTTGAAGAATTGCCATTTGGCTTGGGCGGCTTGGTGCCGGGTTGTGCGATCAAGGCTTTCGGCGAAGGGTTGCAGGCCGGAAAGATTGACGGTTTGGCCGGCAATGGTCAGGCGGGCGGCGGCGGTGCGTTCGGTGTAGGCGGCGGTGAGTTTGTTTTCGGCTTCCAGGCGCTCGGCAATGATCGGGTCAAAGGTGGTGATGTCGGTCTGCCAAAGGCGCACCACATGCGCGCTGACGGCGGCGGTGAGTGCGGCGCGATCCGGCATGGCGAGCAGGCGGCGTTTGATCGCGATCTCATGGCCGGTGGCGATGGGGCCGAGTTCATCGGCCTGCTCGCGGGTGGCTTTGGCCGCAGGATCGGTGGTGTCTTGCTGAAAGCGCAGCTCCGCCAGCGCGGCCCAGGTGGCGTAATCGCGGCGTTGGCGATCCCATTGCGCCAAGGCGGCGGGCAGATTGCCTTGGTCCAGCAGCGCATTGATGGCCGCGTGCTGGGCGGCCAGGGTTTCGGGCGATGGGGTGGGGGCGGTGATGTCGCTGAGGCGGGGGGTCATTTGAGTTGATTATGCCGGGTGGGGCGGGATTGTCTAGGCTGGAGGGTGGGGCGATCCGTGGGTATTCACGATGTCGAGATCGCGCCGAGATTGGCTGGTGAGACTCGGCTTGGTGTGATCAGGATTGGCGTTATCGCGCGTGGTTGCACCGGCTGGCGGTTTGCTTGACGGTGCAGACCGGATCAGGAGTGAAATTTTGCTGTGCCGGATGATGCCGATTTTAACCCTAAGAGCGAGGTTTTATGACAGACGCTACGACGACCGAGGCTGCCACTGCGACCAAAGAGCCGGTGATGGTGCCAGATACTGAGCCGCCGCGGCGGTTTGTGACGTCGCACAGGGGTGTGTTTGCGGGCAAGACGGTTGCTTATCAATGTATCGCGGCGGAGGCGCATCTGTGTGGCGCTGACGGCAAGGCGCGGGCCAGCATTTTTTCGTTCAGCTATCTCGCCGAGACGGGTGCGGCGACGGAGCGGCCGGTGATTTTCATTTTCAATGGCGGGCCTGGTTCGGCCTCGTTATGGTTGCATATGGGGGCGATGGGGCCACGGCGCGTGGTGGTGCCGAGCGATGCGAGCCTTGCGGATAATGGGCCTTATCGGGTGGTGGATCATGAGGCTTGTTTGATCGATGTGGCGGATTTGGTGTTCATTGATCCGCCGGGCACCGGGTTCAGCCGGGCGATTGGCGCGGCGAAGGCGGATGCGTTTTGGGGGGTGGCGGCGGATGCGGAGATTATCGGCGATTTTATCAGCCATTGGCTAACGACGCATCGGCGTTGGGCATCGCCGCGCTATTTATGCGGCGAGAGTTATGGCACGACGCGCGCCGTGGCGGTGGCGGGACGGTTGGCGGGTGATTTGGCCGGGATTGCGATGAGCGGCATCATGCTGATTTCGCCGATCCTGGATTTTCATACGGCGCGCTTTGAGCCAGGCAATCCGATGGCGGATGCGTGCTTTTTGCCGACTTATGCGGCGACGGCGCTTTATCATGGCTGCGTGCAAGCCCCTGAGGGCCGCGCTGACTTTCTGAATGAGGCGCGCCGGTTTGCCGCCCATGATTATTTGCCAGCGTTGTTTGCGGGATCGGCGCTGGCGCCGGAGATTTATCAACAGGTGCGCGGCCAATTGGCGCGCTTGACCGGCCTTTCGGCGGCGTGGCTCGATCGCACCCGGTTGCGGATTGAGCCAGCGCGGTTTCGCAAGGAATTGCTGCGGGCACAGGGTTTGACCGTTGGCCGGTTCGACAGCCGGTATCGGGGGGTTGATTTTGATGAGGCTGGGGAATCGCCGGATGCCGACCCTTCATCCTACGGCATGGACCATGCCTATGTGTCGGCGATGCAGGATCATCTAACACGGGTGTTGGCGATTGACGGGGATCGACCTTATCGGGCGTTTAATATGGAGGTCGCGAAAGGCTGGGACTGGATCGGGCCGAAGAGTGAGGGCGTTGCGCCGTGGCCGCGTTATACCAATGTCGCGCCGACGCTTGGGCGACTGCTGCGCGAAAGCCCATCGTTACGGGTGCTGATTGCCAGCGGATATTATGACATTGCGACACCGTTTTACGCGGCGGAGAGCACGATTGCGCGCAACGGCATTGATGCGCGGCGGATTGCGATGAAATATTACGAGGCTGGGCATATGATGTATTTGCATGATCCATCGCTGGAGGCGTTGATGCGGGATCTGCGGCAATTTGTTGCGGCGTGATGGGTGATCAGCCCATGATGGATTGGTGTGACACGCCGTCATCCGGGGGCGCTACCCTTTGCTTATGCCAAACCGCCTGCCTGGATGATGAACGTTGCAATCTGATCGACGCCGATGCCGGCGCGGATATTGGCAAATACGAAAGGCCGTTCGCCGCGCATGCGCTTCGCATCCCGATCCATCACCGATAGATCGGCCCCGACATAGGGTGCTAGATCGATTTTGTTAATC
Organism: Acidiphilium sp. MT5; assembly: GCF_054767495.1. NCBI lineage: Bacteria > Pseudomonadati > Pseudomonadota > Alphaproteobacteria > Acetobacterales > Acidocellaceae > Acidiphilium > Acidiphilium sp. MT5. The sequence goes on from NZ_BAABMR010000002.1 coordinate 266,983, forward strand.
ACCAGCAAATCGCTGCGGGTAATACCGGGGCCGCCTTTACGCGGAATTTTATCACCGGCTGAAACATCGATGACATAGAGGGTAATATCGGCGAGTTCGGGGCTGAAGGTCGCTGCCAGATTATCGCCGCCTGACTCGATGAGAATAACATCTAACCCTGGAAACTGCTCTGATAATTCGGCGACGCCTGCCAAATTCGCGCTGGCATCTTCGCGGATCGCTGTGTGCGGACACCCGCCGGTCTCGATGCCCAAAATTCGTTCCGGCGCCAATGAGCCGGCCCGCGTTAAAAACTCGGCGTCCTCTTTGGTGTAAATGTCGTTGGTGATCGCCGCAATGTTGAACCGTTCGCGAAATCGTCGGCATAACGCATCCATCAATGCGGTTTTGCCGGAGCCGACCGGCCCGCCCACCCCTACGCGCAACGCCGTTTGACTCATGACCGAAATAACCTCGTATATTGCGTTTCATGGCGCATTGATGCGATCTCCGCCGCCACACAAAATCCACCCAGCGCCGTCAAGGGAGCATCGCGGCTGGCCCGCGCTTGCGCGATGATCACTGGCTCTAACGCTGCCTGCACTGCGAGACCGGCATTTTGCCCCAACGGGATCAGCCGGACGCCGGCTGAGACGAAATTGGCGACCCAAGCCTGCAGATAGGCTAAAACCACCATCTCCTCGTCAATACCCCGGTGCGCTGCGAGCCGCCCTACCGCCAGCGGGTAGGCGCGGGACGGTGCTGCGGCTTCATTCCAAGGCGCCGACGCGAGGCCGAACGCCGCCCCTTGCTGCATCGTCTCAGCGGCCAGTTCGCGGCTAGGGGCCAAGGCTTGCGCGATCTCGGCCAATACCGCCTCATCATCGCCGCGATAAGCATGGCTGCGATAAGCATGGCGCAGCAAAATCGCATCATTGCGCGCGGCACCCGCGACCAGCGCGGCTTCTAACCATGTGCGCAAAGCGGGCCCGTCAGCGACCGCCCCGGCCTCGACCGCCCATTCCAACCCGTGGGAATAAGCGAAGCCGCCCGTTGGGAAGCTGGGCGACAGCCAGGTCATTAATTGCACCAGCGCCTCAGCCATGATCATGCGCATAGGCCCCGGATTCCGGATCAAACGGTGCTTCAAGCCGTTGCACCTGCGCGCCCAAGCCACGCACCATCGCCTCGATCACATGATCGGACCGGATGACCAACGTGCCTTCGCCAAAGGCGACATCCAGATGCCGATTGCCCAGATGCCAAGCCAATCTGATGAGTAAGGCTGGATCACCGGTGATCTCAGCAATCGGCTCCTGGGCTGCCACCACCCGCACCAACCCATCCGCCCCACAATCGAGCGCATCGCCCTCGCGCAGATGGGTGGCTTCCGGCAAATCCAATAGTAATTCGGTGCCGGTATCGGTGCGCAGCCTTATGCGCCGCCGGTAGCGGCGATCGTAATCGAGCGTGATTATATCAACCGCCTGCCCAATCTGCCAGGTTCCGCAAGGGATCACGCGGTCTGCGCGCATCATCAGGGGCATCCTTAAAATAGGAAATAACGCTGCGTCATTGGCAGCGTCTCTGCTGGTGCGCAGGTCAATAATTCGCCATCGGCGCGCACCTCATAGGTCTCGGGGTCGACCTCGATTTGCGGTGTTGCATCATTATGGATCATGTCTTTTTTGCTGATTCCGCCGCGGGTATTCTCGACTGCACATAGCATGCGCTCCAGACCCAGACGGTGCCCGATCCCATCGCTGAGTGCGGCTTGGGAGATAAAACTGATGCAACTCGCGGCCATCGCGCGGCCAAAGGCACCGAACATGGGCCGCGCATGCACCGGCTGCGGTGTTGGGATGGAGGCGTTGGGGTCACCCATCATGGCGAAGGCAATGGTTCCGCCTTTGATCACCAAATCAGGCTTGACGCCAAAAAATGCAGGATTCCACACGATCAAATCGGCAAGCTTGCCCACCGCGACCGAGCCGACATGGCGCGCTAAGCCATGCGCGATGGCCGGATTGATGGTATATTTGGCGATATAGCGCTTGATGCGCTGATTATCGGCGGCGTTGTCACCCGAGAGCGCGCCGCGCTGTGATTTCATTTTATGCGCTGTCTGCCAAGTGCGCAGGATCACTTCACCGACCCGGCCCATCGCCTGACTGTCCGACGACATCATCGATAACGCCCCTAAATCATGCAGAATATCTTCGGCGGCAATTGTCTCTTTGCGAATGCGGCTCTCGGCGAAGGCTAAATCCTCGGGGATCGAGGGATCGAGATGATGGCACACCATCAGCATGTCTAAATGCTCGTCTATGGTATTCACGGTATAGGGCCGGGTTGGATTGGTGGAGCTTGGCAGCACGTTGGCCAAGCCCGCGACCTTGATAATATCGGGCGCGTGCCCGCCGCCGGCGCCTTCGGTATGGAATGCATGGATGGTGCGGCCCTTGAAGGCAGCGATCGTGTCTTCGACGAAGCCGCTTTCGTTCAGCGTGTCGCTATGGATCATCACTTGCACATCAAAGCGGTCGGCGACTGACAAGCAGTTATCGATGGCGGCAGGCGTGGTGCCCCAATCCTCGTGCAGTTTTAAGGCGCAGGCGCCGGCGCGCACCATCTCTTCAAGGGCTGCCGGGCGCGAGGCGTTGCCCTTGCCCGCGAAGCCCAGATTGACCGGGAAGCCTTCTGCGGCTTGCAGCATGCGTGCCAAATGGAATGGCCCCGGCGTGCAGGTTGTTGCCGCCGTGCCGGTGGCGGGGCCGGTGCCACCGCCGAGCATGGTGGTGATTCCTGACGCGATGGCTTCCTCCACTTGCTGTGGACAGATGAAATGGATATGCGCATCAATGCCGCCAGCCGTGATGATTTTGCCTTCGCCTGCGATGATCTCGGTTCCTGGCCCGATGATGATGGAAACACCGGGCTGGATGTCGGGATTACCCGCTTTGCCAATGGCGCTGATCCGGCCATCAATGATGGCAATATCGGCTTTCACGATGCCCCAATGATCGATGATCATGGCATTGGTGATGACGGTATCAGCCGCGCCCTCGGCCTGGCTGCGTTGGGATTGGCCCATGCCATCGCGAATGACTTTGCCGCCACCGAATTTTACCTCTTCACCATAGATGGTAAAATCCTGCTCCACCTCCGCGAACAAATTGGTATCGGCAAGCCGCACGCGATCACCGACGGTGGGGCCGAACATGTCCGCATAGGCGCGGCGCGACAGGCTCACCATCACAATTTTCCCATCACAAATCTCCCATCACAAATCTCCCATGACCAGGCCACGAAAACCATACATAATTCGGGCGCCGCTCAAGGCCACTAACGTCACGCTGCGGGTCTGTCCTGGTTCAAACCGCACTGCCGTGCCGGCTGGAATATCGAGGCGAAACCCATGCGCTGCCGCCCGATCAAAGTGCAGAGCTTGATTGGTTTCAGCGAAATGATAATGGCTGCCGACCTGGATCGGGCGATCCCCTGCGTTGGCCACCGACAAACTCAAGCGGGCGCGCCCTTCATTCAGCGTGATCTCGCCAGCGGCACAGATAATTTCACCTGGGATCATGACAGCCTCACCGTATCGGTTCGTGAACGGTCACCAGTTTGGTGCCATCGGGAAAGGTTGCTTCGACTTGCACATCGTGGATCATCTCGGCGATCCCGTCCATGATTTGTGCGCGGCTCACCACATGAGCCGCCTGTTCCATCAACTGAGCGACGCTCAGCCCATCGCGCGCTCCTTCCACCACAAAATCGGTGATCAGGGCGATGGCTTCTGGGTAGTTCAGCTTGATCCCACGCTCTAGGCGCCGCCGGGCCACGATGGCGGCCATGGCGATCAGTAGTTTGTCCTTTTCGCGTGGTGACAGGTTCATGATTTTGCGCCCTTTGAGTGCCCTAGCATCCCCAAACCCTCGGCATGGCCCGTCCTTCGCGCAGCACATTGAGCACGCGCCGCACCAGCATGCGCAGCGCTTCGCCGCTTTGTGCCAAAATACGCACCACCAGGAGCTGATTCCAAGCGCTGGCGCCTGCCTGCTCAGCGCCCAAGGCCGCCCGCACGGCGACTAACCATTGCTCCGCATCGATGTCTGCCAGCAGAATTGTCGCCATCGCCCTTGCTCCGCCCAACATCGCGCTATGGCTCTGCGCCTGTTGAAAATCCTGCGGTGGGCAAAGCCGATCCAAAAACACCACTCGACCATCGCGAATAATCTCGAGCCGGTCCGAAAAATCCAAGTGCTGCACAATCTCGCCCATTGCCGCACGACCGAACACCAGCGATTCCACCCCGAGATATCGCCCTGCCCCGGCGATTTCGACGCGGGTTTGGCGGGTCAGGGCGGCTTGATCGAACAAGATTGTTTCCTGCGGCAAAAACTCCACCACCGCCCCTTCGGCCACCACCAATCGGACATCGATCCGCGCTGGATCATCCAGGGCGCTGGCGCGATAGACCCGTTCCGCCCCCTGGGTGCTGATGATCAGCCGGGTATCGATGCCTGTTGCAATATCGATATCAAGCCGGTCACCGCCCGCGATGCCGCCACCGGTATTGAGTAAGACCGCCGTGGCAAAATTCTCCTGCTCGGCGCGCACCAGGCGCAGGCGCAAGGCCCCCGCTTGATAGAGCCGTGCCATAACCGTCTGTGCCTCACGTTTGCACACGGCAAAACCAATCGACCCCACCGAGCGTTGCGCCATCGCCACAGCATCCATCGACGCAGGATGGCATAGTCGCTCAGCATCGTCCATGCGCCATTTGACCCATAGACCCGTTTTTGCTCTTGGCAGCGGGCCAAAGTTTCGTCAGCCTAGCGGGATGACCCGATATCAGAAAGTGATCCATGAGCGACGGCGATATAATCAATGGGTCGCGAACCAAACCTGGGAGGATTTTGCACTGCGGTTCACCGCAACCCAAGCGCGGCGCTGGTCCGCGCTGAGTGTGGGGAATACGGCGCTGGGGGCGATTTCGTTCCTGGCCTGCGAAGCGATTGGCGGCGCGATTACGCTGAGCTTTGGCTTCGCCAATGCCATGGCGGCGATCATTGCTGTGGGTGTTTTGATGTTTGCGCTCGGCTTGCCGATTTGCCTGGCGGCCACGCGCAATGGTGTTGATGTTGACTTGCTCACGCGGGGTGCGGGCTTTGGTTATATTGGCTCGACCATTACATCGTTGATTTATGCCTCGTTCACCTTCATCCTGTTCGCCATTGAAGCCAGCATCATGTCCGAAGCGATCACCATGGTGCTCGGCATCCCGCCTTGGATTGCCCATATTATCAGCGCTCTTGCGGTTTTGCCGATTGCCGCCTTTGGCATTCGCGCGATCACCCGGCTGCAAGCCTGGACCCAGCCGCTCTGGCTGCTGTTGCAATTTGTGCCCTTAGGGTGGCTCGCTTGGCATCACCGCGCTAATCTGATCGCCTGGAGCCATTTTCCTGGCCTGCACCATACCGAGCATTTGGCGCTGCTGCCCTTTGGCATGGCGGCCTCGGTTTTGCTCTCGCTGCTGCCGCAAATTGGCGAGCAGGTTGATTATCTGCGCTTCCTGCCGGAGGTGACCGCCGATAACCGGGTGCGCTGGTGGAGCGCTCTGCTGATCGCGGGACCGGGCTGGGTGCTGATTGGCTGCGCGAAACTTGCCGCTGGTTCATTCCTCGCTTTTCTCGCGTTGCAAGCCGGTGCCAGCGCGTTTGAGAGTGCGCAGCCGGCCATTTTGTATCATCTTGCCTTTCTCGACGTGTTTCACGCGCCTCTGCTCGCCGCCGCGTTGACGCTCATTTTCGTGGTCACCTGCCAGCTCAAAATCAACGTGACCAATGCTTATGCCGGGTCAATCGCGTGGTCGAATTTTTTCTCGCGCCTGACCCATGCCCATCCGGGCCGCGTTGTGTGGGTTGCGTTTAATATCGGCCTGTCGTTGCTATTGATGGAAATTGGCATTTACCGGATCATTGGCAGTATTCTTGGTATTTACGCCAATTTTGCAATTGGTTGGCTTGGGGCCGTGGCCGCCGATCTGATCATCAACAAGCCGCTTGGCCTCAGCCCGCCTGGCATTGAATTCAAGCGGGCTTATTTGCATGATATTAATCCGGTTGGCGTTGGTGCGATGGCTCTCTCGGTGCTCACCTCGACCTTGATGAGCCTCGGCCTGCTCGGCGTCACCGCGCATGCGCTCGCGCCGTTCGGCGGGCTTGCGGTCGCGCTGATTGCATCCCCGGTTATCGCTTGGGCGACCGGCGGGCGCACCTATCTGGCCCGCCAACCGCTCAACCCGAGCGGCCCGCAGCCGGCGAGCCAGCGCTGCATTGTTTGTGATAATAGCTATGAAACGCCCGATATGGCCGCCTGCCCTGCCTATCGTGGGCCGATTTGTTCGCTCTGCTGTTCGCTGGAAGCGCGCTGCCATGATGTTTGCAAACCCCAAGCGCCGTTCGGCGCCCATCTCAATACCGGCCTTAACCGGCTGCTCGCGCAACTGAGGCTGCGCCCGCGCCTGAGCCCGGACAGTCGGATTGGCCCTTTTATCGGCGTGCTCACGCTGTTCACCGTGGCGAGCCTGTCGCTCCTGCTGCTGATTGGCTTTGAAATTGACCGGCTGGCGCCCGCCGCCCGCACCGCGATCAATGACCGGCTGGGGGCTGTTTTTGCGGCTTTGTTCATTATCTTCGCGATCGTTGCCTGGCTGTTAGTGCTGGCCCATGCCAGCCGCCGCGCTGCTGAAGCTGAGAGCCATCGGCAAACCGAGATGCTGATGGCCGAGATCGAAGCCCATGACCGCACGGATGCGGCGTTGCAAGCGGCAAAAGAGGTTGCCGAATCAGCCAATCTTGCCAAAAGCCGCTATATTGTTGGGGTGATTCACGAAATTCGTTCACCACTCAATGCCGTGTCCGGCTACGCCCAATTGCTGGAGCGCGCCGGTGCGATTGAGCCGGCGGATGCGGCCCGGATTATTCGGCGCAGTGCTGAGCATCTTTCCAATCTTGTTGATGGCTTGCTCGATATTGCCAAAATCGAGAGCGGTTCACTCCAACTGCACCGAGACCGGGTCAATCTTGCTGAATTCCTGGATCAAATCAGCGATATGTTCCGCTTGCAGGCCGCTGCCAAAAATCTGAGCTTTATTGATGATCGCCCGCCCACCCTGCCCCGCTTTGTGTACACCGACGAAAAGCGCTTGCGGCAGATTCTGCTCAATCTGCTCTCCAACGCGATCAAATATACCCAAGCTGGCAGCATCACGCTTCGGCTGCGCTTTCGCAGTGAGGTTGCGGAGTTTACCATTCGCGATACCGGCATCGGTATCCGGCCTGATGATCTGAGCCGCATTTTTGAGCCGTTTGAGCGTGGCCGCCATGCCAACCATGCCAGCATCCCTGGCACCGGCCTTGGTCTGACCATTAGCAAACTGCTCACCCAAATCCTCGGCGGTGATCTCACCGTGGATAGCCATGAAGGGCAAGGCAGCGAATTTCGCCTGCGCCTACTGCTGGCCACCGCGCTTGCATCGCCGCATGATGATGCGAACGCGGCGCGCGCCGAACGCCGCCCTCTGGCTTATGCAGGCCCGCGCCGCTCCATCCTCGCGATTGATGATGACCCTGCCCATCTTGATTTGCTGCGCGAAATTCTGATTCCGCTGGGCTTTACCCTCAACACCGCGCCCGATGGCCCCACCGGCCTTGCCTGCGCGCGCGACCATGAGCCGGACCTTGCCATTCTGGATGTTTCGATGCCCGGCCTGTCCGGTTGGGATGTTGCTGCCATCCTGCGTGCCACCCCGCGCCAATCGCCCGATGCTTTGCGCATCATTATGCTCTCAGCCAACCTGCATGAATTGAAAACGACCGAACGCCCGCAACCTCATGACGCCTTCCTTGCCAAGCCCACCGATATTCGTGCGCTGCTCGATCAAATCGGCACGCTGCTTGCCCTGGACTGGATTGACAGCCCAGCCGCGATCACCACGCCACCGAGCCGCCCCGCACGCCAAGACCTTGCTGATCTGCTCGAACTCGCGCATATCGGCTATGTTAGTGCCATGACCGCACGGCTTGCTGAAATCGCGGCGCGCACGCCAACCGCCCAGCCCTTTATTGCCATGTTGCAAACGCTGGTCGATCAATTTGACCTCAGCCGCCTCACCGCCCTGCTTGAAGCCGCCATTACTCAGGATGAGTCCGCCTCGTGACGAACAGCATTAATCCAATCGCTAAGCGCGATACCATCCTTGTTGTCGATGACACGCCCGACACGCTCGGTTTTCTCACGCGCGCTCTCGATCATGCCGGGATGACCGTGCTCGTTGCGACCGGCGGCGACGCGGCGCTGCGCCTGCTCAGCCGCATCACCCCTGATTTGATCCTGCTTGACGCGGTGATGCCTGGGCTTGATGGCTTTGAGACCTGCCGCCGCCTCAAAGCCGACCCTGTGCTGCAAGACATCCCGGTGATTTTCATGACCGGCCTCTCGGACACCCAAGACGTTGTGCGCGGCCTGGAGGCTGGCGGCGTTGATTACGTGGCCAAGCCCATTGTTCTTGATGAATTGCTCGCGCGCATTCGCGTGCATCTCGGCAATGCCCGCACGGCGACGCGCACGCGTGCCGCCCTTGACGCCACGGGCCGGTTCCTGGCCGCCGTTGATGCTAGCGGCACGCTGATTTGGTGCACGCCGCAAGCCGCCGCCTTGATTGCGGACGCGCAAGCTCTAACATCTTTTGCCCTGCCCAAACCACTGGTCACCCGCCTGCAATCGGACCCTGCGAGCCTGACCACCGAAACGCCCATCACCCATGGCCGTAAAATCATTAGCATTGCCTATTTGAGCCGCACTGGACCCAACGAATTCTTGTTCCGGCTGCGCGAACAAAACCCTGGCCAAGACGAGGCTTTTCTGCGCGATTTTCTCTCGCTCACCACCCGCGAAGCCGAAGTGCTGATCTGGATCGCGCGTGGTAAATCCAACCGCGACATCGCTGATATTCTGGGCATCAGCCCACGCACCGTGAACAAACATCTGGAGCAGATTTTTGTGAAACTCGGCGTTGAAAATCGAGCCTCGGCAGCGGCCCTGGCGGTTGGCGCGCTGGCGCGGCGAAGTTGAATGGAAGCCGTGAAGGGCGAGCGGAAGATCAGATATTCACCAAATGGGCTATCTCATCCGCTTGCTCGTCCGCCGTGTTGCCTTCGCGCACGATGCGGCCACGCTGCATCACCGCATAGCGCTCGGCAAAGCTCCAGGCGAAATCGAGATATTGCTCAACAATCACAATCGTCACGCCCAGCTCCGCCCTGATCCGGCGGAGAGCCTGCTCGATTTCCTGCACCACGCTCGGCTGAATCCCCTCCGTCGGTTCATCGAGCAGGAGCAGCGTTGGCCGACCGGCGAGTGCTCGCCCAATCGCCAATTGTTGCTGTTCGCCGCCGGAGAGAAACCCCGCCTTGCGCCCCGCAATAGTCGTTAATTTTGGGAACATGTCATACACATAGTCTGGAATCCGGCGCTCAGCACCCACCCGCCGGTCCAACGCGGCCAAGCCCGTTGCCAAATTCTCGGCCACTGTGAGGTGCGAAAACACATGGCGCCCTTGCGGCACATAGCCGATGCCCGCCCGCGCGCGCTGGTAGGACGCCATTCCGGTCATCACCACACCATCGAAGGTCAAGCATCCTGAAATAATTTTGTGAATTCCCATGATCGCATTGAGCAGCGTGGTTTTGCCCACCCCGTTGCGCCCGATCAACGCCAAGGCGCCGCCTGCTGGCACGGCCAAATCCACATCCCACAGCACCCGGCTTTGACCATAGGCGGCACTCACCTTATCAAGCGTGAGCAGCATCCTTCGTCCTCCCCAAATATACCGCTCGCACCTCGGCATCGGCCCGGATCTCCGCCACACTCCCCTCGGCCAAAATTTGCCCCTGATGCAGCACCGTCACTGGCCCATCCAACGCCTCGATAAAACTCATATCGTGATCGATCACCACCACCGCATGCCGCCCTAACAGCGATTTGATCAGGTCCGCCGTTCGCGCTGTGTCTGCGGGGCCCATGCCCGCTGTTGGCTCATCAAGGAGCAGCAAATCGGCATCGGTTGCGACCACCATGCCGATCTCCAGCCATTGCATCTCGCCATGCGCGAGCCGCCCTGCCAGGGTTTCCCGCCGCTCGGTCAAATTGACCAGGGCTAGAATCTCTTCAACCCGCTCGCGTTCGGATGCTGGGGCCGCGCCGGTCAATCCGCGCCACCATGCCCGGTCGCGCCGCGCGGCTAACGCGAGATTCTGCGCGACCGTCAAATTCGCGAGCACGCCGGGCGCTTGAAATTTTCGGCAAATACCCCGCCGGACAATCTCATGCTCGGCCAAATGGGTGATCACGGCATCCTTGAACAGGACTTGTCCTGAATGCGTTGGCACGCGACCGATAATCGCATCACAAAGTGTGGATTTTCCGGCCCCGTTTGGTCCAATCAAAATCCGTAAATGCCCCGGCGGGACGGCCAAATTAACCCCGCCCAAGGCACGAAATCCGTCAAACTCAACGACCAAATCTTCAACCAGCAAAAGCGGCCCTGGGATCGGATGCGTGATCATCCAGCTCCCCCTTGGCGCAATACCCGCAGGCGGAGTAAACGCAACCGCTGCGTCCAGCCGCCGGCCTCGGGGTCAAACAAGCCGGCGACGCCCTGCGGCAGAAAACTGACCACCAACACAAACAATAATCCCAACGCATAGAGCCAAAGCGAGGGCAAAGCTGAGCTGATCTGCTCTTTGGCAAAGCTGACCAGCAACGTGCCGGCAATCGCGCCCCACAGCGCATTGCGCCCGCCCAATGCCACGTAAACGACCATTTCGATGGAGGGCACCACCCCGACCATCGCCGGCGAGATCACGCCCGCTGCCAGGGTGAACAGGGCGCCGCCAATACCTGCTAACATTGCGGCCAGGGTGAAGGCGACGACCTTATAGGGTGTGGGGTCATAGCCTAAAAATCGCACCCGGTTTTCGCCATCGCGCGTTGCGCGGAGCACGAGGCCGAACCGGCTTGCCATCAGCCATCGCAATCCCAAATAACCGAGCACCGTTCCGAGCAACGTGGTGTAGTACAACCCGAGCGCAAAGCCGTTACTGGTGGTGCTGAGGCCAAATAGGGTTGAGAAATTGGTTAAGCCATTAAAGCCGCCGGTCAATGATTGTTCGCTCACCAGCAATGTGGCGAAGGCGAGCGCCAAAGCCTGGGTGATCAACGCAAAATAGACCCCACCGATCCGGCGGCGAAACACCGCCCAGGAAAATCCCGCCGCAATCACCCCTGGCACCAGCACCACCGCCAAGACGGAAAAAATGCCTGAGCGAAACGGTAACCAGAGCAACGGCAATTTGGCAACCCCGCTCCAGACCATGAAATCTGGCAAGTTCTGCGCGGTGACCCCGGCTAATTTCATATGCATGGCGAGGGCATAACCACCCAGCCCAAAAAACACCCCTTGTCCCAGGCTCAACACCCCGCCTTGGCCCCAGATCAGCCCGATGCCTAACGCCAAAATCGCCATCGCCAAAAATCGCGAGAGCAACATCAGGGTATAGCCATCGACGACCGAAGGCGCGATGACGCCTAACGCCACTGAAGCCAATCCGAGGCCAATTTGTGTGCGCCGTTGTGTGAAATCGATCATCTCAGCCATCCAACGCCCGGCTTTTGATTGCAATCACACCTTGAGGCCGCACCTGCAGGAACAATACCACGAACACCAAAAGCAGCACTTGCGCGACGCTGACATCAACGAAAATCTGGGCAAAGGCTGAAATGAGGCCGACCATGACCGAGGCAATCGCCGTTCCGGTCAAGCTGCCCAGCCCGCCCAGGATCACCACCAAAAAGGCTGGGACAATATAGCTCTGGCCGACTGACGGCGTCACCGGGCCTAACAAGGCCAATACCACCCCGGCCATGCCGGCGATGCCGGTGCCGAGCGCAAATACCAGCATGTCGATCCGGCGCCCATTAATGCCCATCGCTGCGGCAATGGGACGATCCTGGTTGACCGCGCGCACGTAAAGCCCCACCCGTGTGCGGGTGAGCAGCAAGCCTAGCCCCGCCAACACGAGGGCGGCAATCGCCATGATGAATAATCGTGTGACCGGCAGGGTCAGTCCGGCCAGCATTCCATGGGTGATTGAGACGGTGTGGTCCAGCCAATGCGGTGCCACCACATCGACCCCGATGGCCCCGAATAGATTGCGTGCTCCTTGCTGAAAGATCAGGCTGACGCCCCATGTTGCCAGCAGCGTATCTAACGGGCGGGCGGCGAGCCGCTTGATAACGGTCACTTCTAACAATGCGCCGATCAGCCCGGCTCCGATGAAGGCGACCGGCATCGCCACCAAAATGCCGAGTGGTCCTGGCACCACATGCAGCGTGAGATAGGCGAAATAGCCGCCCATCATCAGCATCTCGCCCTGGGCCATATTGATCACGCGCATCAGCCCGAAGCTGAGGGCAAGGCCCAGGGCCGCCAGCACAAATAACGACGCGACCGACAGGCCGTTGAAAAACTGACCCAGCACGAAGGCGGTTTCTGTCATCGACAAATCCTCTGACCGCGACGCTGAGCGTCGCGGCCTTCAACGATTAATGCAGCTTGCAGGTTTTGCCAGGGAATGTCAGCGGATCATAAGGCTGCGGCTGGATCAGCCCCGGTGATTTCCAGACAATTTTGAACTGTCCATCCGGTTGCAACTTGCCGATATAGCCGGTCTGGATCAGGCTTTGATTATCGGCAAACTTGACCATGCCTAGTGGCGTTTTCATATAAGGCAAAGTCACCGCTGCATCACGCACTTTGGTTGGATCAAAACTTTTGGCCTTTTCGACGGCGGCTTTCCAGATATACACATCGACATAGCCATGCACCATCGGATCATCGACCACAGCGCCCTTGCCGTATTTGGCTTGATAGGCTTTGACAAAGGCTAGATTGGTCTTGTTCGGCAAGCTCATGAAATAATTCCATGAGGTGTAACTGCCTGCGAGCAAGCTTGGCCCCATCGCTTTTGCTTCTGGCTCCGCTATCGAAAAGCTCATAATGGGGAGCTTCGCCGGTGTGATTCCTGCTGCCGCCAATTGCTTGAAGAAGCTGACATTGGAATCGCCATTCAGCGTGTTGATGATGATATCGGGTTTGGCTTGCTCGATCTTGGCGATCACGCCGCTGAAATCTGTGCCGCCCAACGGCACATAATCCTCGCCGACCACTTGCAATTTATCGTGCAGAATATGCTTGCGCAGAATTAAATTCGCCGTGCGCGGATATACATAATCCGAACCCAACAGGAAATATTTCTTGTAGCCTTTTTGCTCCGCCCATTTCAGCGCCGGCAGCGCTTGCTGGTTTGGCTGTGCGCCTGAATACATGATGTTGGGCGAGCATTCATTGCCTTCAAATTGCACTGGATACCAGAGCAAATTGTGGAATTTCTGGAACACCGGCAACATTGCTTTGCGGCTCGCTGAGGTCCAACCGCCGAACACGGTGACGACCTTATCCTGCTCGATCAATTGCGTTGCTTTTTGCGCAAAAGTCGAGGGTTCGGACGCGCCGTCCTCCAGCACCGGCACAATCTTGTGCCCCAAGACCCCGCCATGGGCGTTGATCTGATCGATGGCCAGCAGCTCAGCGCGCTCCAGCGGCACTTCGCTGATTGCCATGGTGCCTGATAGGGACTGCAGCACCCCAACCTTGACCACCGGCTGCGCCGCTCGTGCCATGGGTGCCGCACTCATCATTGTGGTGCCCAGCAGCAAGGCCGCCCACGCGATGCTTCGCTTGGTTTGGCTCGCACGCTGCATTGTCTCAACGGTTCGCTTTATCATCTCAATCCCCCAAAATTGCCGCCACCCGACGCTGGATGAGCGCTTCTGCAGTAAGCCCAAGCCAGGGCCGTTGCGGTATGAGGCATTTGACGTAGGGGCCGTAGGCGCGCGCCCGCAGGCCAGCGTGCGGCAATTCGGATTCTGTTTTTCCGCGAAGATGCGGCGTCAAACGTGGAGTTTCACCCGGCGGATCAGCGGGCGCGCAGGCTTGCGCGCAACATCGAGCCCGGCGCCGATCAAAATTAGGGCAGGCGATGTTAGATCGTCGGAGGCGAGACCGTCAGCAAGGTCAATCAGGCGGGCGGTGCGGTGCGTTTCATCGGCCCGGCTGATATTCATCACGATCATGCCGGGTGTGGCGGGGTCGAGCCCGGCTTCGATCAGTCGGTCTGCAATCTGGCCCGCGTGACGCGCACCCATATAGAAGGCGATGGTGCCGTGCAGGCGGGCGAGCGCCGCCCAATCCTGTTCAGGCAAACCGCCATCGCTGGCGTGGCCGGTGATGAAGGTGACGCTGCGGGCCACATCGCGGGCGGTGAGCGATGCCTCGAGTGTTGCGGCAGCGGCGGTGGCAGCGGTGATGCCGGGGATGATGGTGAGATTGATGCCGGCTGTGCGCAGAGCTGCGATTTCTTCGTTGGTGCGACCGAAAATCATTGGGTCTCCCCCCTTCAGCCGGAGCACGCGCGCACCGGTGCGCGCCTCCTGCACGAGCAGCGCGCAGATTTCGGATTGCTTCAGCGCGTGGCGACCGCAGCGTTTGCCGACATTGATGAGCTTGCCGGTGGCGAGGGCGAGGATGCGCGGGTCAACCAGCGCGTCGTGCAGGATAATATCCGCCTCGGTGATGGCGCGCAGAGCCTTGACCGTCAGGAGGTCCGGATCACCAGGACCAGCACCCGCGAGAATGACCGGGGATAGTGCGGTGTTATTCGGCAGCGACGAGTTCATGGCGAAGGAATCCCTTAAGGTCGGAGACGCAGGAACCGCAGCCGGTGCCGGCTTTGGTGGCGGCACCGATCGCGTCAATCGTGGTGAGGTGATTGGCGGCGATGGCAGCGCGGATCGCGGGTTCGGTGACCTGATGGCAGACGCAGATCACGCGGCCAGCGCAAACGGCCCGGGTGGCGCCGCGACCGATGAGGAGCGCACCGGCGTCGAGCGGGGTGGTGGTTTGGCTGAAGCGCTGTTCCAGCGCCTCAACCGTGGGCAAAGCGGCGCGATCGCGCGCCCCGCTGGTGGGAAGAGTGGCGCGATCACGCGCCACATGAAGCAGGAGCAAAAGGGTGCTGCCGTGCAGCGCTGCGAGGCGAAACACGCCTTGCTTGACGTCGGTATAATCGACGATTTCAATCGTATCCGGCAGGTCGAGCAAAGCGGCAGCGACCGCGCGGCTGGTGGCGCCGGGGGGCAGTGCCGTTGTGCCGGTAAAGCGGAGCTGGATTAGCCCACCATCGCGCGGGCTGCGCGACCAGACGGCACCGATTGCGGGGTTAATTCGGGCGATGGAGGCGTTGCGGCACAGCGCGATGCCGTGCCAGATTGGTTCGACTGTTCTGACGCTGACTTGGCCGTGTTTGAAAGCGGGTTCGCCGGATAGCGGGTCACGCGCCGGACCAATGAGGCGGTTGATGGTGCCGGCACTCCCTTGATCGCCGGTCCAATGGATGGGGGCGAAGCCCGTGCCCACACTCTGAGCGGCATCGAGCCGGACCGGCAAAATAATGGTGCCGTGAGCACTGGAGAGCTCGACCAGATCGCCGGTGGCGATGCCATGGCGTTCGGCGTCGGGCGGGGCGAGGTCGAGCGTGGCCGCGTCGCGATGGGCCATTAAGGCGGGGATCCGTCCGGTGCGGGTCATGGTGTGCCATTGATCGCGTAGGCGGCCGGTGTTCAGGGTGATAACGCTTGTTGCTACTGGGGATTGCGCCACTGGCGTTTGCGCTATTGGGGCGACCGCCACAAAGCGGGCGCGGCGGTCTGGCGTACTGAAGCCACCCTCAGTGAACAGGCGTTGGTCGCCGGCGGTGATCGGCCAGTGCAGGGGGCGCAGCGCGTCGTAATCCTCGTCGGGGATCGTGGCGAGCGGGCCGAGATCAAACAGGCGCGCGCCGTTATTTTCAAAGGTGGAGAGGGCCGCGTGCTCACGAAAAATGGCGGCTGGGTTTGCGAAGTCAAACGCGGCACCGTGGCCGAGGCGGCGGGCGAGTTCGGTGAACATCCACCAATCCGGCTTTGCATCGCCGGGGGCTGCGCGAAAGGCGCGCTGACGCGAGATCAGGCGTTCGGAATTTGTGACGGTGCCGTCTTTTTCCGACCAGCCGGCAGCGGGCAGCACGATATGGGCGCGCGCTGTGGTGGCAGTCGGCCAGCAATCGGCGGCGATGACTGTGGGGCAGCGTTCTAACGCCCCGCGGATAAAGTTGCTCTGCGGTAGGGATTCGGCGGGGTTGGTGCCGGCGATCCAGATCGCTTGGATGCGACCTTGATGCACGGCATCGAACAACTCAATGGCTT
The DNA here is from genome assembly GCF_054767495.1 of Acidiphilium sp. MT5. Classification (NCBI taxonomy): domain Bacteria; kingdom Pseudomonadati; phylum Pseudomonadota; class Alphaproteobacteria; order Acetobacterales; family Acidocellaceae; genus Acidiphilium; species Acidiphilium sp. MT5. The sequence continues at coordinate 283,393 of NZ_BAABMR010000002.1, forward strand.
TCAGGCCGGGATGCGGCGCGAGGTTGGGCGCCTGCCAAAAGCGCCGGAGCAAATCGTGATGGGCCGGATTATCGAATGCAAGATGCGATGCCAGTTGGTTGGCAAGCCCGCCGACCTCGCGCCCACCCATCGCATTCGGTTGGCCGGTGAGGGAAAAGACCGTGGCACCTGGCTTGCCGATACGCCCGGTGGCGAGGTGCAGATTGATGATGGCGTTGATGGTATCCGTTGCAGTCTCGGATTGATTTATGCCCTGCGAGAAGGCGGTGACCATGCGCGGCGTGGTGGCGACAAGTTCGGCCAATTGGTTGAAGATGGTATCATCGATCCCGTGATGGGTGGCGCGCGCGGCGATCAGCGCCGCGTCAAACCCGGTGGTGTGGGTGGCGATGAAGTGATGATCGAGCGCGTGGCGTTTTGCGCAACCATCGAGCAGGGCTGCAAACAAAGCGAGATCGCCGCCTGGGGTGATCGGGATGTGTAGATCGGCGAGTTCTGCGGTGGCGCTGCGGCGCGGATCGATCGCGATGATTTTGGTGCCGCGCGTTGCGCGGGCATGCAGCGCGCGCTGGAACAGAACCGGGTGGCACCAGGCCGCGTTGGCGCCGGCGAGCAAAATAAGATCGGCTTCGTCAAAATCGGCGTAGGTTCCAGGGACGATGTCTTCACCAAAGGCCCGGATATGGGCGGCAACCGGGCTTGCCATACAGAGGCGGGAGTTGGTGTCGATATTGCCGCTGCCAATAAACCCCTTCATCAGCTTGTTCGCGACATAGTAATCCTCGGTCAGGAACTGGCCGGAGACGTAAAACGCGACGGAGTCCGGCCCATGCTCGGCGATTGCGCGGGCGAAACGATGGGCTGCGTGATCGAGCGCTTCGGACCAGGGGACGGCGCGACCGCCGATGGTGGGGGTGGTCAGGCGGTCACGGTCATCGAGCGTGAGGCTGAGTGTTGCCCCTTTGACGCAAAGCTTGCCGCGATTGGCCGGATGCGCGGCATCGCCGGTGAGGCCGCCAGGCCCTGCGATCAGCCCGCAGCCGACCCCGCAATAGGGGCAGGTGGTGTTCATGCGGCGCGGATCGGGCCGGCGATATCGAGCAGGATGCGGCGCTCCTCGATGCGGGTGCGGAAGCGCGCGATGCAAGGGGCGTCCTCGCCGATGGCGGCACCGGATTCGAGCGAAAATACCCAACCATGCAGCGGACAGGTGACACCGTGGCCATGGACGATGCCTTGGCTGATCGGGCCACCGCGATGCGGGCATTGATCGTGCAGCGCGAAAACGGCATTATCGCCCGTGCGAAAGATGGCGATAATGCCATGCGCGGTGGTGACGGTGCGCGCACCGCGGAGCGGAATGTCATCAAGCCCGCCGATATCGACAAACGCGCCTTCGGTCATCATGCCGTCCATCATACTAACGCCGCGACGTGGCTGTATTGCGCCGGTTCCGGGCCGGTGGATTGCTCGGCCCAGGGGTCGAACTGGGCGAAACGCTGTGCCGCGTGGAAGCGGGAAGCGAGATCGCCGCGGCCTGGATGATCCTCGACGATGCGCTGGCGCACATACGCGATGCCGACGCGCTCGATCCAGGGTGCGGTGCGTTCGAGATACCGGGCTTCCTCGCGATAGAGCTGCATGAAAGCGGCGCAATATTCGATAACCTCAGCATCGGTGGTGACTTTGCAGAGCATGTCGGTGCCGCGCAGCTTGATGCCGCCATTGCCGCCGACCATCAGATCCCAACCGGCATCGGTCGCGATCACACCGAAATCCTTGATGCTGGATTCAGCGCAATTACGGGGGCAGCCGGAGACGGCCATTTTGAATTTATGGGGCGTCCAGGAGCCCCAAGACATTCGCTCAAGCGCGACACCCATTGCAGTGGAATTTTGGGTGCCAAAACGGCACCATTCGGAACCGACGCAGGTTTTGACGGTGCGCAGCGCCTTACCGTAGGCGTGGCCGGAGACCAGTCCGGCCTCATTGAGGTCACGCCAGACATTGGTCAGGTCTTCACGTTTGACACCGAGCATGTCGATCCGCTGGCCGCCGGTGATTTTGACCTCGGGGATTGAATATTTATCGACCACATCAGCGATGGCGCGCAATTCGCGCGAATTGGTTAGCCCGCCCCACATGCGGGGCACAACTGAGAAAGTCCCATCCTTTTGGATGTTGGCATGCATGCGTTCATTGACGAAGCGTGACTGCGCATCATCGACATAGTCGCCGGGCCACGCGCAGATCAGATAATAATTAAGGGCCGGGCGGCAGGACGCGCAGCCATCCGGTGTGCGCCATCCAAGTGCTTGCATAACTGCGGGAATGGATTTTAGCGCACCCCCCGTGATGCGGCGGCGCACCTCGTCATGCGGCAGGGTGGTGCATGGGCACAGGGGCTTGACGGCGACCGGTGCATACGCCTCGCCGAGTGTGGATTTCAACAGCGATTCGACCAGGCCGGTGCAGGAACCGCAGGACGAGGAGGCTTTGGTTTTGGCGCGCACCGCTTCGATCGTGGTGAGGCCCGATGTTGTGATCGCGGTGATAATTTTACCTTTGCAGACGCCATTACAGCCGCAAATTTCGGCGGTATCGGGCAAAGCGAGCACGGCGGCGTCAGGGTCGTTGGTATCCGCGCTGACCGGACCAAAAATCAGCGTGTCACGAAACGCCCCGATATCGGCTTCGTCTTTCATGAGCTGGAAATGCCAGGCGGCATCGCTGGCATCGCCGATACAGACCATGCCGACGATGCGGTTTTCGCGCAGCACCAGACGTTTGTAGATGCCGCGCGCGGCATCGCGCAGCACGATATCATCGGTGGTTGCATCGCCCATGAAGGCACCCGCGGAGACCATGTCGATACCAGAAACCTTCAGGCGGGTGACGCTGGCGACGGGCGTGAATCCCGGCGTGGCGGCACCGACCATGGTTTTGGCGGCGATTTTCGCCATGTCCCAGATCGGCGCGACCAGACCGAACAGATTGCCATCATGTTCGACGCATTCACCAATCGCAAAGATCGCGGGATCGGAGGTGCGCATCCAGTCATCGACGAGAACGCCACGGTTGCATTCAAGGCCAATTGCGCGCGCGAGGCCGGCATTGGGCCGGATGCCGACGGCCATGACGACGAGATCAGCCGGGATTTGGGTGCCGTCCTTGAGGCGGACGGCGGTAATGTGTTGGTCACCCTCGAAGCCAGCGGTTTCAGTCGCAGTAAGGATGGTCATGCCGCGCTTGGTTAGAGCGCGTTCGAGCAAATGGGCGGCGGAGGCATCAAGCTGGCGTTCCATCAGCGTCGGCATCAGGTGGATCACCGTGACATCGGCGCCGCGCAGATTGAGGCCGTGGGCCGCTTCCAGCCCGAGCAGACCACCGCCGATGACGACGGCTTTGGTGCCTTGTTGCACCATCGCCACCATATCCTCGACATCCGCGACGGTGCGGAACGTCAGCACCCCCGCCTTGTCCGTGCCGGGGATCGGCAGGACGAAGGGGTTGGAGCCGGTAGCCAGTAACAGCATGTCATAGGGAACATCGCTGCCCTTGGCCCCGCGCACAAGCTGATTTTTCCGGTCGATCCAGTCAACATGCTCGCCGGCGATCAGGCGGATGTTATTGGCTTGATACCAATCATAGTCGTTGAGGACGATGTCAGCGAAGCTCTTGTCGCCCGCAAGCAGAGGCGAGAGCATAATGCGATCATAATTTGGCTGCGCCTCGCCACCAAATACGGTGATGTCGAAATGACCAGGGGCTAACGCGAGGATTTCCTCGACTGTGCGCATACCGGCCATGCCGTTGCCAATAACAACCAGGCGCGGGCGGGGCATGTGGGAACCATCCATGGTGCAAACTTCCTGTTTGTTTCGGTCAAACGCGAATGGCGGCGCTATCGAGCGTGGCGGCGGTGAAATTGGCTCGCCAGCGCCGCTTGACGATTGACAGGCCACCGAAGGCCAGCAGGGCGAGACCGGCGAAGATCAGGAAGCCTGCGTCATACGAGCCGGTGAATTGCTTGGAAAAACCTAGGCTGGAGGCGAGGTAAAAGCCGCCGATGCCGCCCGCCATGCCGACGAAACCGGTTACCGTGCCGATCTCGCGGCCAAATCGGGCGGGGATGAGTTGGAACACGGCGCCGTCGCCCATGCCGAACGCGGCCATAACCACGAGGAATACCGCAAGCGCCGGCCAGAAATGACCAATGCCTGTGCTGAGCACGATCAATGAGGCCGCCGCGAGCAGATAGAGTGCCGAGAGCACGCGCACGCCGCCTAACCGATCAGCCAAGTAACCGCCGAACGGGCGGATCGAGCCGCCGACGAAGGCGCAGGCGGCGGTAGCGAAGCCGGCATGAACCGCCGTGAGGCCATAGACCGAGTGAAAATAGAGGGTGAGTGCGGCTGACAGACCAACGAAGCCGCCGAACGTTACGCCGTAGAATCCCATGAACCACCAGGTATCGGCGATTTGCAGCACCTTGAAATAGTTCGCGACCGGTTGTGGGAATTTATAGGCGGGTGGATTTTTCGCCATCAGCGCAAACAGGATCACCGTCGCGATCATCAGCACCGTGGCCACGCCGAACACGCCGCCAAGCCCGATGGCGATGGCGAGCGAGGGGGCTGCAAGTGCAGTGACCACTGTGCCAATATTGCCAGCGCCAGCGACACCCATGGCGGTGCCTTGATGCTCAGGCGGATACCAGCGCGAGGCCAGCGGCAGGGCCACGGCAAACGAAGCGCCGCCAAGGCCCAAGATCACCCCAATCGCCAGCACCTCATCATAGGAGGTGATGCCCTTGAACGCGGCGAGGCCGAGACCCGCGATAACAATGATCTGTGCCACGATGGCGGTGGCGCGCGCGCCGAACTGATCAACGGCGAAACCGGCTGGGATTCGGAGCAACGCGCCGGAAAGCACCGGCAGCGCAATCATCATGCCTTTCTGCGCCGGACTGAGATGCAATGCGGCGCCGATCTGCACGGCCAGCGGGCCGAGCAACACCCAGATCATGAAGCTCATGTCAAAATACAGGAACGCCGCGAACAGGCTGGGAAAATGTCCTGCTTTGAGGAAGGATTTGTATGGCGATACGCTCATGGTCGCACTCCTGCGGATCGTGCGATCCGCGAAACGGCCCTCATTGGCGCGCGATACCAGAAAGCGGGGTTTTACCCCGGGCGACCACCGAAACCGTCATTGGCTGCGGCGGGGCACGTTTCCGTGCATATTCGCTCCAGCAAAAATGGTGCCAAAACTAATCTCGCCTATATTTCAGTCGATTCTGATCGATCTAAAAAAATTAGGCTAATATATAATCTTATGCAGGCTAATTTTTATGCATATGATTTTTGTTTAGTCATTGATGCATGGGCGCGGCGATGCTCAGATAAATTATTGCCCCAAGAGCGATTGCGCCGCCGCCTCGGGGTCGGTGCCAACCAGATAACCTGCACGGTGCATGCGCTCGATGATCCATTGCAGATCGGCGCGGGTGGGGCGCAGTTCGGCCCCGCGCATGAAGAGCGGGTTGCCCGCCTCGCCGCTGAGACATTCGGCCAATATATTCGCCGGAAGGTCGAGGTTGGCTGGCGATGCGAGGCTGGTGGCGAGTTCAGCACGATATTCGGGCAGATGGCACAAAGCGGTCGCTGCACCCAGCGCATCCCGCAAGGCAGAAGCGAGCCTTGGGTGCGCATCGGCGATCTCATCGCGGATGACCACAAGTTTTTCCGGGTGACCGGGTGCGATAGTGGCGGAGGTTGCGACGAGTGTGCCAATTCCATCGCGCGCGGCAAGGGCGCCCCAGGGTGCGCCAGCGCAAAAACCGGCGATGGTGTCGCGCGCCAATGCGCTCGGCATGTCCGCCGGTGGCAGGGTGATGATGGTCGCCGCGCCGGGTGCAACCCCGCACGTGGCCAACCAGTCGCGCAAGAGCAGATCGTGGTTCGAATAAGCGTGCACGACCGCGAAACGGGGAGCAGTGGCGCTGATCGCTGAGGCGAGATCGGGGCTGGCGGCGAGATGGTTTGCCAGCATAATCGCATTGCCATTACGGCTGAGCGTGGCGGCAAGGCGCAGGCCGGTTGGACGACCGCGCAATCCAAGGCTCATGGCCAGGGCGAGCGGGCCGAGGATGACCGCGACATCGAGCAGGCCATAGGCCAGCTTATCGGCGATATTGGCCCAAGACGGTTCGATCAGGATCGTTGCATCGAGCCCTGCCTCGGCGAAGAAGCCACGATCACGGGCGATCAGAACCGGCGCACTATCGAGCAGGCGCAGGATGCCGATGCGTAAATGTTGGGCACTCATGATTGGGCACTCATGGAGGTTGTTCTCCGGGGTCGTCAATCGGTGTGGCTGCGAGCAAGGCGCGTGCGACATCGGCTAGGCGCATCTGTCGCTCCATGGCGCGCCGCTGCAGAAACCGGTGGGCGGCGGGTTCGGTCAGTTTGTCACGGCGCATCAGGAGGCGCTTGGCACTCTCGATCAAGCGGCGGTCCGATAATTCCGCCTCCGCGGCGGCGAGGCGGACTTCACGGGCGCTCGCATGGCGATAAAGTGCAATGGCACTACGCAGAATGGGCTTGATGTCGGTGATGCTGGCGGCGTTGACGTGGTAGGAGACGACACCCGCGCTGATCGCCTCCTCCATGAAGGTTGGGTCGTCTTCATCAACAAACAGCATCACCGGCATCGGGTGGGCCGCGATTGTGCGCAGATGTTCGAGACTGTCACGATCAGGGCGCGCCATATCGACGATCACGATATCAGGGCGCTCCACCGCGACAATCGTCGCCAAGTTTTCAAGCGGCGGGGCGATGCGAACGCGGTCGACGCCGACTTGAGCCGCCAGGCGGGCGGCGAGCGTTGCGGCGCGGTCGGGGTCGGTATCGGCGATCAGGATATCCAATTTGCGTCGTCAGCCCTATCAAATCGTTCGGTCGTCGCAGATGCGGATATTTTCGATGCAAGACGGGTGCCACGCTCCGAACCGCGCACTGCGACAGGCGACGACGCGCTGGCAATGCCCGTTCAGATCGCCGTGACTTCGGTGCGGGTTGTTGGTTCGCGGCCGGTGGAGGGCGGGTATTTGGCAAGGGCAGCGGTGACGAAGCGCTGATCCACTAGGTCTTTTTGCACAAAATCGGCATCGAGTTTTGCGAGGAAATCGGCATTGCCGGCGACTTTGGTGGTTTTCAGCCAATTGACGATCAGTGTCATGGCAGAGGCGTAGGGGTAAGGTTTGAAATCAATGCGCTGGTCGTGCCAGCCCGGGTGCTCGATGGCGCCGTCTTTGAGATAGGTTGAATTGGCGGCGTAGAGTGTCATGGCGCGTTCGATGACTTTGGCCGGCATCGGCAGATAGCCCTTGCCGTCCCGCGAGATGATGGCCGCCACTTCGGCTTTATGGGCCGAGGCATAATTCTCGGCCCGGACCAGGGCGTTGGTGACTTTCTGGGTCCAGGCAGGGTTTTTGGTGACCATCGCTTCGGGGACGCAGGCGACGCAGCACGGGTGGTTTTCCCACATGTCACCGGTGAAGCGCAGGATGCGGGCGTTGAGGGCGACTTCACCCATCGCGTTGAACGGTTCGGCGACGACATAGCCATCGATCTTGCCAGCAGCGAGGGCGGGCAACATGTCTGGCGGCCCGAGAATTTCGAGCGCGCATTGTTTGGCGGTGGGTTTGGCGCCGGTGAGGATTGGCTCGATCCCGACGGTGCTGAGGGCTTGCTGGAGCAGGATATTATGGATCGAATACCAGAACGGCACCGCGATGCGTTTGCCGCCGAGATCGGCAAATTTGTTGATTTTGCTGTGGGGGCCGACGGTGATGGCGGAGCCGTTCACATGGGCCCAGGCAATCTGCTTGATTTTCACGTGGTTATTGTAGCGCATCCAGATCGGCAGGGGGGCGAGCAGATGCACGAGGTTGAATTTGCCGGCGGCAAAGGCTTCGACCATCGGCGCCCAAGCGCGCATCAGGGTTGGCCGCGCGGCGGTGAGGCCCTCATCCTTGAAATAGCCTTTCTCGTAGGCAACCAGCAACGCCGTGGCATCGGTGATAGGTAGGTAGCCAAGCCGCACGGTTTCATCATCGGCGGCGGCTTGAGCGATACGCGGCTGGGTGGCGAGCCAGGCGGCGAGACCGCCAGCCATCAGGTAGTCCAGCGTGCGGCGACGGGGGATACCGGCGGGTGGTGCTGCATCGCAAGACCAGCCATTTGCTAACATATCGCATTGGATGCACATGATTTCAGCCTTGTTGTTGCCAGCCGACGCGGCGGATGATGATATTGCACACAGTATCGAGCGTGAAGCCGATCAACCCGATGGTGAGGACGATGGCGGCGAGGCGCGGATAGTCCAGCGTGTCGCGCGCATCGCTGATTGCGTAGCCGAGGCCCGAGGACACGCCGAGATATTCCGCTGGCACCAGCACGATCCAGGCGACGCCGAGCGCGAGGCGGATGCCGGTCATTACGTCTTGCGCGATGGCGGGTAAGATGACGGCACGCAGCCGCTGCAGCGGGGTGGCGCGCAGATTGCGGGCGACCTTGAGCCACGCAGGATCAATTTTCGATACGCCATTGGCTGTTGCGAAAATTACCGGCCAGACGGCGGCCATCACGATTAGGAAAATGATTGCCCCGTTCCAGCCTGGGAACATCAGCACCGCAATCGGCATCCATGAGAGCGGGCTGATCATGCGCAGGAACTGAAACGGGATTGCGGTCGCTTGTTTGAGCACCCTGATTCGCCCGATCGCGATGCCAACCGGCACACCGATCACGATGGCGATGGCAAGGCCCGCAGCGACACGGGCGAGGCTTGCGATGCTCGCCGTTTCGAGGGCGCCGGTGGTGGCCAGATGGATCAGGGCGGCGAAGGCGGGGGCGGGCGCAAAACCCGCGAAAGCCCTGGTAGCCGGATTGGTCCGCAGCAAGACGCCGCCGAACCACCAGATGCCCAGCAGGATCATCACACCGACAAGGGCGGGTAGCGTGTTGCGCAGGCCGCGGATCGAGACGCTTCTGGCGGTGGTTTGATCCAAGGCGGTGACGCTCATCGGGCGAAAGCGGGTGTTGCGGCCATGGCATGCTCCATTGGTTGCCGGCTCGCCACAGCACCGCTCGCTTGTTCATACAGGGTTGTTAGCCGGGCGATTTCGGCACGGGCGGCATCGTCATCGGCACCGCGTGCGGACGCGCCGATTATCGTTTCGATGACAATGCGACTTGGGCTGCCAGCCAGGAACGCGGCGCGGTCAGCCATGCGGGCAATCTCAGCAATATCGTGACTAACCAGCACGACTGTGATGTTCAGCCGTGCGGTGATGGCGCGGATGTCGCGTTGCAGGTCAAGCCGGGTGAACAGATCGAGTGCAGCGAACGGTTCATCGAGCAGCAGAACATCGGGCTGCATCACCAAGGCGCGCGCGAGGGCAACGCGCTGGGCCTGGCCGCCGGACAGGGCGGTCGCTCGGTTCGCGGCGATGCCTTGCAACCCCACCAAATCGAGAGTTTCAGCGACACGATTGGCGATTTCGGCGCGTGATAGCCCGGCGAAGCGCAAACCCAATCCGGCATTCTCCGCCACGGTGAGCCAGGGATAGAGCGAGGGAGATTGGAACATCATGACCGCGCGCGGCGTTGGCCCATCGACCGCGATGCCATCGATCACCACTTGGCCGGCATGGGGTCGGGCAAGACCTGCGATGATGTGCAGCAGGGAGGATTTGCCCGAACCGGACCGCCCGACCAGCGCGGTGATGGCACCAGGTGCAATCGTGAGTGACACATCCTGCAACACCGGCGTGCTGCGTGCGGCATAGGCAAAGCCGATCCGCTCGATCAGGATGGTTGCTGCTTTCATCAATAACGCTTGTAAGGCAGGAATTTGCCGCTCATGGTGATTTTGACGCGGTCACCTTTCTGGTCTGCTTGGCGCTCCAGCGTCATGTCGAAATCAATCGCGCTCATGATGCCATCGCCGAATTCCTCGTGGATCAGTTCCTTCCAGGTGGTGCCATAGACCGATACCAACTCATAAAAGCGATAAATGAGTGGATCGGTGGGCACGGCGTTGGGCAGCGAGCCGCGATAGGGCGCCTCGGCCAGGAGTGCTGCCTCCTCGTCATCGAGGCCGAGCAGGGCGGCGGCTTTTTCGGCGGACTCCGGGGTCATCGACATTTGGCCCATGCAGGCGGCGCAGACCCAGACCGGCGCGTGGCCGAGTTTGGCCGCGATGTCAGTCCAGGTTAGTCCCTTGGCTTTTTTGATCTTGAGGATTTTCTGGCCGAGGGCGGTTTTGGCTTCGTTCATGTTGGTTCCAGTTAAGTTAAGCAAGCGCTTCTTTTTGTAAAAAGAAGCAAAAACTTTTTTAATCTGGTCCTGTAGCGTTTAGATCATGCGCCCCAGGCCCAGCAAACAAAAGTTTTTTGGTTCTTTTTTACAAAAAAGAACCTTTCTGCTCCGTCACTCCGCCGCCGCCGCCATTGCCGGCGCCACGAATGGCAAGCCCTCCTCGATCGGCAGCGACGGATCGCGGCTCCACTCGTTCCATGAGCCGAAATAGATCGCGGTGTTGGTGATGCCGGCTTCGGCGAGGGCGACGTAACTGTTCGAAGCGCGCGCCCCTTTGAAGCAATAGATATAGACTTTCGAATGGGGGCCGATGCCAACCGTTGCGCATTCGGCGAGAATTTCGTTTTTCGATTTCAGCATCGGCCCCGCTGCCGTTGGCTTCATCATTCGATACCATTCGATCCAGCGCGCACCAGGGAGCCGCCCTTTGCGCGGGCAGAAATCAGGGCCGTAGGGCGAGGAGCTTTCGCCGACCCATTCATCGACGTCACGCACATCGAGCAGCACAATAGAGGGATCATCGAGGGCGGCTAGAACATCGTCCTTGGTGAGGATCAGCCCCCTGCCCGCTTCGGTGATTGGGAATGCGGCTGGGGTTGGGGTGGCCGCGTCGGTGCTCAGCATCATACCCGAAGCTGTCCAGGCGGCGAGGCCACCATGCAGGATTTTGGCGTTTTTGTAGCCGAGATATTGCAGGAGGAAATAGCCGCGACAGGATTGGCCGAACCCCGAATTCATCGACCCTTCGTACAAAACGGCGGTTTCACGGCCTGACAGCCCGAGCGCGCCGAATGCGTCCGCGAATTTGCTGCGCAATTCGACCATGCCTGCCGGCGTTGAGGTTGCGAGATAGGTAAAGATGTCATGCAGGTTCACCGCACCCGGAATATGTCCTTCGGCGTAAGCGGCGGGGTTGCGCGTATCGATCACGATGACATCGCCGGATGCGATTGCGGCGTTGAGTTCGGCGGGGGAGATGAGCACGGTCATGGTCTGGCCTCCTAGGGTTGGGGTGCAGCAGATCAGCGTTTGGGTAGGCTTAGTTCCAGCCCATCCAGCGCCGCCGTGATCTCGATTTGGCAGCCGAGGCGGGATGTGGGGGAAAGATTGAACAAGGTATCGAGTGTCGCGTCCTCGTCCTCGTTGATGGGCGGCAGTCGGTCGGCCCATGCGGGTGCGACGATGACATGGCAGGTGGCGCAGGCCATCGAGCCGTTGCATTCACCGATGATCGGCAGCCCGGCGGCGCGACCAATCTGCATCACGGTTGCACCGGGCTTGGCTGCTATCCGGTGTTCGGTGCCGACTTGATCGACGATGATGATGGTGGCGATTTCGCTCATGATGCCGACAATGCCGCGATGTCGCGGCGCAACTGGCGGATTGAGGGGGTGATGATGGCAACGAACCAAGCCTCGCGGATGCGGCGATCGACCGGCGAGCCGTGGATATAGCCGCAGGCGCCCCAATGCAGCATGGCGGATTGGGTGGCGGCGAGGGCGAGTTCGGAGACATCGACACGCGCCTGAAGCACGGCGCGGAGATAATCGCGGTCGCGCTCCAGCGGCGTGGCAGCGAGGTTGGCCAAGCGGTCGCGGAGCGCGCTGGCCTGATCGGTCACCGCGCTCGCGCCCAGTGGTAGATGAGTGTTGCAATGCGCCTGGGTGCGGTTGGCTTCGTGTATCAGGCCGATTGCGGCATCGATCACGCCGAGCCCCATGCCGGTTTGCAGCATCACAAAGCCGGGGCGAATGCGCGCGACCATGTCGCCGAGCGGGTCGGCCAGCAATTGTTCATCGGCGATGAAGGCGCGGCGGAACAGCACGGCATAGGTGCCGGTGCCTTCGAGGGCGACGAAATGCGCGTTTTGCTTGATCGAGACGCCATCTTGACCGACGCGCACCATCGCCATCGCGCGGTGAGTGGCATCATCGGCGTCCTCGAACATGGTGCCGAACCAATGGCCTTCGCCGAGATTGGAAACCCAAGGCAGGATGCCAGAGACGACATAGCCGCCGACGACGCGCTTGCCGCGCAGGCGGAAGGCTTCGGTGCCGGAAAGGGCCTTCATGGCGTTGGACAGGCCGGTGCCGGCCATGACGGCGCCGGTGGCGATGGCGGGCTGCAATTTTGCGCGCAGGGCCGCGTTTTCAGTCTGTTCGAGATACCAGCCGGCTGAGTCTTGGCACCAGACGCAAAAGCCGCTCGACATGCAGGTGGCGGAGACGACGGCCATCGCCTCGATCGCGTCGCTCAGCGAGGCGCGGCCAAGTTTGCTGTGAGCGGCCAGATGCAGCCCGTAGGCGCCTGCCGCTCCGAGGCCACGCAATTGTGCGGAAGGATAGATGCCGTTCTGGTCGATTGTGGTGGCGAGCCCGGCCAGAGCGGCGGTTTCAACCGCGACAGCGTTGCGCGCTTCGGCGCGACTGAGGGTGGCATTTGGGCTGATCGCGCCGATGCCGCCATCCATGTCAGGCTGCTTTCACGTCAAGCGCGACGGGCTTGATGAAGGTGTTAGCGACCGGGGACCATTTGGTTGCATGGGCGATCAGGGCGTCGATCTGCTGTTGCGGCGCATCGGCGATCAAATTAACCTTCACCCGCACGGCATCGAACCCAACGGGCTTGGGCGACACATCGCCAGTGCCCCAGACTGCAGTGATGTTGATATCCGCTTCGAGTTCGAGTTCGAGCGATTGGATGGTGATATTCTGCGCGACGGCATTGGCGTGGATGCCGACGGCAAGGCAGGAGCCGAGTGCTGCGAGCGAAGCCTCAGACGGGTTGGGCGCGGTGTCATCGCCGAGCAAGCCGGGTGGCTCATCGACGATATAGGGCGGCAGATTGCGGATCATGTTGAGATGGCGGAAGCGGCCCTCGGCGATTGTTTTGCATTTGAGGGTGCGGATCGCCGTGGGGTCGGCCTTGCCTTTGGCGATCAGGGCCTCCAGCCCGGTGCGGTCGATGGGCTGCAGGCAGGAAATCATTGCGGTTGGGGTGGTGCCTGGCTGGCTCATGGTCGATCCTTTGCGGGCTGGTCGAAATGGAAGGGCTCAGACAGAATGGTCTGTCTACTTATGAACAGACTTAGCAAACCTCGTGCCAAGCGTCCGCCTTTCACGAGCGCGGATGCCATCGGTGTCGTATCGAGGCTGTTTCAGCCATGAATTCACTGGATAATTTTACCGGCGATTTTTTGGCATGATTTGTGTAGGCTTGGCGATGATGTGGATTTATGAGTGGACGATTGGGCGCACCCGCTCGGCGAACAAGACATTTTTTAATCATATGCCCGGAGTTATGGTGTTTTTATGAGCAAACTGAGTCCGGCTTTGATGTTGAAATCGGCAGACAATTCTGTTGCCTCGCCCCAAACGCGCATTCTGGATGTTGCGCGCACATTATTTTGCCGCGATGGCATCCATGCCACCGGCATTGATCGGATTCTGGCTGAGGCGGGTGCTTCGAAAATGACGCTTTATGCGCGGTTCGGCTCGAAGGAGTCTTTGCTGCGCGCCGTGCTCGCGGCGGAGGGTGAGGATTGGCGCCGGCGGTTCTTTACCCGTCTTGCTGACGCCGGCCCGGACCCGGCCGCACAATTACGGGCGATTATCCCCGCGCTCGGCGATTGGTTCAGCGGCGGCAAGTTCTATGGCTGCGCCTTCATGAACGCGGTTTCCGAACATCGCAAGGACGAGAGCTGGCTGCGGGAGATGGCGGCGGCTCATCACCGGGAAATCCTGGAACGTTTCGCCGCGATGGGGGCAGCGGCCCGGTATGCCGAACCCGCGCTATTGGCCCGGCAGCTGCTCTTGCTGATCGATGGCGCCATCGCTGCGCTGATGGTTAGCGGCGATGCCACAGTGCTCGATATTGCGCAGCGCAATCTTGATGCGATCTTGCATGTCGCGGCTTCGGCGCCGACTGACATCACGGCGGGCTGAGGCGGGATGAGCGCCTGTTGAATGTTGGGCGAACGGGGTTTGGCGCACGGATGGCCGTGGCGGAGGGAGTGGGATTCGAACCCACGGTACGCTTTCACGTACACACGCTTTCCAAGCGTGCGCCTTAAGCCGCTCGGCCATCCCTCCGGCTGGGTGCTCCCTTAACCTGTGGCCCAACGCGCGGCAAGAGAGCTTGGGGGATGGGTGGGGTCAGGATTTTAGGGCGGTGCGGATGGCCTCGAAGGCGGCTTGGGTGAGGGTGGCGTCTGGGCCGCCGGCTTGGGCCATGTCGGGGCGGCCCCCGCCGCCTTTGCCGCCTGCGGCTTCGGCAGCGGCGCGGACCAGGGTGACGGCGTTGAAGCGGGCGGTCAGATCGGCTGAGACGGCGACCACCAGGCTGAGTTTGGCTTCGGCGGTGGAGGCGACGGCGGCGATGCCGGAGCCGATTGATTTCAGGATCGAGTCGGCGATCGATTTAAGCTCACGGGGGGCGACATCGCCCAGATCGCGGGCGGCGAGTTTCACGCCGGCGATGTCTTCGATGGCGGCATCGGGGCCGCCGGTCGCGAGTTTGCGTTGTAGGTCGCTGAGCTGGCGCTCCAGGCGCTTGCGCTCATCGAGCAGGGCGGTGATGCGGGTGGGCAGTTCGGACGGTAGGGCCTTGAGCAGATGGGCCGCTTGCGCCAGCGTATCGGCATCCGCCTCGATGGCGGCGAGGGCCGCTTCGCCGGTGACGGCTTCGATCCGGCGGATGCCGGCGGCCACGCCGGCTTCAGCGAGAATGCGAAAGGCACCGATATCGCCGGTGCGGCGGACATGGGTGCCACCGCATAGTTCGATTGAGTAGGCCGATTTACCATCATCGCCCTCACCCATCGACACCACGCGCACTTCATCGCCGTATTTTTCGCCGAACAGGGCCATCGCACCGCGCTTGACCGCTTCTTCAGGGGTCATCAGGCGGGTTTCCACCGGGGCGTTTTCGCGGATACGGGCATTCACCGCCCGTTCGACGGCGCGCAACTCAGCATCGGTCACCGGCCTCGGTTGGGAGATGTCAAAACGCAGCCGATCTGGCGCGTTCAGGCTGCCTTTTTGGGTGACATGCGGGCCGAGCGCGCGGCGCAGCGCCTCGTGCAGCAAATGGGTCGCGGAGTGATGGGCGCGAATGGCGGTGCGGCGCTGATGGTCAAGCTCGGCGTGGACGGTTTGCCGCACGGACAGGCTGCCCGCCTCGATATGGCCGAGATGCACGATCAGATCGCCGAGTTTTTTTTGGGTGTCGCGCACGACAACGCGTGCGGTGCCTGCGGTCAATATGCCGGTATCGCCGACTTGGCCGCCGCTTTCCGCGTAAAACGGGGTTTGATTGAGAATGATCGCGACGTCTTGACCGGCGGTTGCGGCGGGGACGGACGCGCCATCGACCACTAACGCGAGGATGCTGGCATCGCTCGCTTCGCTATGATAGCCAAGAAATTCGGTGGCGCCGATTTGATCACGCAGATCATACCAAAGCTGTTCGTTGGCAGCATCGCCACTGCCGGCCCAGGCGGCGCGGGCGCGAGATTTTTGCTCGGCCATCGCGGTGTCAAAGCCCGCGCGATCCAAGGTGCGGCCTTGTTCGCGCAGAGCATCTTCGGTCAAATCGAGCGGGAAGCCGAACGTGTCATAAAGTTTGAAGGCGACGGCGCCGGGCAAGGGCGTGCCAGCGCCCAGGCGCGCCACCTCGTCATCGAGCAGGGACAGGCCGCGCTCTAACATGACGGCGAATTTTTGTTCTTCGAGCTTGAGGGTTTCGATGATCAGCGCTTCGGCGCGCGGCAATTCGGGGTAGGCGACGCCCATTTGCCGGGTCAAAGCGGGCACCAGCCGGTAGATGAACGGCTCGCGCATGCCAAGCCGATGGGCGTGACGCATGGCGCGGCGCATGATCCGGCGCAGCACGTAGCCGCGCCCTTCATTCGAGGGCAAGACACCATCGGCGATGATGAAGGCGGTGCTGCGCAAATGATCGGCGATGACGCGATGGCTGATTTTATGCGGCCCATCGGGGTCGGTGTTTGACGCTTCGGCGGAGGCGATGATCAGGGCGCGCAGTGTATCGGTATCATAATTATCATGTTTGCCCTGCAAAATTGCGGCGAAACGCTCAAGGCCCATGCCGGTATCAATCGAGGGGCGTGGCAATGGTGTGAGGGTTTTCGAGGCGTCTTCGACATATTGCATGAAGACGAGGTTCCAGATTTCAATGAACCGATCACCATCTTCATCCGGGCTGCCGGGCGGGCCGCCGGGGACGCTGGGGCCATGATCGTAGAAAATTTCCGAGCACGGGCCGCACGGGCCGGTTTCGCCCATGCGCCAGAAATTATCGTCGGTTTTGATGCGAATAATCCGCTCATCGGGCAGGCCGGCAATTTTATGCCAGAGGACGGCGGCGTCATGATCGTCATGAAAAACCGTGACCAGCAGCCGGTTTTTGGCCAAGCCGAAATCGCGGGTCAGCAGGGTCCAGGCATGGGTGATCGCTTGTTCTTTGAAATAATCGCCGAAGGAAAAATTGCCGAGCATTTCAAAAAATGTGTGATGCCGCGCGGTGTAGCCGACATTGTCCAGATCGTTATGTTTGCCGCCGGCGCGCACGCATTTTTGCGCGGAGGTGGCGCGCAGATAGGGGCGTTTTTCCTGACCGGTGAACACGTTCTTGAACGGCACCATGCCCGAATTGACGAACAGCAGCGAGGGATCGTTGCGCGGCACCAAGGGGGCGCTGGGCACGGGCTCATGGCCGTTGCGGGTGAAATAATCGAGGAAGGTTGCGCGGATATCGTTACTGGAGGTCATGGAGCGGTATGAAGTCCCTGAAGGCTGCGGTTGCGCAAGGCATACCGCAGCAATCCGGACCTGTCATCCCACCCGATTGCGCCGGCGCGTTGTGCGGCGCGCTTATTCGGCGGCTTCGGCGGCCTCATTATCCGAGGGCGCGACCATCATGGCTTTTTCCACCACGGCGGCCTGGTCGCGAATGCGCGCTTCGATGGCGGCGGCGATATCGGGGTGATCACGCAGGAATTGCTTGGCGTTTTCGCGCCCTTGGCCGACGCGTTGGCTGTCATAGCTGAACCAGGCGCCGGATTTCTCGACGATGCCGGCTTTCACGCCGAGATCGATCAGTTCGCCGACTTTGGAAATACCCTCGCCATACATGATGTCGAATTCGACCTGGCGGAATGGCGGGGCGAGCTTGTTTTTCACCACCTTGACCCGCGTTTGGTTGCCGGTGACTTCCTCGCGGTCTTTGATGGCGCCGATGCGGCGGATTTCCATGCGCACCGAGGCGTAGAATTTCAGGGCATTGCCCCCGGTGGTGGTTTCCGGATTGCCAAACATCACGCCGATTTTCAGACGAATTTGGTTGAGGAAAATCATCATGGTTTTGCTGCGCGAGATCGAGCCGGTGAGTTTGCGCAGCGCCTGGCTCATCAGGCGGGCATGCAGGCCGACATGGCTATCGCCCATTTCGCCTTCGAGTTCGGCGCGGGGCACCAAGGCGGCGACACTATCGATCACCAGCACATCGATGGCACCGGAGCGGACCAGCGTATCGGCGATTTCCAACCCTTGCTCACCGGTATCTGGTTGAGAAATCAGCAAATTATCGACATCAACGCCGAGCTTGCGGGCGTAGATCGGGTCGAGCGCGTGCTCGGCATCGATGAAGGCGCAAGTGCCGCCGCGTTTTTGCGCTTCGGCAATGGCGTGCAGGGCCAGCGTGGTTTTGCCCGAGGATTCCGGCCCATAAATTTCAATCACGCGGCCACGCGGAAAGCCGCCAATGCCCAAGGCAAGGTCCAGCCCGAGCGACCCGGAGGGCACCACGTCGATCTCCTCATTGCCGGGGCGCGCGCCCATGCGCATGATCGAGCCTTTGCCAAAAGCGCGCTCGATTTGGGAGAGAGCGGCGTCCAGAGCCTTGTTTTTTTCCATCGAAATTTCCTTTGCGGAGCGGCGCGTTACAACTTTAAGGCGAAGTAGCTATAGGGCATTCGCGATGAGGCGTCGAGGCACCTGCATGACGAAATGGGACGAGTGGGCGAACTGGGACGAGTGGCCGAATCGAGGCGCATGGCCTTGATGAGAGTTACCATTGCATGGAGAGAACAGAACGGCAACACCATTGGAAAGGATTTGTTAAGAATTTGTTCTTGTTGTGTTCATTTTTCTCATGTTCATTTTTCTCATGTTCATTTTTCTGGCGCATCCAGCCAGCCACGCTCGGCGACCAGCGTTTCGATGCGGCGCATGGCCTCTGGCATCGGCACGCCTTGCGCCCGCCACGAGGCGCGCAGGGCGCGCAGCTCCACCAGCCGCTCCGCCCAGCGACCATCAAACATGGCTTCGAGCCGCCGCCGGATCAGGCCGGCGAGGCCCGGCGCGGCGCCGCCGGTTGAGATGGTTAGGAGCAGATCACCCCGGCGAATTTCGGCCACCGAATGAAAATCGCAAAAGGCTGGCACATCCTCGATATTGACCAGCAAATGGCGGGCGCGTGCTTGTTCGGCGAGCGGTTCGGCTTTCGCAGCCGCCAGATCGACAATCCATAGCCCGTGCAGGGCCGCGAGATCCGCTGGGTCAGGCAGGCGGGGCCGCCAATGCTCTCCTGCCGCCGTTTGCAGAGCCGGGAGAGGCTCATCGGCAAACAGGAGCAAATCAGTCGCACCCGCCGCTTGCAGCGCGTTGAACCGGCGCAAAGCGAGCGGGCCATTGCCGCAAACCGCGAGACGGACGCAGCGTGGATCAAGGGCGATCGGGATCATCGATCAACCAAGGCGCACGAGCAGCAAGATTGCGGCGGCGGCCATGACGATCCAGGTGATCAGCGCGGCGGGGGCGCGGAACAGATATTGTTGCAGCGAGTTTTCGCGCGCGACCATGCCGACCGGATGCATCAGGCGCACGATGGTGAGCGGCAAGAGCAGAAATGTGATGGTGAGGCCCCCTGCCCCACGCGCTTCGAGCAAGGCGCAGAGGATGAGAATGATCGGTACATATTCGCTGAAATTGGCATGGGCGCGGATGCGGCGTTGCAGCGTGTCATGGCCGCCATCGCCATGGATGACTTTGAGTTTGCCGCGCCCGGCCACCACCCAAAAAGAGAGGCCGAGATAGATCAGGGCCAAAATGGCCGCGTAAAAGGCGGTAACTGCCGGGAAAACCATTTTTGCTCCTTCAGAGGGCGAGTGCTGCTTTGGCTTGGGTGACGACGGTGCCGAGCGCGCCTGGTTTGAACGGCGATTGCAATTTGGCCGCCGCGACGAGGCCGCCAAACGATGCGGACCCCCCAAGACCGCAGAGCGAGACGTAATTATCGAAGCTGCCGCGATAATCTTTTTCGGATTCGACCCAAAATTGCAAAGCGCAGCATTGCGCGAGGGTGTAATCGATATAGTAGAACGGCGCACTATAGATATGCGGCTGGCCCTGCCAACGCGCCCCTTTGGCGGGGTAGGCGAGATCGCCCCAATCGCGCCAGGGCATGTAAAGTTTTTCGAGCTTTTTCCACATCGCGTGACGCTCGGCTGGTGTGGCGGTGGGATTGGCATAAATCTCGTGCTGGAAGTGATCGACGCAGACGCCGTATGGCAAAAATTCGAGGGCGCCGATCAAATGCATGCGCCGATAGCGCGCGGTTTCATCGCCTAACAAGGGGGCGAGATGCGGGTAGGCCAAAAACTCCAGGCTCATCGAGTGGATTTCCGCCGATTCCATGGTCGGCCAGAGATAATCGAGCGCCGGTTGGTGGCGGCTTTGATAATTCTGGAACGCATGGCCCATTTCATGGGTGAAGACGTTGATGTCGTGATGCGTGCCATTAAAATTGGCGAAAATATAGGGCATGCCCACTGAGGGGAATGAGGTGCAGAAGCCACCGCCGCGCTTGGTCGGGCGATTTTGCAAATCCAGAAAGCCGCCTTCGTTCATTTGCTGATAGAAAGCCGCGATTCGGCCATCCATCGCGGTGAACATGTCTTGGGCCTTGGCCACCAGCGTGTCATGATCGCCCTGCGGCTTGGGGTTGCCCGCGGGATCGATGATCGCTTCGTCCCAGGCATATAGATGATCAAGGCCATTATCGCGGCGGCGCTGATCGACAATTTGGGCGACCAGCGGCACCACATGGGTGAGCACTTCGGCGCGGTAGGTCGCAACCTCGGCGGGGCCGTAATCGAGGCGGCCCATCCGCCGATAGGCCAAAGCGATAAAATTATCATCGCCCAGCGCGCGCGCCATTTTATCGCGCAGCTTGACCAAGCGGTCATAAATATCATCGAGCTGATCGGCGTTTTGTTCAAAAAATGTCCAGCGCGCCTGCGCGGCGCGATGGCGGATCGTCCGGTCCAGGCTTTCGCCATAGGGGGTCAAGCCGGCGAGATTGAGAATTTGGCCGTCAAACTCGATTTTCGCCGAGGCCAGCAAGGCGGTATAATCGCTGGTGAGTTTGGCTTCCTGCTCCAGATCATCGGCAATGATCGGGTCGAAGGTGGTGACGTCGTTGCGCCAAATATCGAGCGCGTGCCGGCCATAGAGGGCGATGATCGGGGCCGGATCGAGCGCTAACAGGCGCTGCTTGATTTTGGTATCATGACCGGTGATCACCGGGCCGAGCGCGTCAGCATAGTCGCGGTCAGCTTTGGCTTGGGCGTTGGCGGTATCTTGGGAGAAACGCAGCTCGACCATGGCTGACCAACTGCCAATAGCGCGGCGGATTTGCTCCCAGGCGGCTAACGCTTCGCCCAGCGCGCCGCGATCAAGCATGGTGTGGAGCTTGGCGTAATCGGCCTCCAGGCTTTCGGCGCTTGGGGTGGTGGTGGTGATGCTGGTAAATTTCATCGGTCGATCCCTATTATGTCGATCCCTGTTATTCAGTCAAAAGTCCTAAAGCCTGCCGCTCGAACAGGCGCCGATAGATGCCGCCCGGATGGGCGGTCAAGGCGTCATGCGTGCCCTCTTCCACGATTGAACCTTGGTCGAAAACCAAGATTCGGTCCAGGGCGCGCACGGTGGAGAGGCGGTGCGCGACAACAATCACCGTGCGACCGGTCATCAGCCGCTCGACGGCCTGCTGGATCAACGCTTCGGATTCGGAATCCAGACTTGCCGTCGCTTCGTCCAAAATCAAGATCGGCGCATCGGCCAAAAAGGCCCGGGCGATGGCCACGCGCTGGCGCTCGCCGCCCGATAATTTGACGCCGCGCTCGCCCACCAGCGTCCGATAGCCGCGCGGCAGGCGTTGGATGAAGTCATGGGCGTTGGCCAGCATTGCGGCTTGCTCGATTTCGGCCATGCTGGCATCGGGGCGCCCATAGGCGATGTTCTCGGCGAGGCTGCGGTGAAACAGGATTGGCTCCTGCGCCACAATCGAGATGGCGCTGCGCAGGCTTTGCTGGGTGACCTGCGCGATATTCTGCCCATCGATCAGGATGCGTCCGCCGGTCACGTCATGCAGGCGCTGGATCAGCTTGACGAAGCTGGTTTTGCCGGAGCCGGAATGGCCCACCAGCCCGACGCGCTCACCGGGGGCGATCCGCACCGACAAATTACGAAACAACGGCCGAACATGCGTGCCATAGGCAAAATCCACGTGGTCGAACGTGATCGCGCCCTGGATGATGCGGGCGGGTTGCGCGCCGGGCTGATCGGCGATGGCGAAAGGTTGCGCTTCCATGCGCACCATATCCTCCATCTCGTTCACGGTGCGTTGGATGTTGGCGATGTGATAGCCCATATCGCGCAGATAGCCGAGCACGATCAAATAGGCGGTGATCACGGTGGCGACTTCGCCAGCGCTGGCCTGGTGCCGCCACCAGAGATCGAGCGCCAGTCCGATGATCGCGATGCGCAGCACCAAGAGCGCGGTGCTTTGGCCGGTGCCGACATTATTGCCGCGCAACCAATAGCGCCGGGTGCGGCGCTGCCATTTGCGCACCACTTGGGTTAGCTTTTCATCCTCCCGCGTTTCGGCGGCGAAGCCTTTGACCACGGCGTTGCAGGACACGGCATCGGCCAGGGCTGCGCCCATCGCGGTGTCGCAGCGGTTGGAGAGTTGCGAGGCGGGGGAGACATAGCGCGTCTGCAGCAGCATGGTGGCGGTGACATACATCATCGCGCCGCCGGCGATCAGCAGACCCATGGCCAGGGAGCGCACGCCGAGCATGATCGAGGTGCCGATCAGCACCGAGGCGGCGGGTAGCAGCGCGATCAAGACCGTGTCATTCAGCAGATCGGTCGCCCAGATGCCCCGGGTGATTTTACGCACGATGGCGCCGGCGAAATTATTGGCGTGCCAATCGGCGGCGAAGCGCTGCACGCGATAGAAGGATTCGCGCGCCATGTCCCCCATCATCGCCAAGGTGAGCATGACGATGGCGCGAAAGCCGATAAAGCGCAGCACGGTTTGCGCAGCGCCCAAGGCGGCAATGATCGCGAGCGCTTGCTCCGCCTGGGCCAGCCCGTGCGCGTTGCGCTGCGCCACGGCATTGATCAAATTGCCCGCATAGACCGGCATGAACACATCGGTCAGTGTTGCCAAAATCATCGCGGTTGCGGTGATTGTGACCCAAACCGGGTGTCGCAGCCAGCGCCGACCAACAAAGCCGAAGACGGCCCGAAACGGCGAGTTCATCGCCTGATCGCGTGAAGACATTTTTGCTTCGCTCCGCTTGCGCGGAAACGTCCTTAAGAAAACGGGGAATTTAGGAATTCATGCCATCAGGGACGATGGCGGCGGCGGGCTTGGCTAACGGGAAGTTCGCTCGCACACACAAACGATACCCTGATCGCCAGCAAGAGGCGGAACGGTCATATTATCCATCAACGCCTCCTGGGTTTAAAATTGGCAAGGATCGGGTTCAGAGCGCGCAGCACTATCATCGGGCGATAAGCTTGTCTAGCTTATTTTGACTGCAGCATTTTGTTTTACATTCATTTTATTTATTGAATAATACGATCAAAAAATCGGCGAGAAAATCAATAAATAGGGTGTTTGATCTGTCCGCCGCGCATCGGGGTGGCGACGCCAGTGGTGCTGGGGAGCGAAAGCGGCAGGCCGCGCGCGACGCGGATGGCCAAAAAGCCGAAACATTGCGCTTCGAGCGCATCGCCATCCCAGCCAACGGCTTCGACCGGGTCCACCGGCACCGCGAAGCGCGCCTGTAAGGCTTGCATGATCGCGCGGTTATGCCGGCCACCGCCGGTTACCAGCACCCGCCGCAAACCGGGCGGCACCGGGGCCGCTTTGATGGCGGCGGCGGTAAAGGCGGCCAGGGTGGCCGCGCCATCGGCGGGCGACAGGCCCATGAGGGCTTGGCCAATCGGCGCGGAAAAATCCAGCCGGTCCAGCGATTTGGGCGCAGGGCGGGCAAAATAGGGGTCGGCCATCAGGGCCGCCAGGCGATCCTCGGCCACGGTGCCGCTGAGTGCCATTGCGCCGTCACGGTCGAACGGCGCGCCGGTATGGTGCTGCAGCCAATCATCCAGCGGCCCATTGCCGGGTCCGGTATCGCAGGCCAAGATCGCGCCATCGGCCCCGAGCCAGGTGATGTTGGCGACGCCGCCGATATTGACGATCATCAGCGGTTTTTCGAGCGGAGCGGCCAGGGCTTGATGGAACAGCGGCACCAGAGGCGCCCCCTCGCCGCCGGCCGCGACATCGGCGCTGCGAAAATCATACGCGACCGGCAAGCGGGTTTTATGCGCGAGCAGTGCTGCATTGCCGATTTGCCAGGTTCGGCGCTGCTGCGGGTTATGCAGGATCGTTTGCCCGTGAAAGCCGATAATGTCGGCGCCGCGTGCGAGCAGCACGGCCGCTTCGGCATGGCGCTCGGCGATGATTGCGGCCAGCGCCTTGATTTCGGGGTCATCATGCGGGCGCGTGGCGGCGGCGCTGAGCACGGCGCGCAGGCGGGTGCGCAGCGGGTCTTCGTAAAACAAGGTTGCTTTCGGGCCGAGGGCGAAAATCTGTTCGCCATCGGTTTCGATCCAGGCGGCATCCACCCCATCGAGCGAGGTGCCGCTCATCAAGCCGATGGCCCGCCGCATGGTGACGCCGTCTGTTGTGTGCCCTGACATGGTCTCTGTTTGGCGCTCTGCGCAAATCAGGGCAAGATGCTGGGCGTTTTGGGGGAGAGATAACGATGGAGCCGACGGACCTGCTACGAGCCTTGTTTGACGCGGCGGTTGCGGCGGCGGGTGGCGAGCGGGTGTTGCCATTTTTGCCGCCGCCGCCGCGTGGGCGGACATTGGTGGTGGCCGCGGGCAAGGCGGGTGCGGCGATGGCGCAGGTAGTGGCGCAGCATTGGCCGGCGGCGGCGGCGTTATCGGGCTTTGCCGTGGTGCCTTATGGCCATGGGGTTGGGCCGATCCCGCGTATCGCGACGATTGAGGCGGCGCATCCGGTGCCGGATCAGGCTTGTATGGAAGCCGGGGTGCAGATTTTGGCCGCGGCACGCTTGCTGGGGGCCGATGATTTGTTGCTGTGCTTGATGTCGGGCGGGGCATCCTCGTTATTGACCGTGCCGGCGGCCTCGTTGAGCCTTGAGGATAAGCGGGCGATTAATCGGGGCTTGTTGCGCTCGGGGGCGGATATTCGCACGATGAATGCGGTGCGCAAGCATCTTTCCGCGATCAAAGGCGGGCGATTGGCGACGGCGGCGGCCCCTGCTTGTCTGGTCACGCTCGCGATTTCGGATATTCCGGGGGATGATATCGCGGTGATTGGTTCCGGACCGACTTGCCCTGATCCGAGCACCAGCGCCGAGGCGCTCGCGGCACTCACACGCTATCAAATTGCAATGCCGCCCGCCGTTATCGCGCATTTGGCTGACCCTGCCTCCGAAACGCCGAAGCCGGGCGACCCGATTTTTGCGCGGTCGAGCACGGCGTTGGTCGCGACACCAGCCGATGCGCTGGCGGCGGCGGCGGCGCTGGCGCGCTCGATGGGGGTGGTGCCGATTATCCTTGGCGATGCGATTGAGGGAGAATCAGCGGCGATTGGCGCGCAGATGGCGGCGCAAGCCTTGGATTATGCGCGATCATCGACTGACCGACCCTGCGTGCTGCTCTCGGGTGGCGAAACCACCGTGACGCTCTCGGCGCAGCCGAACCCACAGGCGCGGGGCGGGCGCAATGGTGAGTTTTTGCTTGCACTGGCGATTGCGCTGGGCGGCGATCAGCGGATGTATGCGCTGGCTTGCGACACCGATGGAATCGACGGGTCTGAGACCAATGCCGGCGCCATCATAACGCCGACCAGCCTGACGCGCTTGGCCGCGCAAGGGATGCACCCCGAGGCGCTGTTGGCAGCGCACGCCTCCTATACCGCGTTTGCGGCGTTGGGCGATTTGATTGTGACGGGGCCAACCCGCACCAATGTCAATGATTTCCGGGCGATTTTGATCGTTTGATGGGGGATGGTGAAACGCGGCAAGGGTTCGAGGCTGTCAGCCAACGCCAAATGGCCGTTGGCTGACATCACCTGATGTTAGAATTGAACGCCGCGGGTGAGCGCACCATCGACCACGAGATTGGTGCCGGTGATGAAGCTCGCTGCCGGGCTCGCGAGGAACACTACCGCCTTTGCCATTTCCTCAGGCCGCCCCATCCTGCCGGTTGGGTTGAGGGCGAGCGCTTGTCGGTATAGCTCGGGATTGCCATGCTCGATTTTTTCCCAAACGCCACCTGGGAAATAGGTGTTGCCCGGTGACATTGCATTCACCCGAATGCCCTTCGCGGCCAGTTGGAACGACAGCCCTTTCGCGTAATGGATCAATGCTGCTTTAAAAACGCCGTAGGGCCCGGCTGCGAAATCGACCTCACGCCCAGATACCGAGGAAATAATCACAATCGAACCGGCGGTGGACGCTTCCAGGGACGGCATCGCCGCATCAATAGCGCGCACCGTGCCCATCATGTCTGTTTCAAATTCAGCTCGCCATGAGGCTTCATCTTGCCCGATCGCCAGAGCCGATACGTTGGAGACGACGATATCAAGACCACCAAATTCGGCCGCCACGTCCCGCACCCAATGGGTTAACGCTGGACCATCAGCGACATCGACGGCGCGGCCCGTCGCCCGAACGCCTGTTTTGGCGAGCGCTGATACCGCCTCCGCTACGTCTGCCGCGTTGCGTGCGCAAATCGCGACATCGCAGCCTTCCGCTGCCAAATGTTCGGCAACGGCCCGCCCGATCCCTTTCGTGCCGCCCGTAATCAATGCGCGTTTGCCGTGCAAGCCGAGATCCATGTTACTTCCCCTCTGTTGTTAGATATTTTTTGGCAATGCCGGTGCCCACCGTGTAGTTGGGATCGACAAAATTGCCGAGACGGACGCGGCCGCATTGGCTCAGCATCATATAAGCGTCCCAACGGTCAAAGCCATATTCTGCCTCTAGCCACAAAACCAAGTCGCGGTAAGCGATACGCGTTGCGTCTTCGAGTGGGCGAGCGCTGCCGATTGTCATGATGAAATCCGCGCGCTCCAGGCGTGGCCAATCGAGCGTCCAACCTTTGATCAGATCGACACGGATCGTGGTCTCGGATGCATATTCCACAGCCGTTCCGCATACTTCGCCATCACCTTGGCACGCATGAGCATCACCAATGAAGAGGCGAGCGCCGGGGGTTCGCACCGGAAGATAGGTGATGCTGCCTGGCCCCATATCGGGCAAGTCCATATTGCCGCCATGCGGGCCAGGGGTGAGCGAATTGATACTATCGATTTCGGGCGAGGTGCTGAGCGTTCCGATATGCGGCGCATAAGGCAGCACAACCCGCGCACTCCAGCGAACTTCTTTCTCATCGACATGCACTTTGCGGGTGATTTCGGGCAGCGGCGCTTGCAGCGTTGCCGTGAGTGCCGTGCTGGTCAGCGCGCCAAAATACGGGATCATGCAGCAGGTTCCGCGCGGGTTATCGCCGCGTGGACGCATCTGTTCGATATGCACGGCAATAGCATCCCCTGGCTCCGCGCCTTCAATCATGATCGGGCCATTCTGCGGGTTTACGAACGGCATCCTCAGGCGTTTGCTTGGCTTATCGCGTTCAGTGCGAATGGCACCTTCAAATGCATCACGCGTTTCAACGCGAATACGATCTCCCGGCGCAACGGTCAGAACCGGGTCAGAATAGGGCCCAATTGTGTAATGAAATTGGCCCTGGGCGGCCTCGGTAAGGTGATGCAGCTTTGGTTTACGCGCCCAACCGACACCCCGATTGGCCATGATTGATTGCTTGATCCAGTTTTCTGCCATGTCTTACATCCATTATGTCATAAGCTGATCGATACGGACTCGTTACGCTTAAAACCATTCGGCATCGCCCCCGCACCACCGATAGCGACCCGGTGACATGATTATGTCCTGCAGCCGGCCATCAGAGCAATGGGCTTAGAGCATTTTCCGTTCGCATAGGCTCACCGACAATGCTCTAGCTCCTTGTTTTGGCGAGCAACTTTATTCGATCAGACGATTCTGTCTGATCGGATGTTGCTCTAGCCAATTTTGGCCACGCCGCGTGATATTATTGCTCATCCGTGCGATCCTTTCCAGTGTTATCGCACGGGCACGAACGGCAGGGTCAGCCCAAGCAGGCTACGCACGGCGACCACCACACCCGAGCAAGGGGGGGGTCAACGACGCCGATTATTCCGGCTTCGTGTCATTCGCACCATCGATTCCGGCGCGCACCTGCGCGGACAAACGCGCAATCGGCAAGTGCCAGCGATGTCTGATCGCCATGAAGCGAAGCCCAAAGCACAACACCCCGCCAATAGTGGCAGAGGCGCCGTAGGCGATACCTAGCTGATCACCGATGACGACAACGGACGCACCCGCGAGAGCGGCGACGGCGTAGAGATCGGAGCGTAAGACCTGTGGAATTTCGGTCAAGAGAACGTCGCGCATCATGCCACCGCCAATGCCGGTCAACATTCCCAGCAGGGCTGACGCCACAGGGTTCAATCCAAATTCGGTGGCCTTTTGCGCGCCGGCGACGGCGAAGAAGGCCAAGCCTGCCGCATCAAACATGAGAACGGGCATACGAAGTCGGTTTACCCCGGCATACCAAAAGAACGTAATCAGACCGGCCACGACTGAAACCAGCAGATAGCGCCCATCGATCAAGGCGGCGGGAGGCACCGCGCCGATCAGCAGATCCCGCGTGATGCCACCAAAATTACCGGTCACAAAAGATACGACGAGGATGCCGAAAATATCAAGCCGACGGTTTACCGCAGCAACCGCGCCGCTGATCGCAAACACGAACGTGCCGCCCAAATCAAGGATGGGTATAAACGCTTCGATTCTGATCATGGTCGCCCCGATGGTGAAATCCCCGTATAGCAGATGAGACAACTAAACGGCATGGCGCAAACCTGAGCCAGCACGCAATTTCCATAGCGCGCCAGCAGAATCGGGTCGAAGGTGCTGGCTTGGTTCGGGATCAATGATGTCGATCTATGATGAGCAATTGATAGATAAAAGCTTATATAGCGCCCTGGGTCTGGGCAACCATGCAAAATACATAAATGGATGAAACTAAAGACAAAATTGGTAGCGGCGGGCGCTATAAAGATCGGCGCTATATCACGATTTTTGCGGACAAATTGTCATTACCATACTTTGTTCCATACTGACTTTGTTATGGAAATGTATCAAATTTAGCTCAGGCGTTCTCGACGATTTCGCCGACACAGACCCGATTGCGCTCGATCCATGCTTTTACCGAACGAATAATCCCTAAAATTATTTTCTCCTCCTGGTCGAGTTTTTCAGGATCCTTATAGACATCTAAATACCGTTCAAGGCGCGCGATCAACTCGATCGCATCCCCGCCAGAATTGACCTGCAATCGGCCCATTTCGAGCAAGATCGCATCTATCACATGAGTTCTTACGTCGACAAAATCGTCACGCGGATCGTCCGTGTGGTGCGCGTCGATTTCAGATTCGAGCATGTCAATGAACTCGCAGCGGGCCCGCAGTTCAGGCGAGATGTGAGAGACTTTGGAGATTTTATTCATGTGGAAACTCCCTTGGGTTGCGGAATTAGCAGAACGCTGATACGAAATTACCGTATGAATGGCAAGAAAAATCGTGATGGCGTTCTGATTTTAGATTGGCAGGTTCGCGCCGCGCGCGCGGCGCTTGGGCTTTCGACCCGGAAATTTTGCGAGCTCTGCTCGATCTCCCTTGATACGCTGGCCCGTTGCGAGCGCGGCGAAAAACTGAAACTTTCGACCCAGGCCCGCATCGTCGCTGCCATCGAGCAGGCGGGATTTGTGATCGAGGCAGCGGCGAACGCCCCCGCTGCGATTCGCGCCAAATCTAGCCGATCGCGGCGATAATCTCGGTCGCAGTCGTGCCCGTCGACATGACGAAGGCCGCGCGCACGGGCAACCAGGTTCCGGCCGGAAAATAGACCAAAACCGGCTCGCTATCATTAACCGCAATGATCGAAACGTCGCCAGCGACACCTACATAGGGCGCAGTCGACGCGATCGGCAGCGGTTCGATGTCAGACGGCGTGACCGCTCGAAGCATGCGCGCCGGCGAGCCCAAATCGCCGCCTGAGCCTTGATACAGATCAACCATTTCGTCGCTTCTTCTTCGTCACCGTCCCGGCAGCATCGGCGATCCATTATTCGACAACACGCCGAATAATTGCGCCATCTCTTCTTGCTGCGCCATCATCATCGATTCCAGCGCCGTCATGTCCATGCCCGAGCCACTCGCGTCGATATTCGGCGCATAGGTCAACGAATTATTCGTCGAGGATTGATTGCTCATCATCGCGCCCACATTCGGCATCGCCGCAATCGCGGGCAGCCCAATCCGCAGCGGCTCCGCGATCGAGGCCGGCAAAACCATCTCGTTCCGGTGCAGGAGCGCGGGCATATCGTTGAACGGGACAGTGCCCATGCCGCCTTCGGCTGAAATCACGTCGAACGCCATTACGCCGGCAAACGCCGCCGCTGCCGCTGCCGGTGCCAGCACCGGACCCACAATCGGAATGCCCACCACCGCCGAATAAGCGCCCGCTGCCGCCTTATAGGCATCATTGCCAATGCTCGCGCTATCCTGCGCCGCCTTGGCCGCGTGCCCCGCCGTCTGCGCCGCCGTGATGGCGGTTTGCGTGGTGGTGGTGGTGATCAGCATCGCGAGCTGCTTCTCGGCCCAGGTGACGGCCATTTTCTCCGCACCCTGGATAAAGCTCAGCACGATCGATTGCGCCGCCTTTTGCATGCCCTGCTGGAGCGTCTCACTGCCTCGCAGCACGCCGGTAATGGTTTGTTGAAACGCATTATTGATCGGCTGCACAATCGACTGATAGCTTTTCACCGTCGCGGCAACCGCCTTGGCGTGCGCTTCCTGCACCTGCTTCGCATCCGCGATTTGTTGCTTGGCGAGCTGGGCCGATAGCGCCGCGATTTGCCGATCATGCGACGCTTCGAGCTCGACTTCCGCATCTTTCACCTTGGCATAAGCCGCCGATTCCTGCGGATACAGCGCTAGTTTTTTGGCCAGGGCGGATTTTTGCGCTGCATATTCCTGATTGGCCGCCTGGATTTCGTCCTGGATTTCCTGCGACTTGGTGATTTTGCCCTCGGCGACCTCTTTGTTCAGTTCCTGCTCATAGGTCTGGAATTTGATCGACGCCACACGCTGCGCCGTCGCGATAGAGGATTCTTGGATTTGCTGGATTTGCTCTGCCGCATGGCGCGCCGCCGCAACCTCGGCGCCACCGCCGGAATGACGAACGGCGTGCGCCTTTGCCAAAGGTTCAAGAACCGGCGCGGCAATTTTGCCAGTATCCTCGGGAATTTTCGGCGGTTTTGTCCAGAGCGCCGTATTGATCGACGCCATCAATCGGCCTTCTGCGGCAATGTTTGTGAATGCAGCATGAAAATCTGTCGCGATGACGCGCGCTGCGTTCTTCGCCGTCGCCGCCGCGCCGCTGAAATTGCCATGCAGTGCCTGGCCTAAAGCCTTGGTTGACCGGATCACTTCCATGTCAGTTTGAACGATAAATTTGAGGCCGTCCGCTACTTCAACGGTCCCGGTCGCGACATCAGCAAAAACCTCGATCAGACCTTTGAGAATATCGCCGAGAACGGCGCCGGAATGGGCCATCGCGCCGCCCTGCTTGCTGGCATCGACGAACGCGCCGGTGATTTGCCCAAGCGCCGGAATAAGTGGCCCGATTGCCTCGTTGCGCAGCCCGTCGAGCGCCGAACCTGCATCGCGGAGGGAGTGCAAAAAATTTTCATCAGTTTCCGCAGCCGTTTTTGAGAACGATTGATGCAGCGCCTCGGTTTTTGCGATTAAAGGCGTCATACCGTCAGCGCCAATTTCCTTAAGGACCGGCAAAAGCGCCGTGCCGCCGCGTGCCATTAGGCGTTGCACGATCGCGGCTTTTTCCGCTCCGTCCTTCATTGTCGAAAGCTTGGATGCCAGCTCACCTAGAACAGAGGATTCACTTCTCATCGATCCATTCGCTTCGGTGAGCGAAATTCCCAGCATCGAGAACGTGCGGCCTACCAACGCCGTGGGTGAAGCGATGCCCTCGGCCATCGTCCGCGCCAGGCCGCGCAGCCCGGCATCGAGCTGGGACAGCGGCACACCGGATTCCTTGGCCGCGAGCGCCAAGGCCGAAACCGACCGCGCGCCCATACCGAACTTTTCAGAAAGTTGGTTGATTTGCTCGCCTTGCTCTGCCACTTTTCGGATGGCCTCGCCAAAAGCGCCAATGCCGAGACCGGCGATGACCAGGTCATTAAAGGCACCCATGGCATTTGACACGACATTGAGTCTGCCGTGCAAATCCTCAAGGCTATCGCCCGTTAACCTGACGTTCTCATGAAGTTTCCCGAAAAAACCGCCGCCGTGGCCCGCGATCCGCGCCGATTCGCCAACAGCTCGAAGCTCACCCGATAGGCCCGCTAACTCAGCGCGCTCGCCAGCGGCCTTTGCGGTCAAGGCGGTTAGCTGCGTCATCAGGCCCGACTTAATTTCGCCGCCCGCGACGGTCGCTTGCTTGGCCAGAACCTTGATTTCCGAATTCACTTGGCCAAGGCTTGCCTTCGCGACGGCCATTTTGGCCTCTAAGTCTGCGGTATCGGCGCCGATAACAACTTCGAGCGATTTTGTGGCCATTTAACTGCCTTTCAAAACGAAACGCCCCAGCCATTGAGGCTGGGGCGCGCGCGGCGGAGCGTCCGCACTGTCCCGATGGCGTCATGCACACCGCCACCGAAATTCTTCACCACCCGCTGACCCGACGAAAAACAGCGCGACGCGTTGCCGGGTCCATGTATTTCTCCCAATCAGCACCATCATCGATTTCCATTTCCGATGGCTGCGCGGTCGCCAGCGCGGCAGCTCGGGCCTGGCGTTGCCGGGGCGTCATCGCCTCGTACTCGTGCTCGAAAATTTGCGCCTCCGGGTCGAGGATGCGCGCTGCCAAGTTTCGAGCCGCTTTTGAGAAATCCTCACCCGCATTTCCCCCGCTCCAATCGGAATCATCAGGGTCCGAGAAATCCTCGCCGTTCGACAGCGCCGCCGCCAGATCGCCGGCACGGGTCGCATGCTCAGCCGCCGTTCGCGCCGCGTCTTCGACGATTGCGAGCTGCGCCGCTGTGGCCCCGCTAATCCGCGCGCCGGTTTTACGTGATCGTGCAATCACCGCAGCATCTCCATTGGCTGGTATCGAAACAAAGGAAATCTCTAATAACAATGACTTAAGATATTTGACACCCCGCTTGCCGCCGCTAAGGGGCTCGACTTTGATAGGGTCAAAGCCAATCGACACAGTCGAAATCACACCCGCCTGAATCAATCTCCAACATTCATCAGATTGAGCCGTTGTCTGCTCCGGTGGAAATTGAATAGTCGCCGTGAGATTGCCGCCTGTCAGGCCGACCTGGATCGCGCGCGCGATGGGCTGGTCCGGGTTGTGTTGCCAGAGAATGACAGGATTGGAACGGAATGCCGACAAGTCGATGCCCGCCTGATCGACCACATCGCCCGCCAGGTCGAGCGAGGCCGAGCTGGCTTGCACAATAACTTGGCGCTTAGCCGCGAGCGCGGAAATCTCACCCGGTAGAGACCTGAAAATCATGCCAAAGCCCCTCCACCAGCCGCGAGAATTGCCGCGCCCTCGAAGGCATAAACCGAGATAAGATCGCCCGGCGCGAAATTCATCCCGCTCCAAGTGTCTGAAAAAACCGAACCCGCCGGCGGTCTGTTCGGCAAGCCCGGCGCGGTCAGCATTTCGTAGCTTTCCGTGAGCGTGACCTGGATGATCGCCGCGCCCGCAGTCGGAACCCCGTTGATTTCGACATACGCGACCAAATCGGGCACCGCCTCGATCGTCTGGCTATTTAAGATACCGATCGCGACGGCTGGGACTGTCATGGTGTCTCCATATTGATCAAAGCGACTGCGCCGCGAGCATCGAGCTCGGCCGCTTCGCGAGCGGTGCAGCGCAAAAACTCAAATGCGCCGATCAGCGCGGGCGCGGGCGCTGGACGCGGCACAGAGCGCGCCGGTTTGTATGGTCGATTGAGCAGCGCCTCGACCGGCGTGCTTGCGGCGATTTCGCGCCCGCGCAGTTCGATCGATCCCGCAAAGCCGGATTCATCGGCTGCGATCTCCGTTGCCAGGAGTTTTCCGAGTTTGATTGTGCGGACGCTGCTCATTCGTCCGCCAAATCCGCAACGCCCCGCCGCAGCAAGGGCAGAGCTTTTTCTTTCGGCAGTGCAACAATTCCGCTTAATCGCTGTCCATCGATTTCGACGCCCGCGCGCAAAATCGACACCCTCACCATGCCGTTCGTATCCACAGGCAAGTCATTATCCGCCATGAGCGGCAATTCGTTAATCGGCGGGAGCGTGCGGCCAACGATTGGCGGCGATGCTGCTGCAGCAATCGGCGCCGACGGCGTGGCGCGCGCTGCCGCTGTTTCAGGCTCGGCGCGCGGGCGCGCGTTATTTGTGATCCGGTCGAGCTCATCCGCCAAGCGCTCCAAAATGTCGGGCGCGAGGACGATTGCACCCGAACCCAACGTTGGAATAGAAGGCAGCGCTAACAGTTCACGGAACCCCCGCGACGTGAGATCATCCCTAAATTTTATCACGTCGTTACCAAACCGTGCCGTGGTCTGTGCAGACTCCATGAATGAAGAAAGCGCAGTAATATAGAGCGATTTTGCTGTTTCGGTTTCAGCACGACGCGCTTTGCTTCGTGCCTCGTTTAGCCGCTCGGCCAGCGTAGGCAGGATCAGATCGAAACGCTCAGCCCTAAGCTCGGCGCGCTCAATGGCCTTGTCGATCTCGAAAATCTCATCATCATCGAGATCAAGAATTTCGGATTGCCGCCGCGCCATCAAGCGCTCGGCCTCGACCAATGCGGCGCGGCGCCCGGCCTGCGCTTCCGAGATCGCGCGCTCGAGAAGGGGAACGGCCCTGGCGCGATCCGCAAGCTTGTTAGGAACGGCCCGCCTGGCCAGATCGATCAATTTCTGAAGTGTCGTTTTTTCGGTCATGGCTTTATTCTCCTGTGGAAAGTGTGCAATCGCAAGGGGGTATTTTGCACACGCGATTTTCAAAACTTGCCGGATTTGGCTAATATATTTTGAATTGTTCGAATTCGGTTAGGCTCACCGCCAGAAAGGCGCATGATCGCAAAGAGCCGAACGCGGCGGCTTCCAGCGCGCGGGTCGACACCGCCGCGCGTTTGGTCGCGCGGCCAATCGGTGCGCCGATAGCGGGAAGCCTCATCAATGAACGCCATTGCCGCGCCGCGCTGACTCCGCTCACCAAAAAAAATGGCGCAAAATTCGGCAATCTGCGCATCGCGCGCGGTGCGATCCGCCGCCCGCTGCGCCTGATCCATCAACGCAGCCCGCAAGTCCGCGCGCGAAACCGCGTCGAGGCCGCGCACAAAATTGATTGGATCGAAATCTTTCATCGCGCCGTCCCGCACACCAGCGGGCCGCCAATCGCGTGACGCTCACCATCCCCGCACTGGCGCAAAAAACCCGCCAAAACAGCCCAAAAACCTAACAAAACGCAATAATCTTTCCAACATTTTTCCGCAATGTTGTTACCCAAACCGTGCAAAAAAAAGTTTTTCTGCAAAATCGCGGGCGCGCGCGTTGGGTTGAAACGCGGTTGCCAGCAAAACGCGCCAGCTATTGAAACCGGCACCCCCCTAACCATCGCGGCGATCCGAAGTTAGTGCCGTCGCGATCTCGACAAGCGCCGCATGATGCCATCGCTGCACCGCTCGGTAGTCTGCTCCGAGCATCCGACCGATCTGCCGCCAGGTAAACCAGTGGCCGCCGTGCACCGGATCAATCATCAGCCGCGCTTGTAGCACCCGCCGCACGGTTGGGTTTTTAATGATTGCCACCCAGGCAAGCGCCTCATCCATCCGATCGATTGCCGTGCCGTCTGGCAATGCAGGCCGCACCCGCGTTGCATTCCAACCATATGCTTCAGTTGCCGAGTGAATGACGTCCCAGCCCATTGTGGCAAACCTGGGACCGATCACCGTTCGCGGCAGTGCCAGCAATGTTGCTCCGGCCTCTTCCAACCGCGCCTGCACATCGTCGGTTTTCACAACTTCACAAACCGTGCACAAAAACGGCTCCCTATTTTATTATATTTTTCAATAAGATATATATATAAAGGCTTGTTTTGTGCATTTGTGACTTTGTGAACAGTTTTTCTCTTATACGCGCATGCGCGCGCATTGCGCGCATTATGAGAGATTTTTTCCTTGCACGAATGCACGAATGCACACTCATTGAAATTAAACGGTTTTTTCGTGGTAAGCGGGTTCACAATTTTTCACCCCTCTTCACAATCTGGCGGCAACGCCGCATCGAGATCGACCCATAAGCACCGTCGAGGCGGAAGTGCGCCAACGCGAATATTGACGTCGCAGGCATGAACGTCGCGATGACGGCGCAGTTCAATAAGCCAGCGCTGGCCTTGGAAATTCGATTTTGCGAATAATGCTGCGAGCGGCGCAGCGATCGGATTGACCCATAACCCGCGGCCTGACGTGACGCGTTGAACCGCGCGATTCCGTGCGGTCAGCGCCTCCGCCGAAACAACGCGCAACCCGTAGCGCTCAAGGGTGCGACGCGCGACCTTTTGCTCGCCGAAATCCTCTGGATCGGCGCTCAAAACGCGCTGGATCAGGCGGGCGATGCTGGCATGATCCGTTGATCGATCAAGCGCCACCGAGCTTGAAAAAAGCACGTCGAGCACCGCTTGCGGGGCATCTTCGGCGTCCATGGCATCGGCGCCGCGCATAAACGGCGCCACCGCAGCGACCGAGGAATCAGCCGCTCCGACTGTTGGAGGTTTGTCCTCGACCAGATACCACCAGCCGCTCAGAACGGCGCCTAGCTGATCCATTTCGCGTGCCACGCACCCGGCGCGACCTAATGCCGCCCGAAACTGCGCCAAACTAGCCTCAAAGAGCGGAAGCGAGCGCAGCGCCCGCGCAAACAAGCTAGGCGCAGCCCGTTCGCATGATTTTGCGAGCGCCGTCATTTCGGCCCGGTGATCCGCGCCCGCTTCGGGCTTCATCAGCTCGATCAGCACAAACCGCGATCGATGCTGAGGGAGCATGGCTGGCGGTGAAACCGACGCCATCAAGACCGACGCACAGACGTCAATCGAGCGCCCGCTGCCATCGGCAGTGCCGCGATGCAATTTGGTGCCAGTGCCAGAGCTCGCCGATAGCACAACGTCAATAAGATTTTGCGCAGCATCAGCTCGATCAGAGCTTTCATCGAGATAAATAGGCATCGCGCGACCGTTTACTGCGGATTCGACTCCAGCCTTTGTCGTATCGGTTGAATAATGATGCAGCGGGGTCATGGCGCGCAAGACCGCCAGCAATGATGTCTTTCCCGCATTGCTTGGCCCGGTGATGAACCCGTTCGGGCGCCAATCGATCGCCGCGCCCAAAAATCCCGCGCCGATTAAGCCCATCGCCATAATCGCGCCACCGTCATCGCGAAATTTCCAGAGCTCGCCGATTTCGCGCGTGATGTTCTGGGCAATTTCGCAGGGTGCGGGTTGCTTGGCCGGATGCGGATAGGCCGCGCCTGCGGTGAAAATCTGCTTGCCGATTTTTGTTCCCGGTGCGAGCTGCTTACCATCCGCGAAGACGGCGTCACCGCAATTTGCCACCGGTCCGCTTGCATCGCCTGGCCATACGCCGGCGCGCCGGATTGACACGGCGTCGGAAAAAATGCCGACGCTTTGACATGCCCTGATCAAATAGGCCGCACAGGCGATGGCCGAAAATCCGCCATCCGACGCGCGGGATGAAAAATTTTCGATTACCCAAGTCATGTCGCCCCCAAACAGGTCGAGAATTCCGGCAGGTCTGCTCAGCGCAGACGCGACAATTTGTCGAAGTTCACGGGCGCGGCTGAGAAAGAAAAAAACGCCGTCTCGATGGCCTAACGGTATGACAGGGCAATCATCGCTCGCGACAAATTTCATTTTCGCGCGCTTTTGCTTCTTTTCCCAGGTAGCTAACGAAATTGTCGGTCTTTCGTCAACGCTGCCGCTATCGCCTGGATGCATCGACACGATCGGCGGTTTTTCGCTCACGCTGCGCGCTCAGTACCGCACTCGACCAGGCGCATCACATCCGCGCGCCGAACGCGGGTTCGCCCCATTAATTTGACGCGCGGCAATGCGCCAGCCGCTAACAATTTGTCAATCGCTCCCTGGCCTAAGCCCAGTAGCCGCGCCGCTTCTGGCTTTGACAATAAGAGCTGATCCGGGGCCGTCTGCCGATCGACATTTTTTGTGCGCTGCATTGGTTTGCTCCTTCGTTGCGGAGCGCTCTTGATCAGCCTAAAACGTTATTTTCACAAGGAAAAAAGAAACGCCTCAATATGCCCGTTGTTTTTTCCTTGACAGGGCGCGGGCAGCGCGAACGGCGTTCGTGGCAGTCCGTTCGTTTGGTTGGCGGAATGGAGAAAAAACCTGTTTAATGAAATCGACCGGCGCGCCGCAATCTGCATTTTCGTCGCAAGCCGAAACAACCAAACCGGCCAAAATCGGCGCGACCTTCTGAAATGTTGAAGCGGCGTCTTCGGCGATTCGGTCTAATGCACCGGCAGCTTCGCAACGCGAGCCCGCGAGAAAAGTCAAATTAAATTTCGGGGCATGACTTAGGATTTTGGCGCGCCGATCAAGCGCTGTTCGAAGCGAAAAAAGCCGCGCGCCGAACGCGAGGCTAGCGGGCGTGATTTCGTTCGTGCCGAACGCGAGCGCCGCAAGCTGGATCATTCCCGCGTCGCCAGGCGCTGAAATGTTGAAGCCGTCGAACAAATCCGCCAAATGGCGCGCATCGCGGCGCGCGGCATCGCGCTGCTGTTCGCGTGTTCCGCTGGCGGTCGCCGCATCGAAATACCCGCCGATGGCGACAATCGCCCGGTTTAGTCGCGCCGCAGCGTGCGCGCTCGCCGCCTGGTCGAGACCCAGCGCATCGGCGATAGCGTCGGGGCGGAGCAAAATCACGGCGCGCCGGTCACGAAAGCCGCCCATTGATCCATCAGCGCCCGCCGTCGATCAAAAAAATCGCTCCGGGCATAGGCCGCAACGGTCGCATCGGGCACGGCGTGGGCGAGCGCAGCTTCGGCGATTTCGGGGCGAAAATCGGTAGCATCACTCATCCAATCCCGAAACGATGACCGAAACCCGTGCACCGTGACATCGCGTCGGCCCATCCGCCGCAACAACGCCAGAATCGCGACATTGGAATAAAATTTCCCGCCCGGATTCGGAAAAATCGGCGCATCCGGCGCACTGCCCAGCGATTCGAGCGCCCTGAGGATCGCAAGCGCAGGCGCGCTGAGCGGCACGCGGTGCGCACGTCGGGCCTTCATGCGCGCCGCGGGAATGGCCCAAACCGCTTGGTGAAAATCAATCTCGCGCCAGGGCGCATTGAGCGCGTCGCTAGTGCGGATCGCGGTGAGGATGATCAGCTGGAGCGCTTTCGCCGTCACCGGCTCGATGGCGGCGAGCTGGGCAAAGAATTCTGGGATTTCGCGCCAGGGCATCGCCGCAAAATGCTCGACGCGCGCGATGCGCGCGTGGCTGGGCAGAATGAGCGCAAGATTGCCGGCGAGCCGCGCGGGATTGTCGCCAGATCGATGGCCGTGCACCTTGGCGTAATCAAGGATTTTTTCGAGTCGCAGGCGGATTCGACCGGCAGTTTCGGGAATTGTCGTCCAAATTGGCCGCAAAATACTCACGACGACATCTACATCGATCTTGCTGACCGGCATGCGCTCAAGGCGCGGGAGTGCGTGCTTGCTAAGCTGCGCCCGCCAATTTTGAGCGTGTTTTTCGGACGACCAGGCGGCGCGGTGATCGGCGAGGTATTGCTCAAAAATTTCGCCGAAGGTCACTGCTTCTTTTTTCGCGGTTTTGACGCTGGCCCGGCGCGCGGCCTTAGCGGATTGCCGCGCCTCTCTGGGATCGATGCCATCGAGCCGCTGCGCGGTGATACGGGCCGCGCGCGCCCGCGCATCGGCGAGCGTGAGGCTTCGCATCGAGCCCAGCCCCACGTCCACCAGGCGCGCGCCGTCGCGGTAACGATAGACCCAAGAGCGGGCATGGCCGGGGCCGATCCGCGCATAAAGGCAGTTGCCATCCCCATGAAACCCATCGGGCAGGCTGTCGAGATCCGCGGCGCGGAGTTTGGCGCCGGGGCGCAGTCGGGGGATTTGAACTGGTTCTCTGCCCATACTTTTGCCCATACTAGGAATAGGGCAATTTAGCAACGTTTGGGAAGTTTTGGATTTGAACTTTGCCAGAAACCCAATGAAAACGGGGGCTTTTAGAGCGATCTGGCGAAGTTCGTTACCATACTTGGAATAGCGGCGGGCGGATTTGAACCACCGACCAAGGGATTATGATTCCTGAGATCGTTGATTCGAATACCGTCAGGGTTACCCATCTTTCCATCGATTTTTAGATTTTTATTCTATTAATATCAGATACTTAATCAAGGTTTCCCGCTCCTTCGTATTGATTTAATGTCCAAAGATGTCTAAGGACGTCTAGGGATGTCAGGGGCTCAGCGGGACCCAGACGGGACCCAGAGAAGAGCGAGGTGACAGTATGGCGACCGTGAGATTGACCGATGCGGCTATCAGGAAAATCATCGCAGATGCTGCGACTGGTGTTCGCACCGAACTGACCGATGCCGCGACGCCCGGTTTGAAAATCCGTGCGACAAGGGATGGACGGGCCGTGTGGTCTATCAAGCTACGCGATCTCACGGGTAACCAGGTGCGGATCAATCTCGGTGAGTATCCAACCCTCGGTGTCGCAGACGCGAGGCGTGAGGCGGCGCTTGCGCGGCATCAGGTCCGCCACGAGGGTAAAAATCCAACCGCCGAAAAGCGGGCGCTGCGGCAGCATACTGCTGCGCCGGCGGGAATGACCCTCTCGGGCCTATTGGATGAATTCACCCGTGTCGTGAAACACGACAGCGAGACCTGGTCCGATTATCGCCACCGCATTGAAATCGTCTTTGGCCCCCTGCTGGATAAGCCCGCCTCTCCGCTCAGCCTCGCCGATCTTCAGCGTGGGGCGGACTCATATCCGGCGCTGGGCACCGCATCGCGCGCGGTCGCCTATTTGCGACCCGTCTTAAAATGGGGTGCCGCCCGTGATTACGTCGATTTCAAAACCACCCTCATTAATGAGCCGCGTCGAACGATTCAAAGGCACCGTTTTCTCAACGCGGACGAGCTGAGAGCGCTGATCATCGAATTACGCGGTGGCTCCAATCACCCTGAGGGCGCCTCGCAGCAAGCAAAATATCTAGGTCACCGCGCCGCGCTGATGATGATCTTATATACGGCAACGCGACTCAACGAGGTTTGCGGGGCGACATGGTCGGAACTTTATCTCGATCCTGTTGATGGAGGCCATCCTACTTGGACGATTCCCCCATCCCGGATCAAGGACACCAGGCGGGCTGGGTCAAAATCTCGGAAGAAGAGGCCACCCCATATCATCCCTCTGCCTCGCCAAGTGCTGGAGTTTATTATGGCGAGGCGTCCGGAGAATTGGCGGCCAGAGGATCTCGTATTTCCGAATGAGGCGGGAGGTGCGCTCGGCAATTGGGATCGGGTGACAAAATACCTCTTCGACGCGACCGGCACATCGGGATGGACCCGCCATGATTTACGCCGCACTGCCGCGACGATGATGGGGGAGATGGGCACCCTGCCCCATGTCATCGAATCGGTGCTCAACCATGCCACCATTCATTCCAGTCTGGCCGATACCTATAATCGGTCGCGCTATCTCTCCGAAGTGGGGGAAGCACTACAAAAATGGGCGGACTGGATTGATGGGTTGGTGGGCGTGGGGTAGGAATCTGCGAATAGTTCACCACTACCTGGCATCAACGACAAAAGCGGCCACTGCAAGACACCGACAAGCGGGGTCACCCTTCTATAATTGCCTCGACCGCAGTCTATTAGGAGATCAGTATATTAGGAGATCAGTATATTGTTATGAATTATCAATCCTCCTCTTATAAGAAGCGCATTTTCGGCATAGCGCTGATCACTTGATTACGGGTCGGCGCGACAGATCCTGCAATCGCACAGTCAATTCAGACTGGGTCACGGCATGTCCAGCCGACTGCACGGCATCGTTTACAGATCATCATCCGTAATTCTAAAAAGTTTCATAGCATTCTGACCCATTATCATCTGGCGCGTTGCAGACGACAGTGTGGAACAGTTATTCAATGCCGCAACGGGATTTGGGTCACCCATATCAAACGGATAATCGGACCCCATTAGCACTCGATCTGATCCAACCAGTGTCACAAGCAAGCCGACCAAATCAGCTCGAAAAACGCAGCTGTCAAAATAAAAGCGCTTCAGATAAGCCGATGGTGGATCGACCGTCAGCCGCTTAAGTTCGGACCTATGGGCCCATGCGTGGTCAAGACGACCGATATAGAAGGGCGCATAGCCGCCACCATGGCAAATCAAAACCTTTAATTCCGGGTGTCGATCAATAACCCCACCAAACACGAGATGTTGGAAGGCAATAATTTCTTCTAGCGGTTGCCCAACAGTATTGACCATAA
This sequence comes from Acidiphilium sp. MT5, assembly GCF_054767495.1. Lineage (NCBI taxonomy): Bacteria > Pseudomonadati > Pseudomonadota > Alphaproteobacteria > Acetobacterales > Acidocellaceae > Acidiphilium > Acidiphilium sp. MT5. The sequence continues at coordinate 325,944 of NZ_BAABMR010000002.1, forward strand.
AAAATGGCCCAAGCCGCTGTCCGTTTGAAAAGCCGAGCGGATGAATGATCACCGGGACGTCAAGCCGTGCGAGATGGGCCCAGAGAGGATCAAGGCTGCGATCCGAAAGTTCGATCTCGTTTATCTGGGTATCGATCTGGAACCCGCGGAGCCCAAGCTGTTGCACAGCGCGACTTGCCTCGCGGATCGACGCTTGTATGTCGGGCATCGGCAAGGTCCCCACACCGAGGAATACATGCGGTGCGGAAGCCACAAGTGAAGCTACGTGATCATTCTGTATCCTTGATATCTGATCAATAAGCGGACCCGTACCATAATGGAATTGGCCGGGTGCAGGGCTGATCACTTGCCGATCAATACCCATCCGTTTCATATCATCAAGCCTTCGAGCAACGACGTTGAACGGAGCCTGTAATAGCTTCGCCTGCTCGGCGTCCGTATGACGACTTTCTGGCGACATATCCCGGCGGTAGGCCGTTATCGGCGCGCCTCCGTGTTGGTTCAGCAGCGTTTCAACTGAAGGGCAAAAAGTGTGAGTGTGAATATCAATTACCATTGCGAGATTCACCCTCTATCCAAGCTGGATTCCGCCAAGGGAACGGATCCGATAGGACAACTGGTGCGGGACAAATCGAAAAACAGCATTGCTATGAGTGGAATAATTAGAAGGAGGGTGAGTTGCCATAACGCCGCCTCCCCCCAGCCCAGTGCAATCCGTAACTCGGCGAACAAATAGCCGGAAAGAGCCGCCGGCAGATAAACACAGCTCACCACCAAGCCCGAGGCTCGACCCGTCAGAGCCGATCGCACCGAGCGCTGCATTAACGAATAATTATTGACATAGAGGAAACCACTAAATGCCGACCCTTCAAGGAACGACAGAATATCCTGAGCGAATGGCGTGGTAGCAACATTAAAAAGCAGATAGCCAACAATAGCTAGCATGATTAGAGCAAAGACAGAAATCCATTTCTGGTTCAACCGGTCTGCAGAATAACCGCAAATAACCCCTGTCAGCGCGCCCAGCCCGTACATGCTCGCCGCGGCCCCAGCAGCAAGCACCGGAAAATGTAATTGGGTAATAAGAAACGTCGGATAAAGGCCAAGATAACCCAAGCCGGCCATTCCACTACACGCAGCCGATAGGGCGATAATCATCGTGTTTCGGTTCAGCAAGTGATCTGGAATATGGTTCTCGGAGACCATTGCAGTTGGACTAGCAATTGCGTCCTGCTCGCTAAATCGCTTCGGCACAAGGAAAAAGATCAATAGCGCGCCGATAATGCCAATTCCACCATACACATAAAGGGGAAAATGCCAGCTATCCGCACTCTTGAGGAGTGCCGCTCCCCATCGTGGACCGATGAATGACCCGATACCATAGGCGGCATTGAGGACACCGATTGCTAATGTGCGATTTTTATAAAAATACGCGCCTGCCATGGTGAATATAGCAGCATTCTGAAGTGCTTCGCCCACTCCCGAGATCGCTCGATAGACCGCCATATCGTAAAAGCCGATCGAGAAGCAGGTTAAGATGGTGCAGACCGAGTATACCACGATGCCGACCACGGTCATTGACTTACGGGACATTTTATCGAACAGGAAACCGACCGGCAGCCCTGCGATCCCAAGGCCGAGAGTAAAAATCGTTGCTAGAAACCCTGCCTCAGCAATAGAAAATCCGAACTGGTGAGCCACGCTAGGTAGAAGTATCGGAAAGACAATTCGATCCATTGCGTTTACGACATATGTAGCCGCAATAAGTAAAAATATCATAATTGCAATTGATGGTGAGAGCCGAATGGATCGATTCATGGTCAACTACTCCTTAACTGATAGCTGATTGACGCAGCACCCGCTCATCAATGCCGAACTGGTCTTTTAACCAATCCGCCATTATTTCCTGGCCGATCGTTGGATTATCATGCTGGCAGTGATCTGCACCGGTTTCATCTTCAGATAAAATCCGCAAGGTGACGTTGACGCCCTTTGACTTGGCGTAATCGTGAACTCTTGCCGCTTGCGCGACACCAAGAACATCAAATCCACCATGAACAATCAAATAGGGACAACGCATATGGTCGAGTGCGCCATCCAATGTGAAAGGAGCAGCCTTTTCCAGCGCGTCTTTCATAGTGTTCGCACCGAACACCCATTTAATATGATCGGCGAGCCCGTGATCATCGCCGGCGCCAGCCCAAAGATCCTGAATACTCCAAATGGCCCCGTGCGAAATACAAGCAGCGAGCCGATGCTCATAACTACCAGCGCGCGCAGCGTAATATCCTCCCAGGCTGGAGCCGCATACCGCAATTCGCTCTGGGTCGACATCAGCACGATTCTGCAAATAATCAATGCACCGACCAATTGGCACTTCGTAATCATGGCGTGTCGTCACCTTGTGGCGCCGCAAAGTGCCGCCTTGCCCAGGCCCGTCAATCATCAACACCGAAATCCCCCGTTGCAGGGCGCCATGGGCTTGCATAAACCACATCTCATCCTTGATGCTGTCTAAACCGCCCATGCAGATCAGCACCGGCTGGCGAGCGATAGCAAAGGGAGCCCTCACGAAATAGGCACATAGAGATACACCATTTTCATACGGCACCTCGACCGCCTCACCCGGAACGACCAAATGACTCAGGAATTTCTTCGAACAAGCTTCCATCTGCTCGAAGCAACGCAGGCGGCGCGGATCGGTTCCGCCAAGCCAAAATTCCGCATGACGATAATAATTTGCAGCTCGAAGCCAGCAATTTTGTGCAGTTTGAATATGTCCCCCTGCTGCCGCCATATCGCCTCGCCGGTGATTGCGATCCGCAACAATCAACCACTCAGTGTGCCAGCTCTCACGATCCCCTGGGATCATTTTGGCAGCCGCCTGAAAGCATTCACTTACGGCACCACCACCCTCCTGTGTCTCCCCAAGCGCTCTTCTGAATTGATATGACATCCATGGATGCTGGGGCCAGTGAAGCCAGCCATACGGTTCGAAATGAGGATTCACATTATCGAATTTAGCATCGATCAGTTTTGTCTCGGTTTCCATCTATTGTAGCTCCGTCTTGATTAATTCTTATAGGCAGGCCCATCATCTAATCACATTGTTCCACGAGCAACCGAACTATGCAAGTGACTTGACAAAAAATCAAGGAAGTTGACAATATAAAAACGAGGTCAGTAATGAGGCATATGAAACACCAACCCGCAATCGGCAGAATTACCACTGATCCAGCGCCAATCCCGGACGATCAATCGTCCGAGTCTGCGCAGATTAAAATCGGGCTACGGATCCGGCATTTTCGCCTGACGTTGGGCTTGCGATTGCAGGATGTCGCCCTCAAGGTCGATTGTTCGGAAAGTCTATTATCGAAAATCGAGAATGACCGGATCCTACCCTCCTTGTCGATGTTGCATCGAATTGCCGCTGCTTTGCACACAACTGTTGGAATATTGTGCGCCACGCCAGGCGAGTCGCTGGACAAAGTCGTTAGCCGTGCAGGAGAACGGCAAATTGTCACTATGGATCCGCTACGCAGAGGTTCCGGCACGTATATGGAGCGATTGATCCCTTACGATCCAGCACATCTTTTGCAGGGTAATATCCATGTGATCGAGGCCGGTGGTGGCAGTGATGGCACCATAAGCCACGACGGTGAGGAAGTTGGACTTGTGCTGGAAGGTCAACTTGAACTTATGGTGGCTGATCAAGTTTATCATCTTGGCCTGAACGACTCGTTTTCATTCAGATCCAGTCTGCCTCACGGGTACCACAATCCGGGTCCCGGCCGTGCGCGTGTCCTTTTCGTAAATACCCCGCCAAGCTTTTGATTTTGCCTCGTCGTGCCACCATAACGATTTAGGAGTGAAAAATGATGGATTACGCTGTTGAAACCCATAAATCAGCTGTTATCGCTATTGATCTGCATCGGGGCCATCTGGACATGACCGTCGCGACGATGCCGACGTCTCCCGAGGTTGCCAACCGGATTATTGCGGCCAATAATAAGTTTTTCCGATGGTGTCGGAGTGTCGGCATCCCGGTTATTCATCTTGTCACCCACTATAGGGACGCGACGGAAATTAGAATAAATCCGTTCTGGCGGATGCGGGCCGATGATCCGATGGCAACCCGGAAAAATGTCTTGCGTCATAATATTGTCGGAAGCCCCGGTTGCGAAGTGATGGCAAAATTATTGTCGCCCGAAGATATTATTATCAATACGAAAAAACGCTATGATTGTTTTATGGCAACTGATCTGGATTTTGTGCTCAAGACATTGTCCGTAAATTCCGTATTGATCACCGGAGTAAATACTAATTCTTGTGTTCTTGCCACGGCAGCATCGGCAAATGTCAAAGATTATAATGTGATTGTTGTTGAGGACTGTGTTGATACGATGGATGGAAAAGCACTTCACCAAGCCGGGTTGGACTGTATCAGAACAGCCTTCGGCTTAGTCATGACCACCGATGAAATCATCGCATCGGCGGTAAGACGTTTGCCAGCCACCGAGGTGATGGCATGAATACCGTCAGCGACCAGCCAGACCAGGTTCACACCGTCAGCTTTCGAGACCGTGTGCCGTATCTACCCATCACCATGCGGCCAAAACTACACTTGCCAAATAACGCCCGCATCGCTGTATGGACCATTGTGAATGTTGAGAATTGGGATCCTCAAGGGGCGATGCCGCGCACTGTCTTACCGCCGCCGATGGGTCAAGCCTTGCTACCGGATTTACCTAACTGGGCTTGGCACGAATATGGTATGCGCGTTGGGTTTTGGCGCTTTCTTGATGTGCTGGGGCGTCGCAATATCAAAGCGAGTTTCGCCGTCAACGGAACGTGCTGCACCCTCTATCCTGAAGTCTGTATTGCGGCGCGTGACGCGGGTTGGGATTTCATGGGGCATGGATTTGTGCAAAAGCCTATGCACAAGGTAGAGGATCAACGGGCAGAAATTGCGAAGACGATAAAAGCTATCACAGAGCTCACCGGAAAACCTCCCCGCGGCTGGGAGAGTCCGGGTTTGACAGAAACACGTGAGACAGCCGATCTCTTAGTAGAGGCAGGCATCGAATATGTCGCTGATTGGGTGCTTGACGATCAACCGATTGCGCTGCACACGAAACACGGTCCTATCACTTCGGTGCCCTACACGGTCGAAATCAACGACGTTGTAATCTCCGCGATTCAGCAGCAGCCTTCAGACGAAATCTTGCGGCGTGGCAGAGATCAGTTTGATCGACTTTGGCAGGAGGGCCAGGAGGCACCGCGCGTTATGGCTATATCGATCCATCCGTATCTCACGGGTGTGCCGCATCGGATTAAATATCTGGAAGCGTTATACGACTATATCCTCGGTCATCAGGGAGTGGTCATGTGGACCGGCGCTGAAATTCTGGACTGGTATCTCGGCCAAACCGTGGAACGCCCAGCGCCTTAATTGCTGAATAATGTTATGCTCGTCGCCTCAAAGCGGGACGTGGTCCATTGATTTTTAACCCGGGTGCCAAATGAACGAACGTGCCGATCTAGCTGAAAATGTCGGCTACGGTTTGATCAAGACGCTCCAGATCAAGGGCACCCCAAATGGGCCGCTCGCAGGACTCAACGTCGTGGTTAAGGATCTGTTCGATGTCGCGGGCGAGGTTACGGCATTTGGCAATCCTGAGTGGGGTCGGCGCCGCGGCAAGGCCACATCCCATGCCTGGATTGTGCAGCGTCTGCTTGATGCGGGGGCAACGATCACCGGCAAGACCACGACTGTAGAGCTTGCTTTCGGTATTGAGGGGCGGAATATCCACTATGGGACGCCGATCAATCCTGCGGCTCCAGATCGCTTGCCTGGCGGCTCTTCGAGTGGATCGGCAACGATGGTTGCAAGTGGCCGAGCCGATGTGGGGATAGGGTCGGATACTGGCGGGTCGGTGCGAATTCCTGCCAGCTATTGCGGACTTTACGGATTACGACCTACCCAGGGCTTGGTTAGCTTAGCTGGTGCTGCGGCTTTGGCGCCAAGCTTTGATACTCCGGGTTGGTTTGCCCGCGACGCGATGACAATGGCACGGGTTGGCACAGCCCTACTGCCACCGGGCCAGCCTCTATCTGCGAACCTACTTAAAGTCGGCCCAGCATTTACGAATGCCGATCCCGGTGTCCGCGATGCGATCAACGCGGTGCTCCGCCCATTCGGGCCGATACCAGTCATCGATCCAGCACCAGAAGGGTTGGACGTGCTCTTTGCTGCTCAACGCGCCGTGCGTGATCGCGAAACATGGTCCACGCTCGGCAGTTTTGTTGAATCAACAGAAACATTGGAACCGCTCATCAAAGACCGTTTTATCGGCACCAAAGCCGCCACCGCCGAAGCTGCCGAAGCCGGGCTTTTGCTTCGCCGCGCCTTCACTGCAAGAATGACATCCCTGCTGAATGGCGGCGCGATTTTGGTGTTGCCCACATCGCCCTGTCCCGCACCACCACTTATTGCCGACCAACCGTATTTAGAGGATGTGCGAACCCGCACGATCCGCGTCGGTATTCTCTCTGCTTTTGCCGGCCTGCCGGAACTGACAATACCGGTTGCCCAACTTGATGGCGCCCCCATTGGTCTATCCCTAATTGCGGGCCACGGCCGTGACTTAGCATTGCTCAACTACGCGTGCTCGTTTGATTGGCCAAAAAGCTAGGATTAATATCCTGTTCGAAGTGCTGCGACAACTAACATTACAGTTGCATTTTAGATTTTAAGTGTGCCTGTTGAGCGATTGCTTGATGAGTTCGTCGCCACAGCGACCAAGCTATAACGAAGGCAGGTCGGATACGTTTTTGCGCGAACCGGTTTGCGATCCGCTTGATTTCTTGGATTGACCAACGGATAAGTCCGGGTGACGTCTTGCAGGGTGTTGCATCGTTTTTTTTGGTGGGGACTGATTGGCCTGCAGCCGGACGGCCGCCATCATCGCATATGCCAGCATTACCAGAGACACGTGACGATACCATCCGTGCCAGGACCGGGTTTCGTTATGGTCGAGCCCAAGTTCGTTTTTGGCGGTTTGGAAACTGCGTTCGATGGCCCAGCGATGACCCTCAACGGTGACCAGGGTTTCGATCGTGGTCCCCACCTTGCACCAGGTTGAAAAGAAGGTCAGTTCACCATCCGCAATGTGACGGCGGACCAGCAGACCCCGCGTCCATTGTGCCTGATTTGCATCGCCCTCGGTTTCGTCTTCAAGATCTGCAAGTTCAACGTAGCACCAATCCTGCAGACATGGCCCCTTGGTACCGGAACCAGCCGATAAACGCTGCCAGTCGGCCTTGGTGCGAATTCCGATTGATGTCGGCCACCTATTCCGATGTGATGTCGGCCACCATTCCGATTTGAAGCCGGCCGGCATTCCGATTTCATTCCGGCCACGTGGGTAATGTTTTGAGCGTTATTCGGCTGGGTCAGCAACTCAGGCATCTGTTCTGTCGTGATCAACCACGAGGAGGATTGGATGCCGGCCAGGAGAGAGCTGACGATGCGGCAGATATGACAAATGTTACGGCTTGCCGGTGACGGCATTAGCGCGCGCGAGATTGGGCGGATGCTGGGTGTGGCGCGCAGCACGATCCAGGACAACCTGAAGCGAGCACAGGAGGCTGGGTTGGCATGGCCGGTGCCAGCCAAGCTGAGCGATGCGGCGATTGAAGAGCGCCTTTTTGCCCGCAGTGGCTACAAGCAGGGGGTTCGGCGCCGTGCCGAGCCGGCCTGGGACGAACTGGTCTGCGAACTGAAGCGACCTGGGGTCAATCTGCAGGTGCTTTGGGAGGAGTATCGTGACCAGCACCAGGGGGGTTACGCATTGGCAACGTCGGTAACGCGGCAATTGCCGCTGTCGGCTATAACCGCCCCCACCTGATCGCATCCAGCACCCTTCCTCCAGCCCTCATCGAGACCGTCATTCAAGGCGATACGGCGACCCAACTGGTCTGCCATAGGCGTTCTTCAAGAAAAACCTTACAACGTCATTATCGTCCCCGACGTTCCTCAACCACAAGCTGAAACCCTTCTGAAACCCAATTACCCGTAAAAACTAGCCCCTATATGGTTAACTTATTGTCTTACAACAATTTTTACGTATCCAATCTGTTCATTCGTAATCAGTAGGCCCCCGGTTCAATCCCGGGTGTCGGCACCATTTTTCGCCGGTTTATTCTGCATGGGCATTGATGTCCTCGGCCAGGCTGAGGCGCAGCTTGCGCTTGGCATTTTTGCGTTTTTTTGCTCCTTTTGCTCTTTTTGTTTCTACTCCGGAACGATTTAGGCGCAATTTCGCGCCTAGCGCTCGAAGTTGATTTTCGCGCGGGCGGGGGGTGCGTAAATATGGCCGGGCAGAGTGGGGCGTGGCGGAGCAGGAGGGTATTTTGCCAGCATGTAGTCGTAGAATGACGGCTCTGGTTTTTCGCTCCGCCGCGCTGGTTTGCGCGCCGGTTTTTGCTCCGGTTTGAGACTGGGTGGGCGCGGTTTACGCGGTAATTTGAGATAATCGGGGAGCGGAATCGCGAGCATGCGGCAGATCGGGCGTAGCACTCGGCCTATGCTTGGGTTTTCGCCGTGGAGGAGCGACAAGTCAGGGTCTTCGAGGAAGCGGATCAGGTGCCCGCGCACATAGGGGATGTGGTGGCCGGGGAAGGTTTGCAGCAGCCAGCCTTTTTGCCCCGGCAATTCGCTCCTTTTTGCGCCGGTTTGAGGGGGTGGCGCTGGTGCTTCTGCGGGTTCGGGCGCGGTTTGAGCTTTGGGCTGCGGTTTCCGTTCGCGGATGGGGCGGGGATTGCAGGAGAGAGAACGAAAACGGCGGGCGAGGAGCGAAATACGGTGCCAGACGGCCCACTTGAGCGAAAGATTAAAGCGGGCGTAGTCGGGGGCGCCGAGGGTTTTGCGGAGCATGTGTGCGATCGCGGTGAAGCGGTCGGCGAGACTCTGTGCGAGGGGGTTAGTGGCCTGCTCCATTTCGCTAACATGGCATAGGCGGGGGTGGGTGCGAAAGGGGAAAATGATTAGGCGGCGATGTTAAATTGGTCCAGGAAGGGCATGAATAATGTTGTTAGGTGCGCTTGGTCGGTGGCGGGCCAGTCGCGCCATTTGCCGCTGCGCATGTCGCCGATATGGGAGCGATGGATCTGGGTCACGCGATCATAGTGATCATTGCCGGTGATTTGGACTCGCTCAGCGGGCAGGTTGGCTAACGTGCTGGCGAATGATTGGATGGCGGCGCTGGCGTAGCGTTGGGCGATGGTTGCCATGATCGGCGCGCTGACGGTGAGGCCGAGGCGGGTGGCGATTTGCTCGATTGTTTGCGGGTCATCGAAAAACCGATCTTCATAGCGCAGGGTCAAATAACCTTGGGCGACCAGCCGGGCTAATCGGCGGCAATCATTGAGCACCAAAATGACGGCGGCTTCGATTGGGTATCCGAAGCGTTGATGCACTGAAATTGCGGCATCGCGCGGATCGCGGATGCTGAGAATGTAATCGGCCTGTGCGGCGATCAGCGCATCATCAAACAGCCTGTTACCGCTATGCGATTTGATCACCACAGCGCGGCCCGCCATGAGGGCTGCGCTGGGCAATTCGCCGCGATGCTCGGCAAACACCCCCAGCACGTTGGCTTCGCTGCATGTGGCGATTAATAATTCACGCACGATATTGAACACCCAGGTCGAGCCGCTGCCGCGCAGGCCCGCCGTGACCACCAAGCGCGAAGCGGCGAATGACGCGCTGGGTGGCGGCGCGGATAGACCAGAGATTTGCATGTCGGCGGCTCCGTTTGATCGGAGCGGATGAAACAGCAAATTTGTTAATATATCGTTCGTTTGCTCCGATAAATATCGAGGCGTTATGAGGCGCCCCCGACTTGTGGGGCGACTTGCGGGGCGACTTGTGCGGCGACATGTGCTGCGACGAAGCGGGTGAAGCGTGCGGCGTCGGCGGGGGGTTCACCATCGCCGATCCGCGCCAGATCGAGCAGCAAGGCGGCCCATTCTGCGAGGTCTTCGCCGGCTTGGTGGCGCTGCGCCAAGGCGAGGATCAAGCTATGGGCCGGGTTGATTTCGAGCGCGGGCGGGCCGGCGAACACCGGACGCCCGGCGCGGCGCATCATGCGCTGCATGGCGAGATCCGGCCCCTGGGCATCGGCGGCGAGGGCGGCGGGGCTGTCGGTCAGCCGGGCTGAGCAGCGCACGTCCGACACGGCCTCCCCCAGCGCTGCTTTCAGCGCGGCGGCTAAATCGGTTACCGCAGGATCGACCGTTGCGGCCTCGAACAAATCGGTGGCTTTGGCGACATGCAGCAATTTTTTATCCTGATAGCTGCCGAGGCGCTCGGGCCAAAAATGATCGATTGGGTCGGCGAGCAACAAGACTTCAAAGCCCTTGGCGCGCATGCCTTCCAGCAGCGGCGAGGCGGCCAAACGCTCCTGATCCTCGCCGGTGAGGTAATAGATCGCGCTCTGCCCCTCGGCCATGCGCTCCACATAGGCGTCAAGCGAGGTTAGTTCGGCGTTGCGGGTTGAGCGGAAGCGCGCGAGGCCGGCAATATCGGTGCGATGATCGGCATCGTCATAAATGCCTTCCTTCAGCACCGCCCCCCATTGGCCGATGAAGCTGGCATACGACGCCTCATCCTTGGCGCGGCTTTTCAACTCGGTGATCACCCGGTTGACCAGGGCTTTGCGGATGCGCGCGAGGACGGGGGTTGCCTGCAACATTTCGCGCGAGACATTCAGCGGCAAATCTTCGGTATCGACCACCCCCTCGATAAAGCGCAGCCAGGACGGCAATAATTGGGCGCGATCAGTGATGAACATCCGCCGGACATGCAGGCGCAGATGGCTATCGCGATCCTCCGCCGTCGCTTGGAACGGCGAGGCGCCGGGGATGAACAGCAGGGCCGCGAAATCAACCGCCCCCTCGGCGCGCCAGTGAATGGTGGCCCAAGGTTTGTCGAACATATGGCCGAGATGGCGGTAAAAATCCTCGTAATCGGCCTCGGTGACATCGGCCTTGGCTTTGCGCCAGAGGGCGGCACCTTCATTGGCGGCGACAAATTTGCCATCGCGCTCGATGGAAATCGGCACCGAGACATGGTCGGCCCATTTGCGAATGATGGTGTCCAGCCGGTGCGCATCGAGAAACTCGGTGGCGTCGGATTTGATATGGAGGGTAATGTCGGTGCCCGCTGCGTCGCGCGTGGCCGGGGTGATCCGGTAGCCGCCGCGCCCATCGGAACTCCAGCAATATGCGGCATCGCTGCCGGCGCGGCGGGATATCACCTCGACCCGATCCGCCACCATGAAAGCGGAGTAGAATCCCACGCCGAACTGGCCGATCAAGCTGGGCCGTTCTTCGGGCTTGGCGTCTGCCAAGGTTTCGGTGAAGGCGCGGGTGCCTGAGCGGGCGATGGTGCCGAGATGGCTCGCCAAATCCTCTTCGCTCATGCCAAGTCCGTCATCGCTGATGGTCAAAATGCGGGCGGCATGGTCCGTGCGGATGCGAATGCCGGCCTCGCTCGGGAGTGCTAGGCTTTCATCGGACAAAGCGAGGAAGCGGCGGCGATCGATCGCATCGGCGGCGTTCGCGACCAGCTCGCGCAGGAAAATTTCTCGATCCGAGTATAACGAATGCACCACCAAATCGAGCAAACGACCCACTTCCGCGTCAAACGGGCGATCAGTTTCGATGGCATCACTCATGACATTTTCTCCATAAATTCGATCATTCTCACCGCAAATAGGCAATCAAATTGTCGCTTGCAATGCTGGGCGATCGCGCCAACAGTATGAGCATGTCTGGATTCGCCCCGCGTGTGAAGGCGGTGCTCGGCCCCACCAACACGGGCAAGACGCATCTCGCGATCGAACGCCTGCTGGGCCATGCCTCGGGCATTATCGGCTTTCCGCTGCGTTTGCTGGCCCGCGAGAATTATGACCGGATGGTGGCCCGCAAAGGGGCGCGTTATGTCGCGTTGATCACCGGCGAGGAAAAAATTGTGCCGCCCGATGCGCGCTGGTTTTCCTGTACGGTGGAAGCCATGCCGCTGGATCGCAAGGTTGAGTTTCTGGCGGTTGATGAAATTCAGCTCTGCGCGGACCCGGATCGGGGGCATGTGTTTACCGATCGTTTGCTGCATGCGCGCGGCATGGTTGAGACCATGTTTCTTGGCGCGGAGACCATGCGCAAATTGCTCAAGCGGTTGGTGCCGGAAGCCGAGATTGAGACGCGACCGCGCTTGTCCCAGCTTACCTATAGCGGTCCGTTGAAACTCTCGCGGTTGCCCCCGCGCAGTGCGATTGTCGCGTTTTCGGCGGCTGAAGTCTATGCCATTGCCGAGGCTGTGCGCTCGCGCCGGGGGGGCTGTGCGGTGGTGATGGGGCGGCTCAGCCCGCGCACGCGCAACGCCCAAGTGGCGCTGTATCAGGAGAAAGAGGTTGATTTCCTGGTCGCCACCGATGCCATTGGCATGGGGCTGAATATGGATGTCGATCATGTGGCGTTTGCGGGGCTGAGCAAGTTTGATGGTCATCGCCCGCGCCCGTTGATGGCGGCGGAGATTGGGCAGATTGCGGGGCGTGCCGGCCGTGGCATGCGTGATGGCAGTTTTGGCACCACGGGCCGGTGCGGCCTGTTGACTGATGATATTGTCAGCGCGGTGGAAAATCATAGTTTCGAGCCGATTGAACAGCTTGCTTGGCGGAATGCGACGCTCGATTTCAGCTCGATCGATGCGCTGTTGCTTAGCCTGGCCGCCGCACCGGACCGGATTGGTTTGGCGCGGGGGCATGATGCGTCGGACCAGCAGACGCTCGCCACGCTCTCCGGCGATACGGCGATTCGGGCGGCGACCCAGAGCCGGAGTGCGGTGCGGCTGCTGTGGGAGGTTTGCCAAATCCCTGATTTTCGCAAACTCGCGACCGATGCGCATGCGCGGCTTTGTGCGCGCATTTATTTGCTGCTGCGCGAGGCGGATCGGCTGCCGGAATCATTCATTGCCGCGCAGATTGCCGGGCTGGGCCGGATTGATGGTGATATTGATAGTTTGATGCAGCGCCTCGCGGAGGTGCGCATCTGGTCCTATATTGTGGCGCGGGCGGATTGGGTGAGCAATGCCTTGGTTTGGCAGACGCGGGCGCGCGACGCCGAAGATTTACTGTCCGATGCGCTGCATGAGAAATTGATGGCGCGGTTTGTGGATCGCCGGGCGGCCAAGCTGACCCGCAGCCTGGCCGAGGGCGGTGATCCGGCGTTGTTTTCCGCGGTGACCCGCACCGGCGATGTGTTGGTCGAGGGGCACATGGTTGGCCGCGTGGTGGGGCTGGGCTTTGAGCCGGAGGCGACGATCAGCGGGGCGGATGCGCGCTTGGTTTTGCGCGCCGCCCGCCGGGCGCTGATTGGTGAATTTCCGCGCCGCGTTGCCATGATCAGTGCGGCGCCGGACCCTGATTTTATGCTGCGCGATGATGGCGTGATTTTGTGGCAGGGCGCTGAAATCGCCCGGCTGCGGCGGGGGGCTGCGCTGCTGACGCCGGCGATTGAGGTGACCGACTCGGAGTTTCTGGATGGGGTGCGGCGCGAAGCGGTGCGCGCGCGGCTGGCGCGGTTCATCACGCAGCATATTCAAACGGAACTGGCGCCGCTGTTTGCCGCCGCGAAGGCCGCCGACTCGCCTGCTTGGCGCGGGTTGATCCATCGGCTGATGGAAAATGGCGGCGTGATCGCGCCGGAACCAAGCCCGGCTCCGGCGGAGGCGGGTGCAGCGCGTGATGTTGGCGGCAAAGCGTCCGCCGGGCGGGGGCGGGCGCCGCGTCTTGCGCTGCATCATGGCCGTTACGCTGTTTATCTGCCCGGCCTGCTGAAACCCAAGCCAACCCGCTTGCGGGCGTTGCTGTGGGTGCTGTGGCATCAAGTGCCAAAGCAAACCCTGCCCCAGCCAGGCTTGATCGCCGTGCCGCTGCCACCATGGCCCCAAGGTTTTGCCGCAGCGCTGGGTTGGGTTGAAGCGGGCAACAAAGCGATCCGGCTGGATATGGCCGAGCGGGCGGCCCAGCGCTTGCATCGGGCGGCGCGGGGCGCGGGTTTTGTTAATCCCACCGAGATCGCGCAGCCCTTGGGCCTCTCGATCGTCGATTTGCCAACCGCCCTGCCGGCGCTCGGTTTTCGCTATTATCCGCCCGAACTATTGGACTGCGCCCAATTCGGCCCGCCGATGCCGGCGCGGATTCGGGTGCCGAGCCAAAAACAGCCGGGCCGCAGCGCGGCGCGCGTGGTGAAACGGGCGGCGATGCTGGAGCCGGCGGTGCCGATCAACGCAGACCACCCATTCGCTGCCCTCGCGACCTGGCGGCGCGCCCATCGCTGATCGCGCGCCGCCATGCCCTTGCCATCGGATGCAGCGCTCGCCACCCAGCGCCTCGATCAATGGCTGGTGAATGCGCGGTTTGTGAAAACCCGGCGCCTGGCCGCCGCCTTGGTGATGGATGGCTGCGTGCGGATCAACCGGCAAGTCACTGAAAAGCCTCATGCCCGCGTACGGCTTGGCGATTTTCTGACCATTGCCCAGGCGCATGGGCCGCATCCAAGCGTGCGCGTTATTGAGGTGCGGGGCATTATTGCCAAGCGCGGCCCGGCGAGCCTCGCGCAAACACTTTATATCGACTATGTCGAATAAGCCGCCTGCGGGCTGCTTGCGCGATGGCCAAGTCGGGGGCATATCCCGCTCAGCGTGTTCAGGGCCATTTTGTCGGCCGTAACCTACCTCTGGGAGTCTGCGATGACCTATGTGGTCACCGAAAATTGCATCAAGTGCAAATATATGGATTGCGTTGAAGTCTGTCCGGTGGATTGCTTTTATGTCGGCGAAAATATGCTGGTGATTCATCCGGATGAGTGCATCGATTGTGGTGTTTGCGAGCCGGAATGCCCGATTGAGGCGATTGTGCCGGATTCCGACAGCAAGGCTACCGCTTGGCTGGAAAAAAACCGTGAATTTTCAGCGGTTTGGCCCAATATCACGCGCAAGGGCACCCCGCCTGCTGATGCGGATGAGTGGAAAGATAAGCCGGGTAAGGCTGATTTGTTCTCGCCGGAACCGGGCGCTTAGCCGCAATCTGCTCGGCGCGGTTCACCCCAGCGCGTTTTTGTGATACTAGCCCATGGTGATCGATAGGCAATTCGGTGTTTTTCGCCGTGATTGTCGCTTTCCCCGGAGGTGTGCAGATGACAGAACAGGATGTGACGGCGCCGGCCTTGGACGGTGCCCGTTCAGATTCAACGCAACCCGCTGCGCGCAAAGCCCGACCCTCACGATCCAAAGAAGCTGTGGCCGCGCGCGCCGCCGAAAAGGCGAAAGCGGCAGCAGTTACCCAACCCGCCCCGAAGCCCGCCAAATCCGCCAAGGCGAAACCCGCAGGCGCGACATCATCGACGACATCCGAAAAAGGCTCCCCTTCCCCCATGTCCAGCCGCGTAAACGCCGCCGTTAAACCGGTATCGCCGGAGAGTGCCGAAGCTCCGGCGCCGGTCACCGCGCCGAGCCAAGCAGCCCCGATGGCCGAGGCGGCGCCGAGCCAGGCAGAGATTGCTGAACGCTCATCGATCCCGCCGCCGGGCCCGCGCCCGGTGTTGCCGCAGCGCGCCATCGCGAAAGCGGAGAATTTCAAAGAGGGTGATTTCGTGGTGTATCCAACCCACGGCGTTGGCAAGGTTGAGCGCATCGCGCCGGAGGAAATTGCTGGCCATAAGCTTGATTTGATCCATATCACGTTCGATGAAAACCGCATGACTCTGCGGGTGCCGGTGAACAAGGCCCGCACCGCTGGGCTGCGCAAACTGGCCAGCCGCAAACAATTTGACGAGGTGTTGGTCACCCTCAAAGGCCGTGCGCGGATCAAGCGCACGATGTGGTCGCGCCGCGCGCAGGAATATGAAGCCAAGATCAATTCGGGTGATCCGATGGCCATCGCCGAGGTGGTGCGCGATTTGCACCGCAATGCCGGGCAGCCCGATCAGAGCTTCTCGGAGCGGCAGATTTTTGAAGCGGCGCTTGAGCGCCTCGCTGCGGAATATGCGGCATTGGAATCCCTCACTAAGCTCGAAGCCATCGATAAATTGCTGCTTTTTCTTAAAACCGAGTAAATAAACCTGCACGGAACGGTCATTCGCAAAAATATTTTTCCGCGCCGCATCTCGTTGAGGGTTTGTTAATCAATTCGGTCTAACACATGATGAACAACGCGGAGTTCATCATGACCAGCACGCTGCTTGACCTGTCGGTGCAAAAATTGAGCTATCTCAACAGCGCTCAACGGATGCTATCGCAAAATCTCGCCAATCTGGACACGCCGGGTTACACCCCGTCGCAACCGGTTCCGTTCAGCGCGACCATCAATAAGCTCAACGCGCTGCAACTCGCCGCTCCCGATGGGCGCGATTTGCCGGCGCCGAACACCGCTGCGTCGGTCGCGACGACATCGCGCGTTGCGGCACGCGCGCCGGATGGCAACGCGGTGTCGCTGGATCAGCAACTCGCCGCCATGGCCCATGTGCAGCTTAATCAACAATATGCCGTTAATCTCTATAAATCCTATCTCGGCATGTTTCGTTCGGCCCTTGGTGCCTCGCTGTAATGCGGCCCGCACATCCGCCGTGAAATCGCGCCCCTGAGACCGGCCCCCCGAGATCGGAGCCCGAGATCGGAGCCCGAGATCGGGGAAAAATGGCGTTAACGTCGCAAACCAAGCGGGCAACACTGAGCCAATCGATGAGAGAAATCATGAATTTTGGAACCACATTGAACATCTCCGCCGCCGGCCTGACGGCTGAGGGCACGCGCTTGCAAATCATCGCGCAAAATCTTGCCAATGTGCAAAGCACGGGGTCCAGTCCCGGCAGTAACCCGTATCGCCGACAGACGGTCAGTTTTGCCGATCGGATGAATAGCGCAACCGGTGTCAAGATGGTCGCTGTTAGCCAGATCGGCCACGATCAAGCGCCGTTCCCCCTGAAATATGATCCATCCAATCCGGCGGCGAACAAGCAGGGTTATGTTAAAATGCCCAACGTAAACAGCTTTGTTGAATTGATGGATATGCAGCAAGCCGAGCGCGCTTATAACGCGGATCTTGCCGCGATGAATGCATCGCGCAGCATGCTGTCGCGCACGTTGGGGCTGCTCTGATGTCTGTTCTCCCGGTCAGCCTGTCGGGCGCTTCACCGTCTCTGGTTTCACTTGGGTCTGCCAGTGTGACTGGGGATACGCAAACCAGCACCAACTTTGGCCACTATATCGGCACGATGATTAGCCAGACAGTGCATCAAAGTGCTGCCGCCGAATCCACGGCGACGACGGCGCTCACCCAGGGTGGTGACCTGACCGGCGCGGTCACGGCTGTTGCGCAAGCGCAATTAGCGCTGCAAACCGGCGTCGCCATCCGCGATCGGATGATTTCGGCCTATCAATCGATTATGAATATGCCGATCTGATCGTCATGATCGCACAGATCCTCCATCAAGCGATCATGCTCGCGGTGCATCTTGCAGCGCCACCTTTGTTAGCCGCACTGGCCGTGGGCGTTCTGGTTTCCTTGATCCAAGCGGTGACCCAAATTAATGAAACGAGCCTCTCATTCCTGCCTAAAATCGCTGTTGTATTGGCGGCTTTATTGATCACGGCGGGTACCGCCCAACGGCTTCTCACCATGTTTTCGCAGCATATTTTCGCGGCCATGATCACGGTCGGCGGATCATGAGCCCGTTAAGCGCCGATGCGTATGGATTTACCCTGGTGCTCGCCCGAGTCAGCGCTGCCGTGATGCTGATGCCCGGCTTTGGCGAAGCGCCGATTCCGCCGATGGTACGGGTGGGGCTATCACTCGCGCTTTGCGCCATAGTCTGGCCGATGGCCGCCTCAGCCTTGCCGCCGCCGGGCGCGAATGACATAGCGACGACGCTGATGCTGGCTAAGGAATCGTTGATTGGTGGCGGTATTGGCTGGATCGCTCGGGTTTTGGTGCTGGCTTTGCCCACCGCCGGCCAATTCATTTCGTATCAGATTGGTCTGTCGAGCGTTCTGCTGCCTGATAGCGCCATTGGCGCCCAATCGACAGTGCTGGCCGATGGTTTTAACATTGCCATCCCGGCGCTGGTTCTCAGCAGCCCATTATTTGTGCTGCCGTTGCGCGCTTTGGTTCACTCTTACAGCGCCTTTCCCCCTGGATTATCCGCCACCGCGCTGCATGGCGGGATTGAGATGTCTGCCGGTGCCGCTTTGCATATTATTGTTTCGTGTGTGCAGGAAAGTTTTGCCATGGCGGTGGGGCTTGCCGCGCCGTTCCTGATTATCGGCTTGATGTTGCAGGCTGGTTTGGGGCTGATGGCCCGCGCCGCGCCGCAACTGCAAGTATTTTACCTCGCAGCGCCGTTACAAATTCTGGCCGGGCTTACCCTGGTCGCGCTGACCGCCACCATTTTATTTTCCGCTTGGGAACATGGCGTCATGACGCTGTTTCGCTCAGGGTTGGGCTGGTAGGCCGCGATGGCGGAGGGCGAAAATGACGCCAAAACCGAGGCAGCCACCCCGGCCCGCTTGCTCAAAGCGATTGATCATGGCGAAATGCCGTTGGCCCGTGAACTTCCCGGTGCGCTGGGTCTGCTTGGTTTTATCGGCGTGCTCATCGGCTTTGGCGCCCCCCTGATCGATCAACTCATCCGTGCGCTGGCCGGCATCATCGCCGGGGCGGGTGCGCCGGGTGGCTTTCATCATGTGCTGATGGTGCTGATCGCCGCAGCACGCGAACCGGTGCATATTATCGGCCTTGTGGGCGGCACGGTTATTGTCGCGAGTCTGCTCGGCACCATCGCGCAAACCGGTTTCCGTCCGCGCTTGCAGGCACCGCGCTTGCATATCTCGATGCTGTCACCTTTGACCGGTCTCAGCCGATTATTGAGTGCCAATCATTTGATTGAGACGCTGCGCTCCACCATCAAGCTCATCATCGTTGGCATCGTGGTTGCCCTGATCCTCAAAGCGCGCCTGCCCGCCTTGATCGGCACGATTGGCACCCATCCGGCCGGCATTGTCCTGTGGATTGGCAAGACGCTCCTCGCCATTGTCAGCGCGGTGGCGCTGGGAAATTTGACCATCGCCGCCGCCGATCTCGGCTGGACGCGGTTGCGGTTTCAGTCGCAAATCAAAATGACCCATACCGAAATCCGCGATGAATCGCGCGAGACGCATGGTAATCCTGAAATCAAAGCGCGGCTGCGTGCCTTGCGCGCGGCGCGGGCCAAGCAAACACTCAGCATCGCCCTCGCCCGCGCCAGCGTGGTGGTCACCAATCCGACCCATTATGCTGTTGCCCTCGAATATAACCGTGGCGATCAATCGGCACCGCGCATCGTTGCCAAAGGCAAAGACCGGATGGCGGCGCGCATTCGAGAACTGGCCCGTGATTTGTCGGTGCCGATTGTCGCTAATCCGCCGCTGGCCCGCGCCCTGTACAAAGTGGCGCTGGAGGCGGAAATTCCGTCCGAGCATTTCAAGATCGTCGCGGAAATCATCGCCTATGTCTGGCGCTTGGCCGAACGGATGCAGCCGATGATAGAGCAGGATAGCTGACCTGCATGTAGCACCGTGCTGAATTCTTGCGCATGGGCGCGCCAGGCGGCAAAGTTCAGAGGGCGTGGAACGGCATCGGGCAAACGGGAGTGAAACAATGAATTACCGGGTCAAAGGCGTCTTTGCGGCAGTTGCGACCCCGCTCACCCCGGATTTTGCCGTTGATACGCCCCGGCTGATTGCTCAGTGCCGCCGCCTGCTTGACCAGGGCTGTCATGGTCTGGCGTTGCTGGGCAGCACCGGTGAGGCGACCTCCTTTTCCCAGTCCGAACGCAAAGCGATCTTGGAGGCAGTGCTCGCGTCCGGCATCCCGCCGCAGGCGATTCTGCTGGGCACTGGCTTGCCCGCCATCGGTGATACGATTGAGCTGACGCGCCACGCGCTCAATCTCGGTGTTACTGATTTTCTGGTCTTGCCGCCGTTTTATTACAAAAATCTGAGTGATGACGGGCTTGTGGCCAGCTATCGTCAATTGATTGAGAGCGTGGCCGATAAACGGCTCGCTCTGGTGCTGTACCATATTCCGCAATTCTCAGGCATTCCGATCACCCATGCCAGTATCGAACAGCTTCGCCGCCATTATCCTGAAATTGTGGTTGGGTTGAAAGATTCGTCCGGCCAGCGCGAGTCCGGCCTCGCTTTTATTGAAAATCATTCTGGCTTTGGCGTTCTTGCCGGTGCTGATCCGCTCATGCTGCCGTTTTTGCGCGCTGGCGGCGCTGGGGCGATCACCGGCCTCGCGAACATTGCGAGTGCGGGCCTGCGAATTATTTTTGATCAGGCGGACCAACCCGACAATGCCGAGCGCGTGCAAGCGGCGCAAGCCTATATCGAAGCGCTGCGCGCGATCAGCGCTTCCTATCCGCCGATGGCGGCGATCAAAACCATTACCGCCGCCCTGTTGAATGACCCGACATGGCGCCGGATGCGCCCGCCGCTGAGCGCGCTGGACGATGCGGATTACCGCGCCATTTTGCAAAAATTGGCCGAATTGCCCGCCTGCTCCGCTTGATTAATCGTTGCTGATTGCTTGGTTACTGGCTCATTTCGCGCCGCGCGGTCAGTGCCATTGAAATCAATCCGGTGCCGCCAAACACCATATCGATACCGACCAGCAAGCCGAGCGCCCATACCAAAGTGCCCGGAAAACCGGCGATCACGACAGCGGCCAGGATCAAATCGACCACACCATTGACCAACATCCATTCCCATTTACCAGCCAGGCCGCGCCGGTGCGCCAGCGCCAGAAAAATCATCAAAATGCCATCTGCGATGAAATAAGCGACCAGCACAAAGGTCAGGGTCGCCAAGCTGCGCACCGGGTCCCACAGCAACACCGCACCGACCACGAGGGCGACCACCGAGGACAAGGCGGCCCAGACCAATCCCGGCGCCCGCGTGCCGCGCATGGTGCCCAAGACCGTGACCAGACCGACCGCGCCGGCAATGATGAAGAGCCATCCGAGCACCAAGGTCAGCGTCAGTCCGGCCAGCACCGGCAGGGCAATGGCACCGAGGCCCAAGCCGGTCAGCACCAACCCTTCGAACAGGTAAAACCGCCAATGCTGATGGATCGATTTGGCAATTATCGTGTTGATCATCGCCTGGGGCGATTGCAAGCCTGACATTTTTCGCTCCGTTGATAAACGACCAGACGGCGCGTTAAAAATCCGCGTCGGACTCTTGGCAGGTGGGCGTGCGACCGGCGGGATTCAAGCCAGCACGCAAAGGTTCAGATTAATCCAAGCGCGGTTCGATCCGCCGACCCCGTGGCGGTGCGGGTGGCGCCGGTGGTGCGGGTGGGGGTGAAGATGGGCGGGCGCGTCCAAAACTCTCGCGCAGCGATGGTTCGGCAGAGGGAGATGGCGGGGGTGGCGGTGGGGCCGGTGGTGGTTGGGTTGGTGCTTGAGGGGAGCGTGCCATGGTGAATTCCGCGCTGTCACGCCGACGCAGCGGTGGCTCGGTCATGGGTGCCATCGGGGCTGGGGCTGTTGGTTTGGCGGGTTCGGGATAGACCTGATCCATCACGCCGATCCGCGCGCCCGCTTGACGCAGTGCCATGACCCGCAATTCTTCCTGAATATCCTCAAGCTGCTCTTCGATCGCGCTGAGCCGCGATTTGACGCCAAACACCGCAAACGGCATCGCGAGGAGGGCCAGCGCATAGACGCCGCCAATCAACAGCAGAATCAACACCGCCCAATCGGGTAGCATGAACCCACTCAGCGCAGACGGTAACACCGAACCATTCCCCATAAGATGCTTTTACGATTGCAAATTTACGATTGCAAACCCCGATCACGCCAGCATCCCCTCTTGCCATTCGGGCAAGAGCCAAGAATAACAGCGTCAACGCAGGGAGACGACCGCATGACGACTGATCTTGACATCGCCCGGAGCATCAAGCTCCGCCCGATCGCCACCATTGCCGACACGGCTGGCATCCCTGCCGAGGCCATCATCTCTTATGGCCGACACAAGGCAAAAATCGATTTCGACTATATTAATAGTCTGGCCGACCGCCCGAACGGCGCGCTGGTGCTGGTTGCCGGTATCAGCCCAACCCCGGCTGGCGAGGGTAAAACCACCACCAGTATCGGCCTTGGGGATGCGCTCGCGGCGTCCGGCGCCAAAACCATGATTGCCTTGCGCGAGCCGAGCCTGGGCCCGTGCTTTGGTCAAAAAGGCGGCGCCACCGGCGGCGGTTATGCGCAAATCGCCCCGATGGAGGAGATTAATCTGCATTTCACCGGCGATTTTCACGCCATTACCAGCGCGAATAATCTGCTCGCCGCCATGCTCGATAACCATATTTATTGGGGCAATGGGCTTGATATTGATGTGCGCCGGATTTCCCATCGCCGCGCCATCGACATGAATGACCGCGCGCTGCGCGAAACCGTGCTCAGCCTCGGTGGTGGGGCCAATGGCGCCGCACGCGAGCAAAAATTCGATATTACCGTTGCTTCCGAGGTGATGGCGATTTTCTGCCTCGCCAAAGACCTAACTGATCTGCAAGAGCGTCTGGCGCGGATGATTATCGCGGAGCGGCGCGATGGCACGCCCGTTACCCCGGCGAGCTTGAACGCGGTTGGTGCGATGACGGCTTTGCTGCGCGACGCGCTGCAACCCAATCTGGTGCAAACGCTGCACGGCACGCCCGCCCTGGTGCATGGCGGCCCGTTCGCCAACATCGCCCATGGCTGCAATTCGGTGATGGCGACCACCACCGCGCTCAAACTCGCTGATATTGTGGTGACCGAGGCGGGTTTCGGCGCCGATTTGGGCGGCGAGAAGTTTCTGGACATCAAATGCCGGCAAACTGGCCTGCGCCCTTCTTGCGCTGTGGTGGTGGCCACGCTGCGCGCACTCAAAATGCATGGTGGGGTGGCGCGCGGTGATCTTGGTGCGGAAAACCCCGAAGCCGTGCGGGCCGGGGCTGACAATCTGCGCCGCCATGTCGCGGCGATGCGCGCATTCGGCCTGCCGACTTTGGTTGCGATCAACGGTTTTGTTTCCGATACCGCGGCTGAGCGCGAGGCGCTGCGCGGCGCGCTATTGGCCGATGGCATCACGCCGATTTTCTGCACCCATTGGGCCGATGGCCCCGCCGGTGCGGCGGATCTGGCCCGCGCCGTCCGGGCGGCGATTGCCGATCCCTCGACGAATTTCGAATTGCTGTATCCGGATGAGCTTTCGCTCGCCGATAAGCTGCGCACCATTGTTCGCCGCATCTATGGCGGTGTGGATATTGCGCTGTCCGACCGCGCTGCCAAGCAAATGGCGCGGTTTGAGCGCGCTGGTTTTGGCCATTTGCCGGTTTGCGTCGCGAAAACCCAGTATAGTTTCACGGCTGACCCTGGCCAGCGCGGCGCGCCGACCGGCTTTACGCTCCCGATCCGTGAACTTCGCTTGTCAGCGGGTGCCGGTTTCGTGGTGGCACTCGCGGGCGATGTTATGACCATGCCCGGTTTGCCCCGGATTCCCGCCGCCGAGGCTGTGGGCCTCGATGCGGCGGGGAATATTACCGGGTTGTTTTAGATCAATATTGGCTGAGGTCGAATCGGCAGATTCGACCTCAGCCAATGAAATTGATCGGCAAACAAAGGCTGGAGCTTGGTTGGTGATAACCAATCACGCTCTAGCGCCGCCACCATCCGCTTTTGCGCGGGCCTGGTTCGCCCTCGGCGGTGCCGATCACGATGGGTTGCACCGCCGGGGCGGTGGGCGGTTCCCCGTTCGATGGTTCCGTGACCGGTTCGGGGGTCGGCTCGATGATTGGGGCTGGTGCCAGGGCTGGTGCGGGGGCTGGTGCTGGGGCTGGCTCGGGCGGCGTTGCAGCCACCTGCGCCTCATGCATGACCTCGTCACGCGGCGCGGGGCGGGCTTGGCGCGCTGCGGCTTCGGCACGCGCGGCGGCGGCGCGTTCGGCCTCTTTGCGCTCGGCGGCCTCAAAAATATCGGCAATATCCAGATAAATCGGCTCCTCGCGCGGCATGGGCGGCGCAACCGGCTCGCGCACCGACTCGCTTACCGACCCGCCCACTGACCCGCTCACTGGCGCACTCGCTGCATCGTCGCTGCCCTCGCCGCGCGCTGCACCGCCGCGCCGCCTTGGTGGCCGCCGCCGCCGTGGCTCGCGCGGCACGTCAACCGCCGGCAACTCAATCGGCGCCAAGGCCGGGGTGAAGCGATCATCTGCTGGTTGCTCGTTCTGGCCGGGCGCGGTGTCATCCGCATCACGCTCCTCAGTGGCCATGGATGCATCATCCGCCCCATCGCTCCCGTCACCGGCGTCACTGGCGTCACCAGCCTCGCTGCCCTCACCGCGCCGACCGCGCCGCCTGCGCCGCCGCCGCCGGGAGCGTTTTTCCTCCTCGGTGGCCTCGGCACTGGCATCGAGTGCGGCGTCGCTGCCCATCGCCTCGCCGGGCGCGTCCAACTCGGCTGTGTCGGCGGTGCCGAATCCAGCCTCTTCTACCGCCGCGATCTCGCCGCCCATGGCCAAAGGCTGATCCGCTGCCGAGCGGGTTGGCGCTGCGAGCACCCGCAGCTTCTCGACGCGGAACTGCGTCGGTGTTGCGGCATCGGCGACAAACCGCACGATCATGCCAAAGCGCGTCTCAATCGCTGCCAATTCCGCACGCTTATGATTGACGATATAGAGCGCGACGTCGGCGGCAAGATGCACCGCAAATTCAGCCGCCTGCCGGTTCGCTGCGTGCTTCGCGCCTTCATCCTCCAGCGCGCGCAACACCGCCAGCGCCAGGCTCGCGGCGCTACGCACATGGCCTGCGCCATCGCAATGCGGGCACGGGATCAGCATGGT
The DNA here is from genome assembly GCF_054767495.1 of Acidiphilium sp. MT5. Lineage (NCBI taxonomy): Bacteria > Pseudomonadati > Pseudomonadota > Alphaproteobacteria > Acetobacterales > Acidocellaceae > Acidiphilium > Acidiphilium sp. MT5. The sequence goes on from NZ_BAABMR010000002.1 coordinate 350,933, forward strand.
CTCGGCCAAGGAAGGCCGCAGCCGCTGGCGGCTCATTTCCAGCAGCCCGAAATGGCTGATCGACCCGACTTGAATCCGCGCCCGATCCCCCTTCAGCGCGTCCTTTAGCTTGCGCTCGACCATGGCGTTGTGCTTGCGCACCTCCATGTCGATGAAATCGACCACGATTAGCCCTGCGAGATCGCGCAGGCGCAATTGCCGCGCGACCTCTTCCGCCGCCTCCATATTGGTGCGCAGCGCGGTATCCTCGATGTTGCGCTCGCGGGTTGCGCGCCCGGAATTCACATCGATCGCGACCAGTGCTTCAGTTTGGTTGATCACCAAATAGCCGCCCGAGCGGAGCTGCACGGTGGGTTGAAACACCTGCTCGATCATTTGCTCGACCTGATGGCGGGCAAATAATGGCTGTTTTTCAGTCCATTGCTGCACCTTGCGCACATGGCTTGGCATGAGCATGGCCATGAAATTGCGCGCCGCGCGGAAGCCTTCCGCGCCTTCGACATAGACCGTATCGACCTCGCGGGTATACACATCGCGGATGGTGCGCTTGATCAGCGAGGCTTCCTCGTAAATCAAACTCGGCGCGACGGAACTCATCGTTCGCTCGCGAATATCGTCCCAGAGGCGGAGCAAATATTCGCAATCGCGCTTGATTTCCGGCTTTGGCCGGTTGGCCCCCGCCGTGCGCACGATCATGCCCATGCCATCCGGGATTTCGAGTTCGGCCATGACCTCTTTGAGCCGTTTGCGGTCGCTATGTGCGGTGATTTTGCGCGACACGCCGCCGCCATTGGGCGAATTTGGCATCAGCACCGAGAACCGCCCGGCCAGCGAGATATAGGTGGTCAGCGCAGCGCCTTTCGAGCCGCGCTCCTCCTTGATCACCTGGATCAGCAAAATCTGCCGCCGGTGGATCACTTCTTGGATTTTATATTGGCGCATGATCCTGGTGCGACGGCGCTCGCGCGCTTCTTCCGCCGCATCGCTCTCGCCGCCCACCTGCTCGGGGGTTGGCTGCGCTTCGCTTTCGTCGAACCCGCCATCCGATGTGCCCGCCTCACGCGCGCCCATTTCGCCCGCGACCATTTCACCCGCGCCCATTTCGCCCGTGTTTGGCCCGCCGATGTCTGGTTGCTCGGCATCTGCGGGGTCAATGCTGCGCGGCGCCATCAATTCCCGCTCGATTGCCGCCGGATCAAACTCGATTTCGGTATCGGTCAGGCCGTGATGACCGGGCAGCGCCTCGTCAGGCTCGGCCTGCAAGCGCTCAGCGCTGAGGCCGGTTTCGAGCGCCTGCGCTGTGGGGGCGGCTTCATTTTGTTCGGATTCGCTTGCCGGTTCTGGCGCGGGTTGATCATCGGCGGTGGGGGTTTCGGGCGCTAAGCCGGCCCGCGCGCGGGCTTCGGCGGCCAATTCAGCCGCTTCTTCGGCGGCCTCGCGCCGACGCGCTTCTTCGGCTTCCAGCTCGATCAGACGCTGGCGATCCGCCACCGGGATTTGGTAATAATCGGGGTGGATTTCGGCGAATGCCAAAAATCCGTGCCGGTTGCCGCCATATTCGACAAAGGCCGCTTGCAGGCTCGGCTCGACCCGCACCACTTTGGCGAGGTAGATATTGCCTTTTATCTGTTTTTTATCGTCCGTCTCGATATCAAAATCGTCGAGGCGGTTACCATCCAGTACCGCCACACGGGTCTCTTCCGCATGGCTGGCGTCGATCAACATCATTCTGGGCATCGTCAAAAACTCTCCTGCGCGCCCGCAGCGGCCCCCGAAGGTCGCCGGCCAACAGTCGCGGATCATGGGTTGGGTGAAAAATCATGCTAAAGAACCGGGCGCCTTTGGCCACCAACGCCGACATCATCGGCGCGTCGGAGCGAAACTCTGACAAAAAAGGGGGTCGCCAAAAGTGCTGACATCGATCCTTATCTCGTGGGCTCGCCCGCCAATCCGGCGCCGAACCCGTGCTAAACGCCTGCTGACCTGTCCGCGTCGCGTTCAAGTCAGGGAAAACGGCCCGTTCGAGCCATTAAAGGCTGCAAACACCGTTCTTTCTGTGATGACCCAATTTTCGCTTCGGCGCAAGCGCAGGTCACCGAACGCGGCGACCCGCGACGAAACTACACCGGATGGCTCGGTGTGCCGTAAACCTCGACTTTATCCAGATGAAGAAAATTTTGTGTAAGTAAGCGAATAAGAACAAATCGAGCGCGAATAGGCGCATCTGAGGCGATTATCAGAGGCTGGCTGTCAATTCCCCCAAAAGGCTCGTCCACGTCCCGTCGATATATTTCGCGAAAGGCATCCGTATCCGTCGCGACCTCAACCGCCAAATGAGACGATCTTTTCATGATTTCTTGTTCATCGACGCGGTTGAAAATCACGATAGAGGAAATATCAAAATTCTGCCCTAAATCGACCATCCACCATGGATCAGCATCATAGGACGTATGGCAATTAGCCCGTCCGTTTGGCACGCCGATCAGGCAGCCAAGCGCATCATCAACCGTGGTTGATCCATGAGACCAAGGCGAAACCGAGCTTTGCGCGGCAAATTTCCCCGATGCGATATTCAATTGATCGCGATGCCAATACCCCGCCACGCCCGTGTTTGGGGTTACGTTGCGATTCAGAAATTCGCCGTCAGCGCGAACCGCCAAAATCAACTCCAGAGCGTTGAGGCACAGTTCACGCCAATGCGGCAAAGAGACAGAGCCAGCTTCTGCAAGATCAGCCATATGATCCAAATGACCCTCAAACAAATTTCCGCCGAGCCAACGAACGTGCCCGCTGGGGCACCCCGTGACAGCGGCATCGCAGACCGATAATAATGCGCCGTTGCCATATCGTTTAATCTCGATTGCAACATCACGAATTAGGCGCGGGTCAACCGGGTTGCCATTCATTTTATAAATAAAAATTGCTTCGCCGATCTCCAATTCTTCGATCATTTTCCGGCGAAGAAACTTTAATCTCTGCGTGATTTGTTGATAAAATACATCCGCAGAAATATCGTTAGGGTTTACAAAACTATGTCCGGCGAAATTGTATCGTGTATCAAAAACATCATAATCATCACCTTTTACTGCAATTTTGGTTTGTTCGGGATTGCCAACCCCATCAAAATTTGATCGTAGCATTTCCAGGACTGATTTGATCGGCGTTGCACACCAATCGAGCAGACCAAGCTTTGTCAAGCCGCTCAATTTTTGAACGATGCCAAATTCGCAATTTAAGCCCAGACTGATAAAATTCGAGAATAATTCACGATTATCAACGTCATTACTGACAAATTTCGGCTGTTGGCCAAAAAATCTATCTAGATTTTTCGCAATGGATGCAGAGAGTTTTTCACCGAACACTTCAACCTGATCCAGATGCAAATAGTCGCGCCGCAGCAAGCGCACGCGCACAAATCGGGCTGGGACGGGGATGGTGGGCGCAAAAACCAGGGGGTTGCCATCGATCCCGCCAAATGGCTCTGGGTTTTTCCGCCGATAGATCTCTACCCAGTCATCGCCGCGAAATCCAACCTCGATGGCGAGGTGCGCGGCGCGGGCCATCACCCCTGGCACATCCATCCGGTTATAGATTTTGACCTGTGAGACGCCGAACATTGCCCCCAAATCGACTTGCCACCATGGGCTGTCTTCCATGTCCGTGTGAAATTTGATCTGACCGTCAATTCGGCCATTGATCGCCCCGGCGGCATCCTCCTCCAGCGTTCGCCCAATCGAATAGGGCGATAGCGAACTCTGCGTTGCTTGTTTTCCCTGGCATAAATTGCCGGGCGCGAATGTTACGGGCGGCGCATCAGCCTGTAAAGCGGCGACGCGCCCGGTGTGCAAGGCCCAAAACGCCGGATCATGCTCACGCACCAGCCGCAACGCAGCGCGGCAAATTGCGAGCCAACCGGGGCGATATTGGGCGGGCGTGCTGTCAAAACTCGTATGCGCATCCTTGGTCGCCAACATCAGCCCGCTCTGCCAATGGAAAACCTTGTTATCCTCGCTGCACGCGTCAGAAGGCAGGCCGACGGCGAGCAGGTAATTCGGCGCGCGCCGCGACAACATTGCTGCAAGCTCGGACAGAACATCAAGCGTCGGCAATGGCTCGCCGAAAAAATTATAGACGAAGATATGGCCGCCTTCCTCAAGCTCTTCGAGGAATTTACGGACAAGAAAGCGGTTGCGCGACCGAATTGTTTTGACGAAATCCTCGCGGGACATATCGCTGACGCGGATGAATGAATGACTTTTCAAACCATAAACGGGATCGAACCAAAAATATTCTGAACGATCTTCTAGGACACCGATATCGTCACGGTCGACAAACACCGTTAGATTATCGTGAATGGCGCGGACCAGTTTTTGGGGAGAGGATTCTACCCATTGCAACAGCGACAACCGCCCGATGCCAAGCGATTTTTGAACGCTCCCAAACTCACAATTATTGCCGATTGACTGAAAGCGCACCAACACATCGCGCTCGCTCATTTGGTCAATCGGATCGCATGCCGCTATTTCGGGAATCGGCGCGGACTGCGCCTCGCCGCCCGCTTCGGGCGCACCAAATATCTGAATTTGATCCAAATGCAGGAAATTCGCCTCAAGCAATCGCACTCGGACCAACCGCCCATGAATTGGCGGATCGAAGGGGACAATTAATGGTCGGCCATCAACGCCGCCAAATGCCTCGTCGCTGTCACGCCGATAGATCTCGACCAGATCGGACGGATCACGCCCAACATCGATGGCTAGTCGCGCCGATCTGATCGCCGTATCGGGTTGATCTAACCGATTGAAAATCCGAATCCCACTGATCGCGCAATCCTGTTCAAGATCGACGCGCCACCAAGGCTGAGACTCAAAGGCAGTGTGAAACCCGGCACGGCCATCGATGACGCCATTGACGGCACCCTGCGCGTCTTGCTCCGTTGTTTGACCCCGCGACCATGCGGATAATGAGCTTTGGGTTGCTGGCCGATTTAAGCTCAATAGATTGGCGCCGAGGCGATCATCATCGGCGATTTGATCGTTCATTTTTTTGAGCGCTGACGCGGCTGGCGAGCCTTGATCCCAGAACCGAGCCAGTGAAACATCCTCAACCCCGTTAATGGCCGCCAAAAATCCCTCAAACCCGTTGCCTTCGGCAAGCTCTTTCCACATGCCCTGACCCGCGAATGATCCTAACGTGCCGCGTGCTGCGCGTTCGGCAAAGGCCTGCTCGGATCGAAAGGCGTAATGATGGATCAGGGCTGTTTCGAAAATGCGCTGCCGTCGTCCATCCTCATTGATATAATCAAGGGGCCGATCCGGAAAGCCGGCGTAATAATCATTCGCCGGTTCGCCCAGAACATTCACGATGCGCGAAGCGTCCCGCAAAAGCGGATTGGGCCGATGCCAAAATGGATGATCCCCGTGATCAAAATCGGCGGTGACCGAAGCCAGCGCCGATGCGCGCATCAGAAATTTGGTGTTCTGGTGCAGATAGGCCTGCCGCCGGGTGAAGGCTTGCAGCACTGGCAACTCGGGCGGGGTTTTGTGACCATTAGGACCAAAAAATACCCAATTGAACAATACCGCATCGCTATCAGCGGGCAAACCCGCCAAAAACTGTCCAATCGTTTGCGATGGCGGAATGCGGATGAACTCATCAATATCCAAAAAGCCAAACCATTCGGACTGATGGGCATATTGCTTGAGAAAATCGAGATACATCTCGCGCTGCTGGCCCTGCTCGGCGTGATGCCGGAAGGTCACAAACGGCGTGTCGCTCCGGGTAAAAGGCTCAACGAGCCGGAACAGAGGTAACGGGTCATCGTCATTGCAATAGAGAAACACGTGGTCGAAGCCGAGCGCTTGGTAATATGTCAACCATTCGACGATATAGCGCGCTTCCCAGCGCGCACAGGCAGCGACGGAACAGCGATATTTTGTTTGCTTGGCGGGCAGTTCTATCAATGCACTCATAATCTTATTTCGCCCCTGATGAAATCGTTGTCAGCCACGGTTCTACAGCCAGGCCGCGCTCGGCAGCCGAAACAACGCGATCATCAGTCCACAACATACGCGTCGAGTCATTATCCAAACACCATTGCTCGCCGCTCCGTGCAGTCGCCGAATACCTCCACCTGATCAAGATGCAAAAATCCCTCACCCATCATTTGAATCCTGACGAAGCGGCCAAAAATGCCTGGATTAAATTCAAAGACGAGAGGGAAACCATCGGCACCACCAAACTCAGAATCGTCAAGCTTGGATGCAACTAAAGTCCAATTCTCACCATCGTCAGATATTAGAACGGCGACGTGACGGCACCGGCTTTTTTGATCCAAGCGATTATAAATATCGACGAAGCAAATTTCTTGTCGATCTAATAAATCTACCTGCCACCACGGGTTATGCTCATAATCCGTGTGAAATCGGCAATGCCCGTTAATAACACCATTATTGCCGCCGCTCGCTTCGATAGCTGGATTATCGGTTCGCGAGAAGCGCGATACCGATGAAATTAGACTAGGTTTTCCCTTTGACAATGTTAAATCGGCAATGCCAACGTGCCGCTGACTGAATTGAACAAAGCCTAAGAAATCAATCTGAGGACGTTCGGGAACGGGCAGCCCCTGCATATAGAGTAGGCCGCCCAGAACATCGCCACGGCGTTCAACTAAATATCGATAACCAAACAAATAATCAACCAAGAAAACTGGCTCTTCAGCGGTAACGGTAGCGCCGTCCCAGCGCTCCGCACTCAGTGTTTTATATATTTGCGGAATTTGCATGCCATGGGAGATTAGCCCCATATCATTTAGTGCCTCTTCTTCCAATTGTTGGTCTCGCATCTTACCAACGGGCCTCGTATGCCAAACCGGCGTCTCATCAAAAATCATAATATTTCGGTAATCCAACATATGCGCCCATAAGAATTCCAAACCAAACCCTGTCCCCGACTTTGATAATCTCAGTGTCTCCAACGCACGTGCAAGAAAATTGACACTAAAGCAGGGCACCATAAGTTCGACAAAGCTTGTGCGCCGGGACCGAAATGCTCTGTTCACCATTGTTATTGAATGCGAAAAAAATGATTGCTCACTCAGAGCAGGCGCTGCTAATTCGATTTTGTGTTCGCCGCACAATTGAAAGAATCTGTTAATTGTTAATGGATCTGCTGAAATATCATCATCAGGCAACCAGATATAATCATAATTACGCCAGCCCTGATCACTGATTAAATATTGATATAATCCAGTCCATTTCTGCCCAGGAATTAACATCATGGGCAGCCCGTCGGATTCCAATGCCTGATAAGCGCAGAGCACCAAATCAAAATTTTGCTTACCGCCCGCCAACCATTGGCGGTGAAGCGAATTTGCTCCGCTGCGCACAACAATCAAATTTTTAACCATTAAAAATCAACATTAGCTACAATCCTCTCTCAGTTCTGAATTCTCGCCGCCAACCGCGCCTCGCTCAGCACTGGATGGTAGAGCCGACCATCCGGCGGACGTTGCGCGAGGGCTGCCGCGGAGAATGGTTCGCCCAAACCGTAGCTTTCCGGCCCGCACGCAACACCTTGGGCCGAAAAATCTTTCGCGACGAAGGGGGCTGCCAGCGCAATCGTTGCCGTTATCCCTTCATCGTTCGGATACAGCTTTGGGTCAATCTGCACCACCCCATTCTCTGAAGCCAACCCCATTTGCGCCCGCATTGAGCGGCGCATCGTCGCAATCGCGCGGATCAAGCGCGCTGAGCTGCGCAAAACCGGGTAAAAACAGCCGCCCACCGGCCCCGGCGAGAATCGCTGCATCGCCGGATACCAGAACCAATCGCTCTCATAATGGTCAAGACGTGCGATCCAGAGATCACTCTCGTCATCCGCGAACAAGCCGAAAAACGCCGATAAATCGGCATAATTGATCAGAACATCCGGCTCGACCATCCAAAAATGCGCATAGTCCGGCAAAATCTGCTGGGCTAGAATCAAAAAATAGTCGCCGCACTGCCAGCCCCATCGGTCCAAATTGACCAATCCGGCGGCCGCCACCATTGCCCGATTGATGCCGATTTTGCGAAATCGCGCGGGGAGCGTGACCGCGCCGGCTGATTCATCGACCACCACCACCAGTTCCAGGCCTGATTCGCGCTGATAGCGATCCGCCAAGCGCTCAACGGCGTCATCGACATAATGGGTGCGGAGCAACAGCACCGATTTGGATGTTTGAGCGCTAGCCATTGTTATGATGGGTCACGCCCAGCGTCACGCGACCCGTTGCCCGCCCAGGGGGTTTGCGGCATAGGAGCGACATGCCTGCTCTGACTTGGCTTCCCACCCATCCTGATTGGCCTGCCGCGCTGAAAGCTGCGGAAGCGGCATTGTCTCCGGAAAATCTCACCGCGCTGGCTCATTGCAATCTTGATTTCATCCGCACTGATCGGCTCGATCGGCTGATCGAACGCAGCGATCTTAACGCGTCCGCGCCATATCCGGCAATCCGGTTGGCGATTCTGGGCAGTGCCACCGTTGCGCACCTTGCCGGTGCGATCCGGGTTGCTGGCCTGCGCCACGGCCTTTCGATCAGCATCCATCAGGGCGAATATGGGCAATATGCGCAAGATTTGCTCGCGCCCGATCCGGCACTCGCCGCGTTTCGGCCCGATTTTTTGCTGCTCGCGCTGGATGGTTATCATCTTGCCTCGCTCGATCACGCTGCGATGCGCGCGCGGTTGCAGCAAATCTGGCAGGCGGCGGCGCAACTAGGCGCGCGGGTGATCCAGCAAACCGGCTTGCCGGTTCATCCGGCGCAGCTCGGGCAAAATGAATTTTTGTTGAATTCGCCGGCATCCGCGCTGACGCAACTGAATATGGCGCTGCGCGCGGATGCGCCCGATCATCATGTTTTGCTGCTCAGCATCGATGATGAAGCGGCGCGCCATGGGCTTGATGCGTTGCACAGCCGGACGATCTGGCACCGCGCCAAGCAGGAGATTAGCCCGGCGGCGGCGCCTTATTATGGTGATTTGGTGGTCCGGCTGATCGCGGCGGCACGCGGGAAATCGGCCAAATGCCTGGTGTTGGACCTGGATAACACGCTCTGGGGCGGGGTGATTGGCGATGACGGGTTGGATGGCATTGTTTTGGGCCAAGGTAGTGCGGAGGGCGAGGCTTTTGTGGCAATCCAGGCTTATGCCAAAGCGTTGTCGCAGCGCGGCATCGCGCTCGCGGTGTGCTCGAAAAATGATGAGGCGAATGCGCGGGCGCCGTTTGAACAGCACCCGGAGATGGTGCTCAAGCTGAGCGATATTGCCTGTTTTGTGGCGAATTGGCGCGATAAGGCAACCAATATCCGCGCGATTGCCCAATCCCTCAATCTGGGCCTGGAGGCGATGGCGTTTCTGGATGATAATCCCGCCGAGCGGGCTTTGGTGCGCCGGGAATTGCCGATGGTGCGGGTGTTCGAGATGCCGGAGGAGCCGGCCTTGGTTGCCGATTGCATCGCGCAATCGGGATGGTTTGAGTCGGTGGCATTGACCGAGGATGACCGCAACCGGGCGGCGCAGTATGCCGCCAATGCGCAGCGCGCCGCGTTGCAGCAGAGTGTGACCGATATTGAGACCTATTTATCGAGCCTTGATATGCGGCTGATCTGGCGGCGTTTTGACCGGGTGGGGCTGACGCGGATTGCCCAGCTTGTTAACAAGACCAATCAGTTCAATTTGACCACCAGGCGCTATAGCGAGGCCGAGATTGCGGCGATGATTGAGGCGCCGGATTGGCTGGGGTTGCAGTTCCGGCTGGTGGATAGTTTCGGTGATAACGGCATGATTGGCATTGTGCTGCTGCGCGGGGCCGGGGCGACGCTTGAGATTGATAGCTGGCTGATGTCCTGCCGGGTGTTGGGCCGCCGGGTTGAGCAAGCGATGCTCGCGGTCACCGCCGAGGTTGCGCGCGCGCGGGGAGCGTTGCGGCTGCGCGGGCGCTTTATTGCGAGCGGGCGTAATGAGATGGTGCGCGATCATTACGAAAAACTGGGTTTTGTGCCCGAGCCGGATGGTTTTGCCTTGCTTGATTTGGCGCGCTACACGCCTCCCACCTTGCCCATGATGATTGAGGATGAACCATGACCGAAGCCGAATTACTCGCTGCGATCACGCCGATTTTTCGGGATGCTTTCAGCGATGATCATTTTGTGCCCACCATGAGCCTCTCGGCCAAGGATGTGCCGGGTTGGGATTCCTACAAGCAGGTGAATATTTTGATCGCGCTGGAGGAGCAATTTGGCGTGAAATTTCGCAGCCGCGAGATCGATAAATTAGCCAATATTGGTGATTTGGTTAGGCTGTTGGGTGAAAAGCTGGGTGGCTAAATAATCGCGTCGATCGCTTGCGCCAGTTTGACGTCACGGATCGAAAGGCCGCCCGCATCATGGGTGGTGAGTTTGATGGTGACCCGGTTATAGACGTTCAACCATTCCGGGTGATGATCCATTTTTTCAGCGAGCATCGCCACACGCGCCATGAAGGCGAACGCCGCGCTGAAATCGTGAAATTTGAATTTCCGCTCGATGGCGTCTTGGCCTTTGACGAGGTCCCATTCGGGCAATAGGTCAGCTAAATCTTGATGTTCTTCGGCGGTGAGGCGCGCGATCATGAATGGCTCCTGGTTAGGGTTTGCGCATGGCCAGAAATCGGGTCGCGTCGGGCCGCTCGACATGGAGATAGAGCATGACCGAGCCGGTTGCGCTGAAGGTGAGGCCGCACGGGATGGTCGCGGTGTGGTATAGGCGAAAGCGGGTGCCGATCAGGCGTAAATGCGCGGATTTCAAGTCGAGCACCAAGGTGCCATGCGCGGGGATTGTTAGTTTGGTCAGTTTGGTGCCATCAGCACTGACCATTTCGGTTTTGCGGGCGACCGGGCATTGCGCTGCGATCAGTTGATCGGGTTGGTTCGCGGTGTTGGTGAGGGTGAAATAGCCGTTGGCGGTGACCCCGATTTTGTTGGACGCCCTGATCCAGCCATGATCGACGGCGACACCCGGCAACGGCGCTGGGATTGATTGCGCGCACGCGGGCGGGCTGAGCGCGAGGGCGGCGAGCAGGACGATCCAGCGATAATTCATGGTTTCATATCCTCAAATCGATCAATGCGCCATTCGGGCGGCTCGGACGAAGCCGCTTGATACCAGGATTGCACCAGCGGGTGCGCGCGCACCGCCGCGACATAGGCGGCGGATTCGGCGCTGAGGGCTGACTGGTAGGTGAGGAACCGGGAAACGACCGGGGCGTACATAACATCCGCGCCGGTCATTTGCGCGCCGAACAGAAACGGCCCGGCGCCGCCATAGCGCGCGCGGGTTTGCGCCCAGAGGGTTTCGATCCGTGCGATATCGGCATGCACCGAAGGTGAAAAATTTTGCGGTGGGAAAACGCGCGCGCAGCTCATGGGCATGGCGAGGCGCAAGTCGCGAAAGCCGGAATGCATTTCGGCGGCGATGGCACGCGCATGCGCCCGGGCGCTGCGCTCGGCGGGCCAGAGTTGCGGGTGATGCTCCGCGCAATATTCCAAAATCGCGAGACTGTCCCAGACCAAAGCGCCATCATGTTGCAAGAATGGCACCATGCCGGAGGGCGAGATGGCTTTGACCGCTGGGGTGCTGCCGCCGGCAAGCGGGATGATCTGCTCCTCGACCTCAAGCCCGGCCAGACGCACGGCGAGCCAGCCGCGCAGCGACCAGGAGGAATAACGCCGCGTGCCGAGAACCAAACGATTTTGTGCCGTATCCAGAGCCATAAAGCGAGTTTAGCCTGATCCGGCGCGGCCCGCCAGATCATGCGCCGGATCGGCGCGCAGTGACGGATCGGCGGTGCGCACCTCCTCGATAAAGGCGTTGATGTCGGCCATGACCGGCGCGCGCCAGGCCAGCCATGGCAGCAACGCGAGCAGAATGGTGATGTGGCCGATATTGGGATAGATGCGCGATTGCACCATGGTGCCCGCCGCGCGCAGCAGGCTGGACAGCGAGGCGGTGTTTTTCGGCGCCACCAGCCTATCGCGCGCCCCTTGCAGCAGCAGGCAGGGCGGAGCGCCGGCATCGGCATCGGCATCAACATGGGCATCAACATGGGCGATGGGCTGGGTGCGCACCAGGTCCGGCGCTGTGGCAAAAATCAGCTTATAGGTAGGGCCGGTGATCGGCAGAAAATCATACGGCCCGGCAAGGCCGATGGCGCCGGCGAGCTTGCTCCGGTCATAGCCGACAGCGGCGAGATAATGCGGGGCCAGCGCGAGCATCAAAGCGAGATAGGCGCCGGCAGAATGACCGGCGGTGAAAATGGCCGACGGATCACCGCCTTCGGCGGGAATGGTTTCGGCGATTTTGGCGGTGGCCAGTGCTGCATCCTCGATGAAATCGGGGTAGCGCACCTCAGGATAGAGCCGGTAATCCGGGATGGCGGCGATATAGCCCTGACGGGCGAGCAGGCGGCCAATGAAGCGATATTCGGCGCGGTCGCCCATTTGCCAGGAGCCACCGTAAAAGAAAATCACCACCGGCAGGCGGCTGGCTAGCTTATTATTAGCGTGGGCGGGGAGAAACAGATCGAATTTTTGTCGTGGGTGAGCGCCATAGGCGATGTCACGCCGCTCGCTCACGGAACCGCGCCTGGTGAGCGCATTCAAAAGATCAAAGCTGGAGGGTAGTTTTAGCATTTTCAGTCCATATGGACGTGATGCGCGCCCAGGCAATAGGTGCCGGGCGGCAAAGTTTGCCGGGCAAAATCGGCCCTGGCGGGCGGATAAGGGCCAGAAAATTCGGAAAATCATGACGTTAGCGTTGGCACGGCGGATGCATGGAGCGGGCGGTGACATGAAATGCAGGAGGTTTGCATGGTCCAACCGATCAGTCCGACAATGACAGCGCCGCTCGCCTATAGCGGTGGGATTAGCTCGAAATCCGCGCCGGGATTTGGCGCGCAGCTGAGCGCAACCTTGGGCCAAGTGCAGGCCACCGCATCAGGTTTGCAGGCGCTCGCCAGTGCCGCGAGTTCGGGCGCGCCCGATAACATGGCAGCGACCTCTCATCATCATCATCACGGCTTGCACCATGGCCAGCAGAGTGTTGGGGGTAGCACATCGTCTCTGCCTTGGCAGCCGGGCGGCGGCACGCTATCGGCAGCTTATGCAGGAATTTCGCGCACCGCCTGACGGAGTTCGGCGAGCAAGGCATTGGGCCGGGTTTGCGCTGGACCGGCCTTTGGTCATGGGCATTTTGAATGTCACGCCGGATAGTTTTTCCGATGGTGGCGCGCATGATGATCCCGGTGCCGCGATTATGGCCGGGCAAAAGATGCGCGCGGCGGGGGCGGATATCATTGATATTGGCGGGGAAAGCACGCGCCCCGGCGCGGCCGCGGTGTCACCGGAGGCGGAAATGCGCCGGGTTCTGCCGGTGATCGCCGCGTTGGCCGCGCAGGGTGCGGTGATCTCGGTTGATACCCGCAACGCGGCGACGATGGCGGCAGCGCTTGATGCCGGGGCGCGCATTATCAATGATGTCTCAGCGTTGCGGCATGATCCGGCGGCGGCTTCGCTGGTGGCGGCGCGCGGGTGCCCGGTGGTGCTGATGCATAGTCGTGGCACGCCGGAGACGATGAATGGCCACGCGCATTATGCCGATTTGGTGCGCGACGTGACGGATGAATTGGCCGAGCGTAGCCGTGCTGCGATGGCCGCGGGGATCGCGGCTTCGGCGATTGCGCTTGATCCCGGATTTGGATTTGCCAAGGTCGGCGCGCAGAATTTTGAATTGCTGCGCGGCTTGCGGCGCTGCGCTGATCTTGGATTTCCCTTGCTGGTCGGGGTTTCGCGCAAGCGATTTCTGGGCGAAGCAATCGGGCAGCCGCATCAGCCTGCCGCGCGCGATCCGGCATCGCTCGCCGCCGGGCTGTTTGCGCTTGGCGAAGGGGCGGCGATTTTGCGTGTGCATGATGTGGCGGGGACGGTGCAGGCCACGCGGGTGTGGGGGCGGCTGTTGATTTAGATCAATGAAGCGCGTGGGGGCGTGTCATAGTTTCTTTACATGACAAGTGCAGATCTCATCGCGCGTTATGATGGTCGGGTACCACGCTATACCAGCTATCCGACAGCACCGCATTTCTCGGCAATGGTGGGACCAGAGCGCTACGCGGATTGGCTGCGCGACCTCGCCCCGGAGGTGCCGATTTCGCTCTATCTGCATGTGCCGTTTTGCGATCGGCTTTGCTTATATTGTGGGTGCAATACCGGCGTGGTTCGCCATGAAGCGCCCCGGCGCGACTATGCTTCGTTGCTTGAGCGCGAGTTGCGGTGGGTGGCTGAGCAGGTCGGGCGTCGGCGGGTTAGCCATGTGCATTGGGGCGGTGGCACCCCCACGACGCTGCCGGCGGATTGTTTGACCGGGCTGATGACCGTGATCCGCAGCCTGTTTGACCTAACGGGCGATGCGGAAATTGCCATTGAGTTAGACCCGACGGCGCTGCATGCGGATCGGCTGGCCGCACTGGCTTCCATGGGGGTGACGCGGGTGAGCCTTGGGGTGCAAGACCTTAACCCGGCGGTGCAGAAAGCCATTGGGCGGCTGCAATCCTATGAAGAAACCGAAGCCTGCGCACAGGCGGTGCGCGCCATTGGGGTGTCCGCGATCAATCTGGATTTAATTTATGGCTTGCCGCTGCAAACCGAACAGAGTGTGGCGGAGACCGCGCGGCGGGCGCTGCAGTTAGAGGCGGGGCGCGTTGCGGTGTTTGGCTATGCCCATGTGCCGTGGATGAAAAAACATCAGGCGCTGATCCCTGCAGCGAGCTTGCCCGGCGCGCAAGCGCGGTTTGATCAGCGTGCGGCCATTGGTCGGGTGCTTGAGCAGGAAGGCGGCTATTTGCCGGTTGGGCTGGATCATTATGCCCGGCCCGATGATGCGCTCGCGCAAGCGGCGACAAGCGGCGCGCTGCATCGCAGTTTTCAGGGCTACACGACCGATGCCGCACCGGCGCTGATTGGCATTGGTGCGAGTGCCATTGGCTGCCTGCCGCAAGGCTATGTGCAAAACGCGACCCGTGTTCCAGACTACCGCCAAGCGATCCGCGCCGGGCATGCGGCGATTGTGCGCGGTGTGGCGCTCTCGCCGGAAGACCGGCTGCGGCGGGCGGTGATCGAGCAGGTGATGTGCGATTTGCAGGCTGATTTGCCCGACATTGCGCGCGCACACCAGGCCGACCCTGCCTTGCTATTGAGCGCTGCCCAAAGGCTCGATGGGTTCGCGCGCGATGGGCTGGTGCGTTGGGATGGGGCGGTGGTGCGCGTCACGGAGACCGGACGACCATTTGTTCGCAACGTTGCTGCTGTATTCGACGCTTATCTCAACCATCACCATACCGACCATAATGACAAGCCGCGCCACGCCCAAGCGGTGTGAGCGATCCGGGGAGGCGAACTGATGCGTATTGTGTTGATCCATCCTAATTATCACTCTGGCGGTGCAGAGATTGCGGGAAATTGGCCCCCTGCCTGGGCCGCTTATCTGGCGGGATCGTTGAAGGGCGCGGGCTATACCGATATTCGCTTCATCGATGCGATGACAAATCAATTATCCGACGAACAATTGCGCGATCTGCTCGCTGCTGAGCGGCCCGATATTATCGGCGCGACCGCAATTACCCCATCGATCTACAAGGCCGAGCGGGCCTTGCAAATTGCCAAAGAGCTGCATCCCAACGCGGTGACGATTTTGGGCGGCATCCATGCCACCTTCATGTATCAGCAAGTGCTCAGCGAGGCGCCCTGGATCGATGTGATTGTGCGCGGCGAGGGCGAGGAAATTCTGCTGGATTTGGTAAAATCGATCGAGGCTGGCGCATGGCCGGCCAATCGGCACACGATCAAGGGGCTGGCCTTTAGCGAAAGCGATGCCGAAGGCACCCGGATCGTCGCGACGGCGGCAGCGCCGACGGTCAAAGACCTTGATGCGATCAGCCCGGATTGGGGCATTTTGGAATGGGATCAATATAAATATATCCCGCTGAACTGCCGGGTCGCGATTCCAAACATGGCGCGCGGCTGCCCATTTACCTGTTCATTTTGCTCACAATGGAAATTCTGGCGCGATTATCGGGTGCGCGATCCGAAAAAAGTGGTCGATGAAATCCAAACATTGTTTGAGCGCTATGACGTGCGATTTTTTATTTTGGCGGATGAAGAACCCACGATCAATCGGAAGAAATTCATTCAATTCTGCGAAGAGCTGATTGCGCGGGGTTTGAATGAAAAAGTGAGCTGGGGGATCAATACCAGGGTCACCGATATCTTGCGCGATGCGGCGTATTTGGCGCTGTATCGGCGCGCGGGCTTGCTGCATGTGTCGCTGGGCACAGAGGCGGCGGCGCAGATGAAGCTCGATCGGTTCAACAAGGAAACCAAAGTCAGCGATAATAAGCGGGCGATCCAACTCTTGCGCGAAGCCGGCATTGTGGTCGAAGCGCAATTCATTGTCGGGCTGGAAAACGAGACGGCGGAAACGCTGGAAGAGACTTATCAAATGGCACTCGACTGGAAGCCGGATTTGGCGAACTGGTCAATGTATACGCCCTGGCCGTTCACCCAGTTGTTTAAAGAGTTGAGCGGCAAAATTGAGGTATTCGACTTCGAGAAATATAATTTTGTCACGCCGATCATGCGGCCGGAAGCCATGGATCGGGCGGAATTATTGGATCGGGTGATGAATAATTATCGCCGGTTTTATCTGCGCAAGGCGTTGTTTTCCTATCCATGGGCCGGGACCGGGCAGCGGCGGCGCTATTTGCTGGGGTGCCTGAAAGCGTTTTTGAAATCGGGGTTTGAGCGGAAATTTTATGATCTGGGCAAGGTTGGCTATTGGGGCCCGCAATCGAAAAAGAAGGTCAATTTCCATTTCGATGAAAGCCGAAAGGCGGCAACCGCGCAGACGGCGGATTGGGTGGCCAGCGCTGACCGGTCGCGCAAAGCCCAGCCCCAGGCACCGACCATGACCGCGTGTGGCAGTGAGCATCGGGCGGCAGAGCCGATGGCTCATGACCATCCGCACCCCTGATCGGGCCGCTACCGGACACCAACCCGGCGCACCTGCCGGGAAAATTGGCCCGAATGCGGTGATCCAACTGGTCGAGGCGCTACGCGCGGCAGGGTTGGATGCGGCGATGGCGCCGATCTTTGCCGAGGTTGGCGTGCGCGATTGGCTGCGCGATCCGCCAACGGCGATGGTGGATGAAGCCCCGGTGGCGCGGTTGCATCAGGCGGTGCGCGCCGCGCTGGCGCCGAGACCAGCGGCTGCATTGATGGCGGATGCGGGACGGCGGACGGCGGATTACCTGCTGGCGGCGCGGATTCCACAAGCTGTGCAATTTTTGCTCCGGTTATTGCCGTCATGGCTCGCGGCCCGCCTGCTGGTCGCGGCGATTCGCGCCCATGCCTGGACATTCGCGGGATCGGGGCGGTTTATCGCGAAGGCGGGCCTGCCAACCCGCTTTGTGGTCATGGGTAATCCGCTCTGCGCGGGGGAGCATGCCAATCATCCGGTTTGCGCCTGGCACGCTGCGGTGTTCGAGCGGCTGTTTCAGGCCTTGGTTGCGCCATCCGCTCAGGCGGTGGAAACATCCTGCGCCGCGTGTGGCGATGATGTTTGCTCGTTCGCCGTGACGTGGCGCTGATCAGCACGCGGATCATCGCGCCATTAAACCAACCCTCTTGATCGGGCGGGCGATCCGGCGTTGAACAGTGCCATGAACAAGGTGACGACATCGATGAGTGAAACCGCCCCGGCGCGCCGGTTGTTCGGGACGGACGGGATTCGCGGCAAAGCCAATAGCGCGCCGATGACTGCCGAGATGGCGCTGCGTTTGGGCCAGGCGGCGGGGGTGATGTTTGTGCGCGGATCGCACCGGCATCGGGTCATTATCGGCAAGGATACCAGGCTCTCAGGCTATATGCTGGAGCCTGCGCTGACGGCGGGTTTCATCGGTGCGGGCATGGATGTGACGCTCGCCGGGCCGTTGCCGACGCCGGCGATTGCGATGCTGACGCGCAGTTTGCGCGCTGATTTGGGGGTGGTGATTTCGGCCTCGCATAATCCCTATGAGGATAATGGCATCAAATTATTCGGCCCGGACGGCACCAAACTCTCGGACGCGACCGAGGCGGCGATTGAAGCGCTGATGGCTGAGGATTTGAGCGCGCGGCTCGCGCCGCCGGCAGCACTTGGCAAGGCCAGCCGGTTGAGCGATGCGGCGGGGCGCTATGTGGAATGGGTTAAGGCGAGTTTTCCGCGCGGGATGAGCCTGGAAGGGATGAAACTGGTGCTCGATTGCGCGCATGGCGCGGCCTATCGGGTGGCCCCGGCGGCGTTATATGAGCTGGGTGCCACGGTGATCCCGCTGGGGGTGGCGCCGGATGGGTTCAATATTAACCGCGATTGCGGCTCGACCGCCCCTGGCGCGCTCTGCGCGGCGGTGCTGGAGCACCGGGCGGATTTGGGGATTGCTTTGGATGGCGATGCTGATCGGGTGATTTTGGTCGATGAGACCGGCGCCGTGATTGATGGCGATCAAGTGCTGGGGCTGATCGCCCGGCGGTTTCAGGCATCGGGTCGGCTCACCGGCGGTGCGGTGGTGGCAACGGTGATGTCGAATCTCGGGTTGGAGCGGTTTCTCGCCGGGATCGGGCTTGCGCTCCAGCGAACAGCGGTGGGGGACCGCTATGTGGCGGAGGCGATGCGTGCGGACGGGCGCAATGTCGGCGGTGAGCAATCGGGGCATGTTATTCTTACCGATTTCGGCACGACCGGCGATGGGCTGATTGCGACCCTGCAAGTCTTGGCGGCGATTGTCGATGAGGCGCGCCCCGCGAGTGCGGTGTGCCGGGTTTTTGCGCCCCTCCCGCAGCTCTTGCGCAATGTGCGCTATCGCGGCGAATCGCCCCTCGGACGCGCCGGCGTGCAGGCGGCGATTGCCGCCGCATCGGCGCAGTTGGATGGCGTTGGTCGGCTGCTGGTGCGACCTTCGGGCACCGAAACCTTGATCCGGGTGATGGCCGAGGGCGAGGATGCGGCGATGATCGAGGCGCTGGTCAGCACGGTGGTGGCGGCCATCGAGCAGGAAGTAGCAGGCTGAGCGGCGGGCTGGGGCGCGGGCGCTGATGATCCGGGTGCTGGCGATTGGTGGCTCGGATAGTGGCGGCGGTGCCGGCATTGAGGCTGACATCAAAACGATCACCGCCCTGGGCGGCTATGCGCTGACCGCGATCACGGCGGTGACGGTGCAGGACACGCGGGCGGTGCATCAGATCGTGCCGATTGCGCCCGATGTGGTTGCGCGGGCGATTAGGGTGGGGCTTGCGGATATTGGCGCGGATGCGATCAAAATTGGCATGCTCGGCTCATCCGCGATGGTGGCCGCGGTCGCGGATGCGCTGGCGGGCTGGGCCACGCATGTGCCGATTGTGCTGGACCCGGTTTTAGCGGCCTCAACCGGGGTTTCGCTGCTCGCCGCCGACGCGCTGACCGAATTGCGCACGCGGCTGATGCCCTTGGCACGATTGGTAACCCCGAATTTGGCCGAAGCGGCGCTGCTGAGCGGGATGATTGTGAATGATGTTGAGCAAGCGCAAGCGGCGGCGCTGGCGCTGGCCGGACCCTGTGCAATCTTGGTCAAAGGCGGGCATTTGACCGGTGCGAATTTGGTGGATGTGTTGGTGCGCGACGGCGCAGTGTTACGCTTCAGCGGCGAGCGGATCATCACCAAAGCCGGGCATGGAACCGGATGCACCCTCGCCTCCGCGATTGCCGTCGGGTTGGCTGAGGGGCTGGATTTGGGCGCCGCGATTGAGCGGGCGCGCCGGTTTTTGCGTGCGGCGCTGGCGGCAGCACCCGGCTTTGGCGCGGGCGCTGGGCCTTTGGGCCACGCGGCAGTGGAAATTCGACCCGTGCGCCCTATCTCCAAGGGGCTTTAACCCAGGAGGAATACGATGAAGGCTTTGTATCACGCGCATGGTCATGCAACGGGCGGACGAACCGGCCATGCCGAGACCGATGATGGACGTCTCAAAATCGATTTGAGCACACCCAAGGAATTGGGCGGCGATGGCGGCCCCGGCACCAATCCGGAGCAATTATTTGCTCTCGGCTATTCGGCTTGTTTTCTGGGCGCGCTGAAGTTCGTGGCGATGCAGGAGAAGGTCAAACTGCCGGAGAGCACAGCGGTCAAAGCGAGCATTGGCATTGGCCCGCGCGAAGATGGCACCGGCTTTGGCATCAATGCGCATTTGACCATCACCATCCCCGGCATGGAGCATGAGGCGGCCAAGGCGTTGGTGCATAAGGCTGAGATTGTTTGCCCCTATGCGCATGCGACGCGGGGCAATATCGATAATCGCTTCACGGTGGCCTGAAAAACGCGGATTTGTTGATCGAATATTAAGCTTTTCGGTGCATCGTTGCGGTCATGATGATCGTAACGATGCGGCTGAAAGTGCAAGCATGAGCGAGAGCGCGCTGCGCGATCGCAGCCCGACGCCCATGCGCCGGACCAAGCGGAGCGTGATCGGTTTCGCTGCCGATGCCGCGAGCGAGGCGGTGTTGCAGGATGCGCTGCGTGATTTGGTTCAAGCGGAACTGAGCCATAACGGCGTTGACGTCAGTTTTGATATTAAACGCGGCACCTTGAAAAGCGCGATCACCGCGATGATGCGCGCACCAGCGCCTGATGTGTTGATTGTCGATATTGGTGCGGACCCGGCGCCGGGGCGGCTGCTCGCGGCCTTGAGCGAGGTGATCGAACCTTCCGTGTCGCTGTTCGTGCTGGGTGAGGTTGATGATATCGCGCTGTACCGGATGATTACGCGTGACATCGGCGCGGCTGATTACATGTTCAAGCCGCTTACCCGCGAAACGGTGGCGCGCTATCTCGGCCCGTTGATTTCCCACGATCATCAGGCCACCGAATCCACGCGCGGCGGTCGGCTGATTGCCTTGACCGGCGCGCGCGGCGGGGTTGGCACCAGCACGATCGCGGCGATGTTGGCGCTTTATCTGGGTGAGACCTCGAACCGGCATACATTGCTGCTCGATGCCGATCCATTCATTGGCATCAGCCATGAATTGTGCGGTGGCGCGGGCAGTGAGGCGCTTGGTGCCTTGTTGAGCGGCGAACGCATGATCAATGCCGATGCCCTTGATGCCGCGATCAAGCCGGTTCAGGGGCGATTGAGCCTGTTGGCGCTGCCACCTTCGTTGGATCGGCAATTTATATCGAAAGACGGGGCGGCCAAGGCGTTGATTGCCGCGCTGCGGCAGCGTTTCAATTTCATCGTCGTCGATTTGCCATTTTTGCCGCTGCAATCGCATCGGGAATTATTGGAGGTGGTGCATCATCGGGTGATCGTGCTCGACCCATCGATTGCGGGACTGCGTGACACGTTACGGCTGCTGGCCTTGCCGAAAGGGCCGTTGCAGCCGCAGCGACCGACGATCATGCTCAATCACGCCAATATCAAGGGTGGATTTGACCGCAAACGGCTGGAGGATGCGCTCAAACGCAAGGTGGATATCGCGATGCCGGATTTACCCAAACGGTTTCAGTCGGTGACCCGCCTGGCCGATTTGATGGTCTCGCCGCGCGATCCGGCGTTTCGCGCCATGGCCGATTTGGCGCGCGAGGTGGGGTTCGATGGCGGACGCGGGGTGCCCCGGATCGACCCGCTCGTCACCGAGGCCGCGTGAGGGTGGTGGGGCGAGATGTGCGCCAGCCGCGCGGCCCCCTCCCCCAGCCCCGGCTGCGTGACGGGCGAATTTCGGCTGATTGGCTTGGTTGCGATGGGGGAGTAGCGGCGGCGGAGGGTTTCGGTTAAGGAGAGATTATGTGCCAAGGGGGCACATCGATAGGGGGAATGGTCCCCCGAGATGATCGGGATGGCGTTTGCTGCCCGCTGCACGTTCCGCCGGCATGATTTACGGCGTTTCCGGCCACATGGCCCGTGGCTGTGACGAGTTCTGCTCCGCACAGCCCCGACCCATGCTGCCCGAGACGCCGTTCTGGCGGGGGCGCACGGCGCTTGCTGTTTCGGTCCTTGTTTGAGGATCTAATGATGTTTGATAAATATTTCCGCAAAGAGCTGGATTGGGGTGGTCGCACCCTGGTTTTGGAGACGGGTAAAGTGGCGCGCCAAGCGGATGGCGCGGTGATGGCGCGGTATGGCGACACGGTGGTGCTCGCGACGGCGGTGGGGGCGAAATCGGCTAAGCCCGGCCAGGATTTCTTTCCGCTGACGGTGAATTACCAAGAAAAATTTTTCGCAGCAGGGCGGATACCGGGCGGTTTCTTCAAGCGCGAAGGCCGACCCACCGAGAAAGAAACGCTGGTCTCGCGTCTGATTGATCGGCCGATTCGCCCGCTATTTCCGGCCAATTTCCGCAACGAAGTACAAGTCGTGGTCACCGTGCTCAGCCATGATTTGGAAAATGATCCGGATGTGTTGGCCATGGTCGCGGCATCGGCCGCATTGACCTTGTCGGGTATTCCGTTCTTCGGGCCGATTGGCGGTGCGCGCGTTGGCTATATCGATGGCGCTTACGTGCTGAACCCGACCACCGCACAGCGCGACAAAAGCGCGCTCGATTTGGTGGTGGCCGGCACGCAGGAAGGTGTGTTGATGGTCGAGAGCGAAGCGCATGAATTGTCTGAAGAGCTCATGCTCGGCGCCGTAACCTTTGGCCATGCGGCGTTCCAGCCGGTGATCGATGCGATTATCGCGCTTGCCGAACACGCCGCCAAAGACCCGTGGGCGCTGGTTGAACCCTCCGAGCAGGAACAGGCCCTGGCAACTCGGGTTGACGCGCTGGCCCGCGAGGGCATTCGCCGCGCTTATGACGAGCGTGAAAAAGCGGCGCGCCATGAAAAATTGGCCGCGGTGAAAGACGCCACGATGGCGGCGCTGACCGAGGAAGGTCTGGCCGCTGATAAGGCCAAAGGGCTGTTCAAAGAGTTGGAAGCCGATATCGTGCGCAACGCAATTTTGGATCATGGCATCCGCATCGATGGGCGCGACACCAAAACCGTGCGGCCCATTCTCGCGGAAGTGGGCATTTTGCCGCGCACCCATGGCAGCGCGCTGTTCACCCGTGGCGAGACCCAGGCGATCGTGGTGGCAACGCTCGGCACCGCGCAGGACGAGCAATTGATCGATGCGATCGAGGGCGAGTTCCGCGAGCATTTCATGCTGCACTATAATTTCCCGCCCTTCTCGGTCGGCGAAACCGGGCGCATGGGCTCGCCAGGCCGTCGTGAAATTGGTCATGGCAAGCTCGCCTGGCGCGCGGTGCATCCGCTGCTGCCCGGCAAGGACAAATTCCCGTATACGATGCGGGTGGTGTCCGAGATCACCGAGAGCAATGGCTCATCCTCGATGGCGACGGTGTGTGGCACCTCTCTCGCCTTGATGGATGCCGGTGTGCCGCTGGCGCGGCCGGTGGCGGGCATCGCGATGGGCTTGATCAAGGAAGATCGCGGCTTTGCCGTGCTGTCGGATATTCTGGGTGATGAGGATCATCTGGGCGATATGGATTTCAAGGTGGCCGGCACCGAAGCCGGGGTCACGGCCTTGCAAATGGATATCAAAATCACCTCGATCACGCCGGAAATCATGAAAATCGCGCTGGATCAGGCGCGGCATGGCCGACTGCACATTTTGGGCGAGATGGCCAAGGCGCTGCAAGGCGCACGGGCCGACGTGTCCTCCAATGCGCCGCGCATTACCGTGATTAGCGTGCCGAAGGACAAAATCCGCGATGTGATCGGCACCGGCGGTAAGGTGATCCGCGAAATCGTGGAGCAAACCGGCTGCAAAATCGACATTGAAGATGACGGCACGATCAAAATTGCCGCCACCTCCGATGAACAGGCGCAGAAAGCCATCGATAAAATCCGTGGTTTGACCTCGGAAGCCGAAATCGGTGCCATTTATACCGGCAAAGTCGTGAAAATTGCCGATTTCGGCGCGTTCGTGAATTTCATGGGCGCGAAGGACGGCCTCGTGCATATCAGCGAGCTGGCGCAAGGCCGGGTTGCCCGCACCGGTGACGTGGTCAAGGTTGGCGACGTGGTCAAGGTGAAAATGATCGGCGTTGATGATCGCGGCAAGGTGAAATTGTCGATGCGTGTGGTCGATCAAGCAACGGGTGCGGATATTTCCGATCAGGTGGGCGCCAAAGGCGCCCGCCGTGACGATGCCGCCGAGTAAATCGCGCATCCTCGCGTGATGCGACGGGCCCCGTCCGGGAAACCGGGCGGGGTTTTTTTCTGCCCTATTTGCACGCGGCAGTGATCAGGCTATCGTATAGGATAACGGCGAAGAGGGGAGCGAAAAATCATGTCGCAACGTCAAGCGTTGATGGCCCAAGCGGCGGAATTGCCCCTCTCGGCGTTTCATGTCGGTCAGCCTTTATTGTTCCAGCAGGATGCGCTTTGGCCGTATTTTGCCCGGCTGCGGCGCGAGGCACCCGTGCATCATTGCCGTGAGAGTGAGTATGGCGCTTACTGGTCGATCACCAAATATCGCCACATCATGCAAATTGAGGCTCAGCCTGAAATTTTCTCGTCCGATGTCAAATATGGCGGTATCGCAATCCGCGATCAGCAGCTTGATTTTACCATGCCCATGTTCATCGCGATGGACCCGCCGCGCCACACGCATCAGCGCGCGGCGGTGCAGCCGATTGTTGGCGCGCCAAGCTTGGCGGCGCTGGAAATATTGATCCGCGAGCGCGCCCAAGGCATTTTGGATGATCTGCCGATCGGCGAGGATTTCAACTGGGTCAGCCGGGTTTCGATTGAACTCACCACCCAATTATTGGCAACTTTGTTCGATTTTCCCTGGAATGATCGCCATAAATTAACCCGCTGGTCTGACGTGGCGACAGCATTGCCCGGCGGCGGCATTGTTGACAGCGAAGAGCAAAGACGGGCGGAATTGCTGGAATGTTTGCAGTATTTCATGCAGCTCTGGCAGGAGCGCGCCGCCGCACCGCCGCGCGGTGATCTGATTTCGATGATGGCGCATGCCGAGGCAACACGCGATCAAACACCGATGGAGTATTTGGGCAATTTGATTTTGCTGATTGTCGGCGGCAATGACACCACCCGCAATTCAATCAGCGGCGGCCTGTTTGCCCTGAACCAATTTCCCGATCAATATACAAAATTGCTGGAAAACCCTGGCTTGGTTGCAAATATGGTGCCGGAAATCATCCGTTGGCAAACCCCACTGGCCCATATGCGGCGCACCGCCGTATGTGACACCGAGTTTGAAGGGCAAAAAATCAAGGCCGGCGACCGCGTGGTGCTTTGGTATGTCTCCGGCAATTATGACGAGGATGCCATCGAGCAGGCCGATCAGCTGGTGATTGATCGGGCGCGGGCGCGCAAGCATTTATCCTTCGGCTTCGGGCTGCATCGGTGCCTGGGCGAACGGCTGGCCGATATGCAGTTGCGCATCATGTGGGAGGAAATCTTGCGCCGCTTTGGCCGGATTGACGTGGTCAGCGAACCAGAGAGGATTTTTTCTTCCTTCGTGAAGGGTTATTCGCATTTGATGGTGCGGATTCCCGCCGATCAGGTTAAAGCAGGATTTTCGCGCCATTAGATCAATATTGGTTCAGTTCGAATCCAAAAATTCGAGCTAAACCAATGAAAAATGGTCAGCAAAAAAGACTGGATTTTGATTGACGATAAGCAATCACGCCCTAGGCGTTTGTGCCTGGACAATTCTTTAGATGAAAATTATTCAATCGATTTATGTTAATAATTATTCCGAGGCGATAAAATATGATTTTGATTGTTTCACGATGGCAGCGTCACCATTTATGACGAGAGCGGAATGCAACCGAATTTGAGCCGTGCTGCGGCTGCGAACCAATTGATTTAGATCAATGTCGCCCGGCTGATTTACGTGCATCGGTTACATATCGATTAAGGGGAGATTGGGTTATGCGTAAGATCGTGAAACAATCGAGTATCGTCGCCCTATTGGCAATGAGCGCCCTGGCACCGAGCCGGGCTTGGGCGATTCCCGCTTTTGCAGCGCAAACCGGCGAGCCTTGTTCGGCCTGCCATATCGGCTTTCCGCAGCTCACGCCGTACGGGCGGGACTTCAAGCTGGAGGGCTATATTGCCGGGGGAACATTCCCGACTTGGAAGAATTTCGCCCTCATGTCGCAAATCGGCTTCACCCAGTTGCATGACAAAATTCCGGGCGGGTTAGCGCCGGGCTTTAAGAGCAATGATGCCTGGGCCGCCCAACAAACCAGCCTGTTTTACGGCGGCGCGCTCGATTCGAAACTCGGGATCGGTGCCTTCATCCAGGTCACCTATGATGGTGTTGCCCATCAATTGCACTGGGACAATACCGATATTCGTCTGGCCCGCCCCGGCGAGCTGTTCGGCAAGCCGTTATTCTGGGGTTTGACCTTCAATAACGCGCCGACAGTGACTGATTTGTGGAATTCACCGCCAAGCTGGGGGTATCCGTTTATCCCCTCTGAGCTCGCGAACGGGCCGACCGCCGAGCAACAAATTCCGGCTTTGGCGCAGGGCGTCTATGGCGTCGGCGCGTATAGCGCGTTGAACCTGACGCCGGAAAATATGCTCTATACCGAGGTCGATTTTTACAAATCGCTGCCAAACCGAATGAGCTATGCGCTCGGCGTCGGCCCGGCAGCGCCGGTCGATGGCATCATCCCCTATGTGCGGTTGGCGGTGCAGCATCAATGGGGCAATTCATCGATTGAGGTGGGGAGCTATGCGCTGATGGATCGGCCCTACCCGCAGGGCATGATTAATGGTCCGACCGATCAATTCCTCGATGTCGCGGCGGATAGCCAATTCCAATATATCACCGCGAAGCAAGCCTTCTCGATCCAAGCGAACTTTATCCATGAATCGCAGAGCTGGCAGGGCAGCTACCCGTTGGGCCTGGTCAGTAATCCGGCGGACACGCTGAATACGGCCACTTTCACCGTGTCCGAATTGCTGTTCCAGAAATACGGGATCACCGAATCGTATAATATGATCTATGGGAATAGCGACGCTACACTTTATGGCAATGCGAATGGCAAGCCGAACACCAATAGCTGGACCACCGAGCTTGATTATTACCCGTTCAATAACGGTGGACCTGCGTTTCTGCCCTGGCTGAACGCAAAGTTTTTTGTTGAAAACACGATCTATCCGACTTTTAATGGCTTGGCCCGCAATTATGACGGTGCGGGGACAAATGCCCAGGCCAATGATACGCTGTTCGCCGGGGTTTGGCTCGCTTTCTAATCGTTCGCTTTCTAATCGTTCGCTTTCTATCGTTCACCTTCGGAAAGGACCAACAATGCTTAACAAGAAAAATTCACGGATGGCGGTCGCAGCGCTCGCTTTGACCCTGGGCGGCTTTGGTGCCGCCCACGCGGCCAATGTGGCGAAAGGGAAAAGCGTATTCGCGGCCCAGTGCGCCGCTTGCCACAGCGCCGCCGCCGGACAGAACGGGATCGGGCCCAGCCTCGCCGGGATCTATGGCAAGCCGGCCGCCAGCACCAAGGGGTTCATGTTCTCCCCCGCGCTGAAATCATCGCATATCGTCTGGACCAGCGCCGCACTCGATAAATTCCTCGCCAATCCACAAGCGGACGTGCCGGGGACCAAAATGCCCTATATGGGCATGTCGAGTGCGAAACAACGCGCTGACGTGGTCGCCTACATCAAAACCCTCGGCGCCACCGCGAAGTAACACCCGCACCGAGCGTTACACCCAACGACATGGCTTTGATGGACTGCCAAAACAGTTCATCAAGGCCATAATTTTTGGCCAATCAATCGGCCTGATCCGCGCGCGGGGCCGATGCCGCCAGTGACCAGCCGATGGTCATGAACACCCAACCCGCTGTCGAGAGGGTAAACAAGCTGCTGGTCGAGGCAATCGGCCATAAAATCACGCAGCACGCGACGGTCAGCATCGCTTGGCGCGGATCAGGCGCTGACCAAACCCGGCGGATCATCCGGTTCAGCCACAGACCGACCATGGCCAGAAACACCAGCAGGCCGGGCACACCCGCCGAGGTCGCGATTTGCAGATAGTAATTATGCGGATGGATATTGCAGCCGCGCAGCCCGCCATTATCGACATTCGGAATACCGAGTGCGGGAAACCCGTGGAAATAGCCCGGATTGGTGCAAAAATCACGGAACCCTTCAAAACCCAAGCCCAGCCAAGGATGAGCGACGACCATCACCGCCGCACGGGTATAAAGCTGGCCATAGGGGCTGCGCGGGAAATGCGACATTTGCGATGTGAACTTAATGATCAGCTTGGCGTAGGTCGGCGGTGAAATCACCGGCAGCGCGATCAACGCCATGATGCCCATCGCCATCGCAATCGCGAACGGCACCCGAAACCGTTTGACCAGCAGCGCACTCAAGCAAAGCCCGAACAGCATGAGCAAATTGGGCATGCGCTGGCCGATCAAAATCATGGTCAGCACCAGAAATATCAGCGCCGCCGCCCCGCCGATCCGCGCAAGCCAGTCCGGGCGCTGGATCAGTGTTACCACCACGGGCATCAGGCCGGTGAAAAACACCAAGAGAAATTGCGGCCCGGCGCGGGGCTTGAAAAACGGACCAGTGAGCGAGCCATCCGGCCAACGCGCATCGCCGAGAATATTATGGCCGAATATATATTGCTGCCAACATTCCACCACCAGCCAAATGGCCGCGATGGCAACGCTGATGCCGAGCCATGAACGGGATTTGGCACGAACCAGCACCCAGGATTCCAGGGCAGCGGCAAAAATGAACAACCGAACCAGCACCAAGGCTTCGAGGCTGGAATGGGTTTTGCCGCTCACCATCGAGCTGAGGAGGATCAACAGCCAGAGCAAAAATGCTAGCCGCACCCAAAGTTTTTCCGTCCAGCGCCAATCACGGCTGATCGCCGAATGCACCAAAAACAGGATGGCGGTGAGCGATAACAACGCATCGGCGATGGCGCGGCCATAGAAAAAGAACGCGGGGAGCAGAATTGTGGCGCCCAGCGCTGCGTGCTGAAGCCGGGGGGATGCAGAATTCATCGGGATCAATCGGCCTCTACGCAATCAGAAGGTGGCCGAGGTGAGGTGGCCAGCTTGCAAGCGCCAGACCCGGTCGAGTTTTTCAACGCCGGTAAGCCGATGGGTAATCAGCAACACGCTGCGGCCTTCGGTGGTGAGGTTGAGTGTGGTCATGAAATCGCGCTCGGTCGCCGGATCAAGCCCGGCGCATGGCTCATCGAGGATCAGGATCGGCGCCGGGCTGAGCAAGGTGCGCGCCAAGGCCAGGCGCCGCCCCTCCCCGCCCGAGAATTGCGCCCCCTGCTCACCCACCCAGGCATCGAGCTGATCGGGCAGGCCACGCACCATATCGGCGATGCGCGCCGCCTCCAACGCGGTCCATAATTGCGCGTCCGTCGCGTCAGGTCGGGCGAGGCGCAAATTATTACGCACAGTATCGGCGAAAAGATGGGTCGTTTGCGCCAAATAGGCGATGCGCGTGCGCACATCCGCCGCAGAGAGCCGGGCCAGATCAACCCCGCCGAGCCGGATGCTGCCCGCTTGCGGCGCGGCCAGCTTCAACGCCAGGGCCGCAAGGGTCGATTTGCCAGCGCCCGAAGGACCGAGCACCGCCACCCGCGCCCCGGCCGGCACTTGCAGCGATAATTGATCGAGCACCATCGGATGATCGGGCGACCAGCGAAACTGCACATCATCAAAGCGCAGCGCGGTGGCGGCGGATAGCGGCAACGGATCCGCCGGATCGGGCACGCTGGGCGGCGCTTCGGCGGCGGCGATCACCCGGCGCGCGGCTTCTGCGGCAATGCCTGCCAACGCGCCGGCGCGCGGCATGCCGCCGACCACTTCAAACGCCGCGATCACCACAAAGGCCGCGATCAGAACCGCAATCGGCGCATGAGCACCGCCGATCAGCAGCACCGCGAGCAAGGCCGCTTGGGCGGCAAGAAACGAGACAGCCTGCAACACCGCGCCACGGGCGGCGAGGCCGCGCTCCGCACTGAATAAACCGGCCTCCTTGGCTTGGATATTGGCCAACATCCGGCCTTCGGCACCAAACACCTTGATCTCGCGCAAGCCGGTCAGCGCATCGAGAGCCGCGACGCGCAAGGCCGAGGCCGCCTCGGTTTGCGCAACAGCCGCCGCACGGGCGGCACGCATGGCGCGCTGCGGCAGCAAAAACGCGATCAGCCCAAACAGGCCCAGCGCAATGATCGCGGCAATCACATTATCGCGGCCAACCGCCCACAGCAAAATCGGCACCAGCATCAGCGCGGACACGCCCGGGATCAGAATGCGCAGATAAATACCATCCAGCGCGTCGATATCGGTGATCAGGCGCGAGAGTAAATCGCCAGCCCGGCGCAGGCCCAACCCTCCGGCGGCACTCCCCGCCAGCCCGCGCAGGAACCAGACGCGCAGCGCCGCCAGAGCGCGGAACATCGCATCATGGGTGGAAAGCCGTTCCAGATAGCGCAACACCACCCGCGCCACACCCAGGATCGACAGGCTGAGCGGCACCACCAGCGCGATGCCCGCGATGGCCGCGCCAATAAAGCGCGCCGATTGCGCCATCAACGCGATGAAGCTGGCCAGGGCCGCCAGCGCGATCAGCGCGCCGAGGATCAGCGCCGGAGCCTGGCGACGCCAGAGGGTGAGGATGCGCCAGAGGGGCGAGGCCAGCGTGGCATGTGGCGTGGTATCGGGGTTGGTGTCGGGGTTGGTCATGACACGCGATCAAGCCGAGGGTCGGTGCGCGCACCAAGGTCAAGCTTGCGGCCCGAAAATTCATGCGCGAACGCAGCATGGGTGGCGAGAATCACGGTGCGCCCCAAGGTCAGCCGACGCAGCGCCTCAAGCACGTCACGCTCGGTCGCCGGATCGAGCTGTGCGGTGGGTTCATCAAGCAATAGCAATTGGGCATCTTTGAGGAAGGCACGGGCAATGGCAATGCGCTGGGCCTGCCCGCCGGAAACACCAAAGCCACCATCGCCGATGCGGCTATTCAACCCATCGGGCAGCGCATCGGTGAACGCAGTGACATGGGCGCGTTCGGCGGCGCGCTGCACCGCCTCATCGCTCGCCTCGGGCAGACCAAGCCGGATATTATCGGCGATCGACCCGGCAAACAGGAACGGCTTCTGGCTGATTAAAGCGGTCAGACGCGCCAAAGCGGCGGGCACGATCGATTCGATGGGAGCGCCATTAATGGTGATGCGCCCGGATTGCGGACGCACACCCCCCAGCAGCAATTCGATGATGGTGGATTTACCCGAACCGGAGGGGCCAACCAGCATCATGGTTTCACCCGCAGGCAGGCGAAAGCTGAGATGGTTGAACACCGGCCCGCGCGCGTCGCTCCAGGCGAAACTGACATCCTCGAACGCGATGGCGACGCCTTGGGCGGCCACGGTGCGAATCGGCAGGGCGGCTTCGGTCGCGGCGGGTGAATCAAGCGGTTCGGCGCGCGGCAAGGTGGCGAGCCCTTCGGCAGCGGCCTGGGCGGTCATGCGATCCTGATACACCGCGCTGAAATTGCGAAACGATGCGAAAAATTCCGGCACCAACAGCAAAGCGAACAAGGCGGTTGGCACCAAAACCAGATGACCTGCGCGCAGCGGCGCGGCAAAGCGGATCGCAATGCCGACCAGAGCGGCGGCGGAGGCCAAATCCAGCGCGGTCGAGGAGAGAAAAGCCACCCGCAACACGCGCATGGTGCGACGGCGCAATTCATCGGCAGCTTCCCCCAGCGCAGTCGCTTCTGCCTCGGCGCGCCCGGCCAGTACAATTGTGCTGATCCCGCGCACCCGATCGATGAAGCGGGTTTGCAAGCGGGTCAGTGCGGTAAATTGCCGGCGCGAGGCCGCCGCCGCGCCAATTCCAGCAAGCGCCATCGCCATCGGCACCAGCAGGCCGGTCACCGCCAGGATCAAAGCGGTGCGCCAATCGACCATGATCGCGGCAAGAACAACCAGCGCCGGGCTGACCAGCAATAGTGCCGCGGCAGGGATCCATCGGCCAAATAATCCATCGAGCGCCTCGATCCGGTCCACCACCACGCCCGCCAGTTCGGCGGAATGGCGGCCCCGCAAGCCGGCAGAGCCAAGCTGCAGCAGGCTCGACAACGCCGCGTTGCGCAGCCGGCGGCGCGCCCCGGTGCCCAGCGACTTGGCCAGCCGCTCCTGGAGAATGGTCAGGCCCGCACGCAGCACCGCGGCAAGGATAAACCCGGCGGTCGCCAGAAACATACCCTGATCGGAGGGGTGCAGTACAGCGGCGAGCAACCGCGACGCGCAAAAAATCTGGCCAATCGCGAGGATCGTCTGCGCAACACCGAGGGCGATGGCGGGCATCGCGCGGCGGCGCCCCGCAGCAATTTCATGACGAAGCCAGGATTTAGCCGCAATTGTTTCCGCGCTGTCACTCTGAGCCATGTTCTCCTCATATAAAGTTCCGTGCTAAAACCCAAGCCCTCGCCGGATTAGCGCGCCGATTTTGGCGCTGATGACCGCCGGAACATAACAAGACCATTAAATTCGGGCGAGGAATGATCGGGAACGAATCCCGATTCTCAGCCGCGCAAACTCTGGACGCGGGCCTTGCCCTGTCGCATGACGCACGACAACACAGGGAAACGAGGTCACGCGATGTTGATTGCCCGCACGATTGAAGCGTTGGACGCGGCGCGCGCGGCGCTGGGGCCGTTGGCGCTGGTGCCGACCATGGGCGCGCTGCATGCCGGTCATGTGTCATTAATCACCGCCGCCCGCGAGCAGGGATTGCCGGTTGCCGTGTCGATTTTCGTCAATCCGCTGCAATTTGGACCCAATGAGGATTTCGCTCGCTATCCGCGCGATGAGGCAGCGGATTTGGCGGTGCTGCGCGCGGCGGGCTGCGCGCTGGCGTGGCTACCTGAGATGTCGGTGATGTATCCGCCGGGCGATGCGACGATGATTGAGGTGGCCGGTCCGGCGCAACGCTGGGAGGGTGCCGCACGACCGGGCCATTTTCGCGGGGTGGCGACGGTGGTTGCGAAATTATTCGGCCAAATCCGCCCTGAACGTGCCTATTTTGGCGAGAAAGATTGGCAGCAAGTGCAGGTGGTGCGTCGCATGGTGCGCGATTTGGCCTTGCCGGTCGCCATTTCGACGGTCCCGACCCTGCGCGATTCAGACGGGTTGGCGATGTCTTCGCGCAACCGCTATCTCACACCAGAAGAACGGCACCGCGCCGCTTGGCTCCCGGCAATTTTGCGGGAGGTGCGCGCTGAATTGCAATCGATGATGGTCGATGATCCGTCAAATAGCCGCACGGATGATAGCAAGAATAACAGCGCGACCGCGTCGGCCCTCGGGCAAGCGCAGGGGCGGCTGGAGGCGCAAGGGTTCAAGCTTGATTATCTGGCCTTGGTGGACGCCGTCTCGCTCGAGCCGCTCACCGGCCCGCGCGCGGGCAGCCGGTTGCTGGTCGCAGCACGGCTGGGGGCGGTGCGGCTGCTCGACACCATGAGCGTCGATCTCCCGCCTGCCACGTCCGCAACGCCCTAACAACCGGGCAATGATTATGATGCGCGATAAAATTTCGCAGGAGATTCACTGAAAATTCATTTTTGGCCTGGATACTGACGTCAGCAAAACAGAGACGAGGTCGCAAAAT
This sequence comes from Acidiphilium sp. MT5, assembly GCF_054767495.1. Taxonomy (NCBI): domain Bacteria; kingdom Pseudomonadati; phylum Pseudomonadota; class Alphaproteobacteria; order Acetobacterales; family Acidocellaceae; genus Acidiphilium; species Acidiphilium sp. MT5. The sequence goes on from NZ_BAABMR010000002.1 coordinate 384,726, forward strand.
GCGGCAAGCTGGATGAGCCGACGATCAAGACTGGCTGAGAGTGGATGATGAGCAATGTTGCCCCTAATCACGCGACGTTTAGTGACCCGCACGCTGATCGATGCGCAAACGATGGGCTGACCCTGGAGGCCCAAGAAAGGCACCAAGAGAGCCACCAGGAGAGCCACCAAGAAAGCAACGCAGATATCAATAAGGATCTCCACGAAACCGCACGGCGCGAGGCCGCCCTGCGGCGGCTGGAAGCGACCGACCGGCGGCGTCTCGCCGCACGGCTCGATAGTGCCATTCAAGAGCATGGATTTGCCTTGCGCTATGCACCGCGACTATCCGCCCAAATCAAAGCTGCGGAGCCGGCACCCAACCGGTGGAGCGCCTTGCCGCCCCGCTCAGCCGCAAGCCCAGCGCCATCGCTGTTCTGTGGTGCGGAGCTGATTATCGGCGTGCAACATCGCCGCCGGGGGGTGGTTCCGGTCGAGAGTTATCTGCGGTCGGTCAAACGCGCCCCGCTCATCGCCTCGGTTATCGTCGAGGGCTTGACCGAGGCGTTGGCAGAAACCGCCGCCTGGCCCGCCGCTTGGACGCTGAGCGTCGCCGCCCCGCCGCGCCTCGCTGATTTATCAGCCTTGCGCCAAGCGCTCGCCGGCGTGACGCCTGACCAAGCCAGCCGCGTTGCCTTGATGATCGATGAAGCCGCCCTGATCGCGGATGGGCTTGATGCGCTCGATACGCTGGATGCGCTGCGCGGCGATGGGTTTGGCCTCACGCTTGATCGGTTCGGTGGGCGCTTCGGCAGTCTGGCCTTGCTGCGCAGCCTGCCATTCACCGGGGTGAAATTGGATCGGTCCTTGCTGCAGGGTGAGCCAAACCAACGGCAAGCCAATCGGGTATTCACCGAGGCATGCATTGCGATTGGCCATGATCTTGGCCTGACGGTGATCGCCGGCGGGGTCGAAACCGAAACCGATTATACGCGGCTCGGGCGCATGGGGATTGATGCGGTGCAAGGCAGTTGGGCGGGTGCCGCCGTCAATGCCGCGACGATCAATCATTTGCTCCGCACCGCACCGCACGCCGCCTGATCCTTTCTGCCCCCCTCTCCGGCTGATCCGCGCTTGCCAAAATCGGCAAACCGGATCATGCCGCGCGAGTGACCATGCCCCATCCCCCCGATCTCACCGATCCCGCCGCCGCCGAGGCGATTTTGACCTTGTGCCGCGCGCGGGGCCCGGCCAAATCAATTTGCCCCACCGAGGCGGCGCGCCTGCTCGCCGGTCATCCGCCGGATTTGTCCTGGCGGGCGTCATTGCCACGGATCAAACGGGCGGCGGCGCACCTCGCGCAAGCCGGGATGATCGATATCATGCGCAAGGGCAAAGCCATCGCACCGGCCGATGCTCATGGCGTGGTGCGGCTGCGGTTGCACAAGGACGCCGAAAACATCGAAGGAGCCGGTTGATGGCTGTTGGTTTGTTGCCACTGATTCTGAGTGTGATCTTCCCGCTATGCGGCACACCGGGTGCCAAGAATATCCCCGCACCCGGCATCGTCGATTTTGCGCATCTCACCTTGCCAAGCTCGCCGAACAAGGCGCTCGCCGCGCCCACCGGGTTCAACCCCAAGCCCGATTTAGTCACGCCGGCCTACGCGCTGGCGCCCGATCAATTATTCCAAATCGTGCGCACCACAATCCTGGCCATGCCCCATACCTACGCGCTCGATGATCACCCTGACCATTGGCAAGCCGCGTTCGTGGCGCGCACGCCGATGGCCAATTTTCCCGACATTATCGCGATTGCCGTCCAGCCCGACGCGCAAGGCGGATCGCATTTGGTGATGTATTCCCACTCCATTTACGGCTACTCGGATATGGGCGCCAATTTGGCTCGGCTGACCGCCTGGCTTGCCGCGATCAACGCTAAAATCCCGCCGCAATCCTGACCTTTGCGCGCATCGCCCGATGACATACGCCAAACCATTTCCCGTGTTCGGCCATCGCGGTGCGCGGGGCTTGGCGCCGGAAAACAGCGTGCCTGGATTTGCGCTCGCGCGTGATCTGGCGCTCACCGGCGTGGAGTTTGATATTGCGCTCAGTGCCGACCACGTAGCACTCGTGCATCACGACCCGCAGCTCAGCCCCGAGATCACCCGCGATGCGGCGGGGCATTATCTCACCGCCCCCACGCCGGTTCTGCATGATTGCACCGCGTCAGAGCTGGCAGTCTTTGATATTGGCCGGGCGCACCCTGGCTCGGCCTACGCAGCCCGCTACCCATCGCAACGGGCGCTGGATCATGTGCCGATCCCCACGCTGGATCAGGCGTTGGACGCCCTCGGGCCGCTTGATTTGCTGATCGAAATCAAAACCTTTCCTGACCGCCCGACTTTGACCGCCCCACCCGACATGATGGCGGCAGCGGTGATCGATATTTTGCGCCAGCATCGGGCGATTGAGCGCACCGTGCTGTTCGCGTTTGACTGGCGGGTGCTGCGCGCGGCAGCCGGGTTGGCGCCGCGTTTACGGCGCTGCTGCCTCACAGCGCCCGATACTATCGCGCCGATCAGCGCGACGGGCGGGCGGCTTTGGCTCGATGATCTCGATTTAGCGGCGTTCGGCGGCGAGTTGGCCCGGGCCGTGGCCGGCACCGGCGCTTGCGCCTGGGCGCCGTTGCACAGCACGCTTGACCGGCGCTCGTGCGAGCTGGCGCAGTCGCTCGGCCTCGCGGTCATACCGTGGACCGTCAATCTCCCGAGCGACATTGAAACCATGATCGCTCTCGGTGTCGATGCGCTGATTTCCGACTATCCGGACCGGGTGATTGCCAGCCTGCGGCGCGAAGGACGCGATGTGGCGCCCCCGGGATTCGTCGCGTCCCTGCGGCACAATCGCTGAATCCCAAAAATTCGCCCGGCGCGCGGCACGACCGAGAAAATCGCGCATGGCCGGGGCGCGCCAGGCGCCAATGCCGGTAAGCGCATCGATGGGTGCGAATAATTCATGGGCGTGCGCCAAGCTGCCGCAGGCAAATTCCTGGAATTGCCGTGGCTTGAGCGCGTACAGCACCCGAATATCGCGCACCGGCAGCACCAATGCCCGGCTCGGCGCCTGATCGAGCAGGCCGGTGGCTTGCCAGCGCGGCACCGCCTCATTGCCCGGAACCGGGCTGAGCAGCCAAGCGAGCGGGCAGGTAATCAGCAAGGAATGCAGGCTCGGCGCGTAGCGCGAGCGTTTATCAAGCAGATTTTGCAGCCCGCCACAGACTTCAATGGCGAATAAATCGACATAGGGATCATTGGCATCGCCGCCGAACCATAGCCATAGCCCATCGGGCACAGTGCGCATCCGCGCAGAGCCGGGCACTTTGAGCAAGGGTGATTCGGGGTCGGTTTCGCTGCAGGGGCGAGCTTTCAGCCACGCGCCGGCGGCACCGAAATCAGCATTTTCGAGGCCGGGCGGCGTTTGCGGCCAGGCGCGCATCGTTTGCCGAAAAAATGCGTCGAGACTCATAAAACTTGTCATTTTTGGACCCACTTGTTCGATATAAGACGAATAATGCTACCTGAGGTAGTATTCTATCATTATCGCGGGTTGGCAAGTGGTATTGTCCCGCGCCGCGAAAAATTACGCCGGTGAGGCAGTCCAACAATCGGGTTAGCAAGACTGGATTTTCTCCGCAGGATCGGCCAGATCACGGTGACGCAGGCGCTATGACGCATACGCACAAAGACCACATTAAGGGTAATAACGGCCAATGGCTCAAACGACCGATCAAACCGCCCCCAACGGCACAGACCCCGCACCCGGCCAGGGTGGGGCACGGAAATTCATTATTTTGGCGATTATTCTGCTGGGTCTTGCGCTGGCGGGGCTGATTTATTGGCTGCACGCAAGACATTTCGCGACCTCGACCGATGCCGAAATCGATGGCCCGATTCATGCCATCGCGCCACGGATCGCAGGCAGCGTGCAGGCCGTGCTGGTGCATCAGAATGAGCATGTGCTGCGCGGCCAAGTGCTGGTTCGGCTCGATCCGGCGAGCGAGCAAACCGCCCTCGCCCAGGCCCAAGCGCAAGCGCGCGAAGCCGCCGCCCAGATTGCGCTGCGCCGGGCCGATCTGTTGGGCGCACAAGCCCAAGTTGAGGTCGCCAGCGCCGATTTAATCAAAGCCAAGCAAGATTTCGCCCGCTATGCGTCGGTCAATCCGCAAGCCGTGACCCGCGCTGATCGTGACAACGCCACCGCCGCCGAACGCGCCGCGACGGCGCGGTTGGATGCGGCCAAAGCGCAAGTCACCAGCGCGCAAGCCGCCTTGCAAGCCGCCCAAGCCTCGGCGCAGGCCGCGTTGGTCGCGGTGCAGAATGCCCGCTTGCAGCTCGGCTACACCGTCATCCGCGCGCCCGCCGCAGGCTATATCGCCAATCGCACCGTGCGGCGGGGCAATATCGTCGCCCCCGGCGCCGGGCTGATGGCCTTGGTCGGTGATCGGATTTGGGTGACCGCGAATTTCAAGGAAACCCAGCTTGGCCGCATCCATCCCGGTCAGCACGCCCGGATCACCATCGATGCGGTGCCCGGCCCGTCATTTCGCGCGCGCGTCGCCTCGATCCAGCACGGCACCGGCTCGGTTTTTTCGCTCCTGCCCGCCGAAAACGCCACCGGCAATTATGTCAAAATCGTCCAGCGGGTGCCGGTGCGGCTTACCTTTGATGATCCACGGATGAAAAAATACCTGATCGCGCCGGGCATGTCGGTGGAAGTTTCGATCCGGATTTCGGGGCAGTAAGCGCCCGATGAGCGTGATTTTCGCCTCGAAGCCGAATTTGCCGCGCTCCGCCGCCGGAATTTACAACCCGTGGCTGATCGTTGCGATGATCGCGGTCGCCCCCTTCATGGAGGTGTTGGATACCACCATCGCGAATGTGGCACTCACCCATATTGCCGGCTCGCTGGCGGTCAGCCCAGAGGAAAGCACCTGGGTGCTCACCTCGTATCTGGTATCGAACAGCATCATTCTGCCGATCACCGGCTGGTTGCAGGGGGTGGTCGGGCGCAAGCGATTATTCCTGATTTGTGTGGCGCTATTTACCGCAAGCTCGGTGCTCTGCGCATTTTCCACGTCATTATCGATGCTGATCATCGCCCGCGTGTTGCAAGGTTTGGGCGGTGGCGGCTTGCAACCAATCACCCAATCGATGTTCGCCGATACATTTCCGCAGGAAAAGCGCGCCCAGGTGTTTGCGGTCTATGGGCTGGTGATCATCGTCGCCCCGGCAACCGGGCCGTTGATCGGCGGCTGGATCACCGATCATTTGTCGTGGCACTGGGTGTTTTTGATCAATCTGCCGATCGGGCTGATCGCCTTCGCCCTGATCGCCACCTTCGTCGCCGAGCCGATGATTTTGGTGCGTGAGCGCTTGGCGCGGCTCGCACGCGGGCTGAAATTCGACTATGTCGGGCTGACGCTGGTGGCGCTGGGCTTTGGCTCGTTGCAGATTTTTCTCGATAAATTTTCGCTCGATGACGGGTTTTCGAGCCTGCTGATCCGCATCCTGTTCGTGATCTGGAGTGTCTCGTTGGTCACGCTCGCGGTTTGGGAATGGGATCATCCCGAGCCGGTGATGAATATCCGATTATTCAAATACAAAAATTTCGCGGTCTCCTGCGTGCTGATGTTCGTGATCGGCTTTGTGCTGCTGAGCACCACGCAGCTTTTGCCGCAACTGACCCAAACCTTGCTCGGCTATTCGGCGCAAACCTCAGGCTTTGCGCTGGCGCTGGGCGGCATGGCGACCATCGGGCTGATGCCGGTGGCCGGCATCATCACCGGCCGCTTCGTCTCGGCGCGCGTATTGCTGATTGGCGGTCTGGTCGAGACCGGCATTGCCCTGATCATCCAATCTCATTTAGCGCCGGATGCCTCATTCTCGATCATCTCGACCGACCGGGTGTTGCAGGTCTTGGCCCTGCCATTTCTGTTCGTCCCGGTGTCAGCCCTCTCTTATGTCGGGCTGCCGCCGGCGCGCAGTGCTGATGCCTCCGCGATTATCAATCAGGTGCGCAATATCGGCGGCAGTATCGGCATTTCCTTCGTCACCACCATGCTGGCCTGGCGCACCCAATTTCACCATGCACGACTTGCGGAGCAGATCACTGATTATGGTAGTCTTCATGGCCAAACTCTTCCCCACATCGCTGCTATCGTGCAACAACAGGCTCAGTTCATGAGCTATCTGGATATGTTTCACCTGCTCGGCATTGGCGCGCTCTTGGTTTGGCCATTAGCACTCTTGCTCGGCGCGCCGCCCAAATCGGCCGCCCGAGCGTGATGGGTGACCATCCATGACGCTCCGGCCTTGGTTTGCCGATCCATTTGATTGGTTTCGCCCAAATCTGTTGATTTGAATGAAATCAATATTAAGCTAAAGGAGTTGTTTATGAGGTTTAACGGTCAGACAAGTCGGCACACCGCCCGCATCGTCGCCTTCAGTGTTTTGAGCCTGGGCATGATGGGTGGCCTCGCCGGATGTGAATTGGGGCCTAATTTTCGCGCACCGCACCCACACGTGCCCGCAAGCTTCCAAGCGAGCGGCGCGCCGGTTCAGGATCAAGACAAAATCTCCAACGCGGCCATTGATACCAGCTGGTGGCAGAGCTTCCATGACCCGGTGCTGAGCACGCTTGAGCATGACGCGGTCAGTCAAAATCTGGATGTGAAAATCGCCACCCAGCGCTTGGCTGAGGCGCGCGCCCAGGCCGAGATTGAGGGCGCGACGCTCTATCCCTCGCTTGATTTCGCCGGATCATTCACCCGCGAAGGGCCCAGCAAAAAAGGTATTTTCACCGCCCTCGGCGGTGGCTCCAACACCGGCACCGCCACCAACGCCGCGAATACCGCGGCGGGCACCAACAGCTCGATTGGCGGCGGCGGCATCCCCGGCTCGGCGATCCAGCCCTTCAACCTGTTCCAATACGGGTTTTCCTCAGTGTTTGATTTTGATCTCTGGGGCAAGAACCGGCGCACCCGTGAAGCCGCCTTGGCCGCCGTCACCGCCTCCGCCGATGCGCGCCGGGCGGTGCTGCTCAATATCGAGGCCGAAGTGGCGCAGGATTATATCTCGCTCCGCGCCGACCAAGCCTTGCTCGCCATCGCTCAGCACAATTTGCGCACCGCCGATCATTTGACCAAATTGACGCGCGAGCGCGCACAGGCGGGGCTGGCCAATGCACTCGAAGTGGCTGATTCCGAGGCCCAAGCCGCGTCGGTGCAGGCCCAAATTCCCACGCTGCGCGCCGCCATCGCCGGTCAAGAGAGCCAGATCGGGCTGTTGCTGGGCCGAAACCCCGGCGCTTTACGCCCCGAACTCCGCACGCCGCACGCCGTGCCCGCAGCACCGCCCGTGGTGCCCGTTGGGCTGCCATCGCAATTATTGACCCGCCGGCCGGACATGCGCGAGGCCGCTGCGAAACTGCATGAAGCGACTGCTGAAATCGGCGTTGCCACCGCCGCCTTCTTTCCAGACATCACCCTGTCCGGATCGGTTTCGCTGCAAGCGCTGCAATTCTCAAATTTGAACCAATTGGCCGCCGTCACCTACGCCATTGGTCCGGAAATCACCATGCCCCTGTTCGAGGGCGGCAAGTTGCGCGGCCAGTTGCGGCTGCGCAAGGCCGAGCAACGCGAAGCGGCGGTGAATTACGCCAAGACCGTGCTGACCGCCTTGCATCAGGTGGATGACACATTGACTGATTACGACCAGGAACAGCGCCGCCTGCAATCGCTCAATCGCGAGGTTGCCGCCAGCCAGCATGCGCTCACCCTGGCGCAAGAGCGCTACCGGCAAGGTCTCGCGGATTATTTGCAAGTGCTCACCGCCCAACAATCTGTGCTCGGCGCCGAGCAAACCCAGGCGCAGAGCTTGGCCGCGATCTCAACCGATCTGGTCAAACTCTATCAAGCGTTGGGCGGTGGCTGGGAGCAGACCTACCCGGTCACGACGGCGCAGAAGACGCCTTGATCGCCACGGTGAAATTTTTTCCCGCCCAGGTTTTGGGTTGATCGCGCAGGCACCAAGTAAACACGACCTGATCGCCTGGGCGGAGCGTTGTGGTGTCCAACGTCGCGACATGCAGGCCCGCGCCGAAATCCTGCGTGGCGCAATCCTGCCAATGCGCCCAATCATCGAGGGTCCAGCGAATGATCGAAGCCGCCTCAAGCTGGATGCGCAATGATCGCCCCGGATTCATTTCGCTCCGGCGCCAAACCGGGCGCCAATCGGCAATGCACGGCGCTTGCCGGTCCTTGATGTAGCGCTGCACCGTTTGCGGCGGCATATCAAACACCGCACCATCGCGCAGCGAGCGCAGTAATTTTACATATTCGGCATGCGCCCAGACCAGCGGCATCGCCGAGCCGCTGGGCTTGCCGCGATAGAGCTCATGGGCGGGAATATCATCAGCATCCCAGACCTGCTCAGGCAATAGGCCACCTTCACTCGCGCAATTCTCCAGCGTGGTGCAGAGCGCTCGCGCCGTCGCCAGATCCCCCGCGCACAGCGCATAATGGGCGCGCTCGCCGGTCAAAAGCGGCCAGGCGCGGCCATGGCCGGTGCCATCGAACGGGCGGCCATCGTGATGTTCGCCATAGCCATCATCATTATAACGATGCCAAACCGGGCCCTGCGGCAAGTCAACACGGGTGAGATGATCGATCACTTTCAGCGTGTCGAGTATCCGTGGATCATTCGCATCGCGCAGACCAAATCGCACCAAGGCCAGCGCGTCCGGCCCGGTCAGCGCGTCGGCGGCAATATCAGCCTCGCGCGCCGGGCGGTTGCGCAGCGCGATCCGGCCATGGGCATCGGTGCGCGCCAAATCATGATCGCCCTCCGGCGCGATGCGGACATAATAACCCGCAACCCCCATTGCCCGGGTCGCTGGCGTGTCGGTCACGTAAATCCAGTTTTCGATGTCGGCGTTCCAGGCATCGGCGGTGTCGCGCAAAATGGTCGCGAAATCGGTCTCGCCAGCCAGCACCGCCCGCTCGGCAGCGACGAGCAGGGCGGCAATTTCAACAGCCAATGTTGCAGGCGTGTAGCCGGCATTTTCCTCCCAACGATCCTGGCCGGTGACTGGGCCGTTGCGCAGCAAAAACCCGGCGGCCGCGCGGATCATCGGCCAATAATGCCCTACTTCTTCCGCCGGTATCGCGCCCGCGCGGCAGGCCAGATCCACCAGCAAAATCGGGAACGCGGTTTCATCGAGTTGCAGGCCAGACCAATAGGCCGACCCATCGAGCCAGCAATTTTGCGGCCAATGCCCGTCCGGCTCCTGGGTTGCACGCAAATAATCAAGCGTGCGGCGCGCATCCGCCAAGGCGCCGCAGGCGAGCAACGCCCCGGCGGTCTCCACCAGATCACGCGGCCAGACCAGATGGTAGCCGCCCAAATCATCATCGCCTTTCGAGGCGCCCCACGGGATCGACAGGCTGGCAATCGAGCCACCGGGAAAACTCGGGCTTTCATGGGCGCGCAACACGGCGGTGCTGACGCGGTAAAAATTATGGCGTTGATGCTGTGCTGGCGGATCGAGCTTGAGCAAATCATGCTGCCAGCCTTGCCAACGGGCATTATACTCCTGCTCGGCGGCAGCAAAGCCGCGCTGCAAACTCATCCGCGCCTGAAACGCCGCCTCTTCGGGCTTGCGACCAAAGCCGATGGCCAGCAGGCAGGACGCCTCGATTTCGGCAACCAACGCCACATTGCCATCGGTCGCGGTATCGAAGGGTGCGATCAACGCGCCATCGCGCTTGAGGCATTGCCACCCATCCGACACCCCGACAAACCCGACCGAGCGGGCGCGAAACCCTTCGCGGCTGGCCAGCGCGAGCGATGATCCATCGCCGCTGGCAAACAGCATATCAATCCCTTTGAACTGGCCAAGCCAGGCGCTGTTATGCGCGCCACCATTCACCAAATGCGGCGCGAGCAGCACAAAAACCCGCAAACTCGGCGCGCCCTTAGCGGGGCTGAGCGAAATTTGTTGCAATACTGCATCGCCCCACGGATCGGCGATAATGCGCTTGTCAATGGTAAACAGCCGGTCCGGATGAGTGTTGCGAATCGTAAAAGCCGGTGTGCCATCCATCACCCGATGGGTCTGACTGAGCGTATCGCGCTTTTCCTCGGCGAACAGGCCGCCCGCATGGCCATCGGTCACGATCAGGCCGCAATCGCGGGTACACGCCTGATCGACGCGGGGAAAATAAATCTCATCGAGAATGCCATGGCTGAGCGTGAACCAAACATTGCTCAGCGGCGAGAGCGCGGTGCCGACACCGTCTTTGGCGCTGGACGTCCAGCGTGGCGCCAAGCCGGGCCGGCCAGGCGCTTCAGCCATGACGGGCTACCATCCTCAACCGCCCTGCTTGGCTGATCGCTGGGTGCGAGCCAATTCGGCCTGCAGCCGCTCCACCTCGGCGCGCAAGGTGCGAATTTCCTCATCGCGCTCATCGGCAGGGGCGGTGCCGCCCTCGGCGGTCGCAAACGGCGCGAACAGGCCCATCGCCCGCTCAATCATCGCGATATTTTGCCGGCCAATCTCCTCCATGCCGGGCGGCAGAAAGCGGCCCATCGTCTGCTGCATCGTCTGCTGCACGGTTTGCTGCATCGCCTCGCGCATCTGGCGCTGCTGGCGGCCAAATTGGCTCATCGCGGAATCCAGATAGCGCGGCACCACCGATTGCAAATTATCGCCATACAGCCCGATTAGTTGGCGCAGAAAATTGATCGGCAACATCGCCCGATCATCCTTGCTTTCCTCCTCGACGATGATTTGGGTCAGCACCGCACGGGTAATATCCTCGCCGGTCTTGGCGTCCGACACCACGAAATGACGGCCCGCGCGCACCATGTCCGCCAAGGTATCGAGCGTGATATAGCTTGAGGTTTCGGTATTATAGAGGCGCCGGTTTGCGTATTTCTTAACAACCACCGGCGGTTCTGGCGGGGCTTCATGATCTTGTTGCATTGGCGTGACCCTTTCAACACGCAGCCCCCAGGGCCAGGGCGCTGCCTTCCTGAACCATGACAGAGCATCGCACGCTTGACCAGAGCGATGCCGTGGCGCACGCCCCCTCCCACGCCCCGTCATCCCCTCTGTCATCGGAATGAACTGGATTACGGGACGATGGATGCGGTATGGCGAACATCACGGTATGGCGAACATGATAGGCAGCGCAGTGATCCGGAATGCACGATGACCAACCCCCCCGAACCCGATCCGCCCCATTTGGCCAATTTGGCCCAGGACTGGGTGACGCTGTGGCAAAGCGAGTTGACCGCCCTCGCCCGCGATCGCGAGGCGCAGGAGCATTGGGCCAAGCTGATCGGGTTCTGGGCCGGCATGGCTGGACAGGCCATCGCTTCCCAGGCGGCCATCGCTTCCCATGCAGCCATCGCGGCGCGCAGCCATGACCGGCACCCGCCCCGATCAACCCGGACCGATGACACGGCGCGGCCCGCGCCCGCTGCTGCTGCATCTGACCCTGGCGGCGAGCCGGGCGCTGATCAACTTACCCTCGCTCGATTACACCAGCGCATCGCCGACCTCGAAGCCCGATTGGCAGAATTTGCCCGATTGGCACCATTGGATCGAGATCATCCGCCGCGCCGCGACTGATCCCGCCCTCGCCAGCGCCCTCGCCAGCGCCCTCACCAGCGCCCTGGTCAGCGCCGCCAGCGGCCCCGACCAAGCCTTGATCGCCGGGATCGCCGCCTATCGGCGCCATGAATATCAACGAACTTTGACCGACCCCCCCGAAATCTGGGCCGAAGGCGAGACAAGAGTACTCGATTACGGCGGCAGCGGGCCGGTGGTGCTGTTCGTGCCCAGCCTCGTCAATCGCGCCTATATTCTCGACCTTGATGAACCAGCCTCGTTCATGCGCTACCTCGCCGCGCACGGCGCGCACCCTTTGCTGCTCGATTGGGGCTGGCCAGGGGAAGTGGAGCGACAATTCACCCTGACCGATTACATCGCCGGGCGGCTTGATCGGGCGCTGGCCGCCATCGAAGGGCCGGTGGTGCTCGCGGGTTTCTGCATGGGCGGCCTGCTCGCTTTGGCCAGCGCACAACGCAACCCCAAACGCATCAGCGGCCTCGCCTTGCTCGCCACACCCTGGGATTTCCACGCCGATAACCCCGATGGCGCGCGCCGCCTCGCCGCCAGCCTTGCAATGATGGAGCCGATGCTGGCCGCCAGCGACACCCTGCCAATTGATGCGTTGCAAACCCTGTTCGCCATGCTCGACCCGCTCGGGGTCAGCGAGAAATATCGCAGCTTCGCCGATCTCGACCCGAACAGCGCGCGCGCCCAGCGTTTCGTCGCGCTGGAAGATTGGCTCAATGACGGCGTGCCGCTCGCGGCACCGGTCGCCCGCGAAACCTTGGGCCAATGGTACGGCGCCAACGCCCCGATGCGCGGGCAATGGCGCGTCGCCGGCTTGCCGGTCGAGCCCCGGCAAATCCCCTGCCCTGCCCTGATCGTCGCCCCGTCACGCGACCGCTTGGTGCCGCCCGACGCCGCCAAGCCGCTCGCCGCCCTGATCCCGCGCGCCACCCTGATTACGCCACAAGCCGGCCATATCGGCATGGTCGCGGGTATGCAGGCCGAAAAAGTGCTGTGGCAGCCATTCCTGCAATGGCTGGCCGCGCTGTAGCGGTGGCGCGATAAATCGGTTAGACCATCACCAAGAGCCAGGAGGGGAACATCATGGACGATATCGTTATCGTAGCCGCTGCCCGCACGCCGGTCGGCAGTTTCAACGGCGCCTTTGCCAACACGCCAGCCCATGTCTTGGGCGAAGTCGCGCTGAAGGCCGCCATCACCCGCGCTGGTCTCTCGCCAGATGATGTCGATGAAGTCATTCTCGGCCAGGTGCTCACCGCCGGGGCCGGACAAAATCCAGCGCGGCAAGCCGCCCGGAATGCCGGTATCCCCGATAGCAAAACCGCCTTTGGCATCAACCAAGTCTGCGGCTCTGGCCTGCGCGCCGTCGCCCTCGCCGCCCAGCAAATCATGTCCGGCCAAAGCGACATCGTGATCGCCGGCGGTCAGGAGAGCATGTCGCTCAGCCCGCACTGCGCGCATCTGCGCGCCGGCACTAAAATGGGCGATATGAAATTCATCGACACCATGATTAAAGACGGGCTGTGGGATGCGTTCTACGGCTACCATATGGGCACCACCGCCGAAAACGTCGCCCGCGCCTATCAGATCACCCGCGATGAACAAGACGCGCTGGCCCTCGCCTCGCAGCAAAAAGCCTCCGCCGCCCAAACATCCGGCAAATTCAAAGACGAAATCGCCGCCGTTACCATCACCGGACGCAAAGGCGATGTCGTGGTCAGTGACGATGAATATATCCGCCACGATTCCTCCGCCGAAACCATGGCGCGGCTCAAACCCGCTTTCTCCAAAGACGGCACGGTCACCGCCGGCAATGCCTCCGGCCTGAATGATGGCGCGGCAGCCCTGGTCATCATGAGCGGCGCCCAGGCAGCGCGGCGCGGCCTCACCCCGCTCGCGCGCATCGCCAGCTTTGCCACCGCCGGGGTCGATCCGGCACTGATGGGCAGCGGCCCGATCCCCTCCTCGCAAAAAGCCCTCGAACGCGCCGGTTGGAGCGTCGATGATCTCGATCTGATCGAGGCCAACGAAGCCTTCGCCGCCCAGGCTTGCGCGGTCAATAAAGGCCTGCATCTCGATCCCAGCAAGGTCAACGTCAATGGCGGCGCCATCGCCATCGGCCATCCGATCGGCGCCTCGGGCGCTCGTATCCTGGTGACCTTGCTGCACGAAATGCAACGACGCAGCGCCCATAAAGGTCTCGCCACGCTCTGCATCGGCGGCGGCATGGGTGTCGCCATGTGCGTCGAGCGCTAAACATGGGCAAACTCTATCCCAGCGCCACCGCAGCCCTCGCCGGCATTTTGCGCGATGGCATGACCATCCTCTCCGGCGGCTTTGGCCTCTGCGGCATTCCCGACACGCTGATCGAAGCCATCCGCGACAGCGGCGTGCGCGATCTCACCATCGTCTCCAACAATGCCGGGATCGATGGCACCGGCCTCGGCATCTTGCTGGAAACAAGGCAAGTGCGGCGGATGATCTCCTCCTATGTCGGCGAAAACGCCACCTTCGCCCGGCAATATCTGGCCGGTGAACTCGAAATCGAATTTAACCCACAAGGCACCCTCGCCGAACGCATCCGCGCCGGCGGTGCGGGCATCCCCGCCTTCTTCACCGCCACCGGCTACGGCACCGAAGTCGCCAACGGCAAAGAAACCCGCGAATTTGATGGCCGCCATTACGTGATGGAACGCGGCATTTTCGGCGACCTCGCGATCATCCACGCCTGGAAAGCCGATACCGAAGGTAATCTGGTCTATCGAAAAACCGCCCGCAACTTCAACCCGATCATGGCCACCGCCGCGAAAATCACCGTTGCCGAAGTCGAACATCTGGTCGAACCCGGCACCATCGATGGCGATCACATCATCACCCCCGGCATTTTCGTCAAACGATTGGTCAAGCTCGATCATGTGCGCAAACATGTCGAGCAGCGCACCACCCGCAAACGCGCATAGGAACCCATCATGCCCTGGACCCGCGATCAAATGGCCGCCCGCGCCGCGCGCGAACTGCAAGACGGCTTCTACGTCAATCTCGGCATCGGGATCCCAACCCTGGTCGCCAACCATATCCCGCCCGGCATTTCCGTGCAGCTCCACTCGGAAAACGGCATGCTCGGCATCGGCCCCTTCCCCTTCGAAGGCGAAGAAGACGCCGATATGATCAACGCCGGCAAACAAACCGTCACCGCCCTGCCCACCACCAGCTATTTCGATAGCGCCGCCTCCTTCGCCATGGTGCGCGGCGGCCATATCGACATCTCCATCCTCGGCGCCCTGCAAGTCGCCGAAAACGGCGACCTCGCCAACTGGATGATCCCTGGCAAAATGGTCAAGGGCATGGGCGGCGCCATGGATCTCGTCGCCGGCGTGCCCCGCGTGGTGATCCTGATGGAACATACCGCCAAAGGCGAACCCAAAATCCTCAAATCCTGCAGCCTGCCCCTCACCGGCAAAAATGTTGCCAGCCTCATCGTCACCGACATGGCGGTGTTCAGCGTCAACCCCCAACAAACACCCTGCCTCACCCTCATCGATAAACCCGACGACGTCACGATCGAGGCCATCCGCGCGGCGACCGAGCCGGATTTTGCGGTGGCGTTGTAAGGGCGGGAAAAGGCCAAGGGGCGCTGCCCCTTGGAACCCCGGCAAAGGCTGAGCCTTTGCAATCCATTCGTTTTAGGGTTGGGGAGGGCGAGGCATTGGCCCATCCCCAGCCTGTGCCTGGATCGCCCTCCCCAACCCTAAAACGCTAACGGGTTCTAAGGGCTCGCCCTTAGCGGGTCCAGGGCAGAGCCCTGGCCTTAACCTTTCCCTTCCACCCCCACGCCAACCCGATTATGTCATCCAGGGTGGTGTGGGCAGGTTTTTGCTGGCGAGGAAGCTGGGGTTGAACAATTTGGACTGATAGCGGGCGCCGGAGTCGCAGAGGATGGTGACGATGGTATGGCCGGGTCCGAGGGTGCGGGCGGTTTGGATGGCGGCGGCGACGTTGATGCCGGCGGAGCCACCGATGCAGAGTCCTTCGTGGATCATCAGGTCGAACACTTGGGCGAGGGCTTCGGTATCGGGGATGCGGATCGCGTCATCGATGGGCGCGCCGTTCAAGTTGGCGGTAACCCGGCCTTGGCCGATGCCTTCGGTGATGGACGAGCCGCTGGAGGCGAGGTCGCCGGTTTTGACCCAGCTATAGAGGGCGCTGCCATCGGGATCGGCGAGGATGATTTTCACGGACGGGTTATGGGCTTTGAGGGCCATGCCGACGCCGGCGAGGGTGCCACCGGTGCCGCAGGCGCAGGTGAAGGCGTCGATTTTACCGTCGGTTTGCGCCCAGATTTCTGCGCCGGTGGTCCGGCGATGGCCTTCCCGGTTATCGGTATTATCGAATTGATTGGCCCAGAAGGCGCCGGTTTCTTCAGCGATGCGGCGTGAGACGTGAACGTAATTGCCTGGATCGCGATAGGGCTTGGCGGGCACCAGGCGCAAATCGGCCCCGATCATGCGCAGAAAGTCGATTTTTTCCTGGCTTTGGGTCTCGGGCATCACGATGATGCAGCGATAGCCTCGGGCGTTGGCAACGAGGGTCAGGCCGATGCCGGTATTGCCGGCGGTGCCTTCGACGATGGTGCCGCCTGGCTTGAGGGCGCCGCTGGCTTCGGCGGCCTCGACGATGGCGAGGGCGGCGCGGTCTTTCACCGAGCCGCCGGGATTCATGAATTCGGCCTTGCCGAGAATGGTGCATCCGGTGGCGGCGGAGGCGCGGTTGAGGCGGATGAGCGGGGTGTGGCCGATGGCGCCGAGCAGGCCGTCGGCGATGGTAGAGGAGGCATGGGGCATCACGATTGATCCTGGCGTTGGTAGAGCGGTTCGGCGGGTTGCCAAAACCGATGGTTGCTCGCAAATTAGACCCAACGCCGATCAGAAACAAATCACGGGGAACCGCAATGATTGACGATGTCGCACCGCGTCAAGTTTGGGAAGCGTTGATGAGCAATCCGGATGCGTTTTTATGTGATGTGCGCACGGTTGCGGAGTGGCAATTCGTGGGCGTGCCGGATTTGTCGCAAACCGGCAAGCGCCCGGTGATGATCGAGTGGCAGATATTTCCCAGCATGCAGCCGAACCAAGATTTCATCACGGCGCTGCAAGCGGCGGGGCTGACGCCCGCGCATCATGTTTATTTCGTCTGCCGTTCCGGCGGGCGCAGCATGGCGGCGGCGCGGCTGGCGCGCGAATATGGGTTTCACCATGTCTATAACGTGAAAGACGGGTTCGAGGGGCCGCATGACCAGCGGGGTCGGCGCGGCCATGTGGCGGGCTGGAAACATGACGGGCTGCCTTGGTCGCAAAATTAATCGGCTTGAGCGCTGAACGACCCTGCTCAGCGTGACCGTGGCTTGTTGATCCGGCTCGGTTCGGCGAGAACGGGCCTATGAGTTTGTCCGATAAATGATGAGGTTGACCCATGAAGTCGCGTGGCGGGGTGCTGCGTGATTGCGCGCGGGAGCCGTGAATTTCGCCGCGCCAATCTGGCCATGGTGGCCGCCGGTTTTGCCACGTTTGAATTGATGTATTGCGTGCAGCCTTTATTGCCGGTGTTTGTCCATGTGTTCGGGGTCACGCCTTTAGGCTCGAGCTTCGCGCTCTCGATGACTACGGGCACGTTGGCGCTGGCCTTGTTGGTAGCGAGTGCGCTGTCTGAAACGTGGGGGCGCACGCCGATGATGATCAGCGCGATTTTGCTGGCGGCGGTGCTGACGATGATCTCCTCGGTTATTGATAATTGGGCACTGTTTTTACTGATGCGCGGGGCGATTGGGCTGGTGTTATCGGGCCTGCCAGCGGTGGCGATGGCGTATTTAGCCGAGGAGGTGGATCGCGACTCCATCGGCCTCGCCATGGGGCTTTATGTCGCCGGCAGCGGCTTTGGCGGGATGACTGGCCGATTACTGACCGAAATGGTCGCGGATGCGGCGGGTTGGCGCATTGCGGTTGCGGTGGTGGGCGCGATTGGGTTGGCGGCGGGGCTGGTGGTGATGGTGGCTCTGCCGCGGTCACGACATTTTGTGCCACGCTTGTTCGCGGCGCGCGCGTTGGCGTTCAATTATCTGGAACATTTGCGTGATCCGGCCTTGGTGCCTTTGTTTCTCGAAGCGTTTTTGATCATGGGCGGCTTTGTCAGTGTCTATAACTACATTACGTTTCGGTTGCTGGGGCCGCATTTTGGCTTGTCGCAAAGCCGGGTGGGGCTGATTTTCGCGGTCTATCTGGTGGGCGTGGTGAGTTCGGCCTGGGTGGGCGGGATTGCTGGGCGGGTGGGCCGCACGCGGGCGCTGCCGGTTGCCATTGGCGTGGAGCTATTGGGGGTTTTGCTAACGCTATCGGGCAATTTGGCGCTGGTGGTGTTGGGCATTGCGCTGGTGACCTTTGGCTTTTTTGGCGCGCATTCGGTGGCGAGCTCCTGGGTCGGGCTGCGGGCGCGAACCAATCGGGCGCAGGCGGCGGCGCTGTATTTGTTTTTATATTATCTGGGATCGAGCGTGATTGGCTCCGCGAGCGGCGTTGCGTATGGCAAAGCCGGGTGGGATGGGGTGGTGGTTTTCATCGCCTGCTTGTTGATTGGTGCGCTGGGTGTTGCGCGGCTGGTTGCCATCTTGCCATCGCGCGCGGGCGCGGTCATGTAAGGGCAATGATCAGACAAATTCCCCCGCGCCGCCTCGGGTAATGGACGCCGTGACCACACCGCAACGGATCACCATCCATCAAGCGCAGGATTTCGCGCCGATGCGCGCTGCCGGCGCGTTGGCCGCGGCGACCCTTGACATGATCGCCCCCTATGTCCGCCCCGGCATCACGACCGGCGAGCTCGATCAGATTTGCCACGCCTTTATCGTCAGCCATGGTGCGATCCCGGCGACGCTGAATTATCGCGGCTATCCAAAATCGAGCTGTATTTCGATCAATCACGTGGTCTGCCATGGGATTCCCGGCGATCGGCGGCTGGACCCGGGCGACATTCTGAATATCGATATCACCGTGATTTTGGATGGCTGGCATGGCGATACCAGCCGGATGTATGTGGCGGGCGAAGCCTCGGTGAAGGCGCGGCGCCTAATCGATGTGACCTATGAGGCGATGATGCGCGGCATCGAGGCGGCAGCGCCGGGGAAGCATTTTGGCGATATTGGCCATGCTATCCAGGTCTATGCCGAAGCGCATCGTTGCGCGGTGGTGCGCGATTTTTGTGGTCATGGGATTGGCCGCACCTTCCATGAACCGCCGAATGTGCTGCATTTTGGCCGGCCGGGCACTGGACCAGAATTACGGCCGGGGATGTTTTTCACCATCGAGCCCATGCTCAATCTGGGCCGACCCGAGGTGAAAATTCTCGATGATGGTTGGACCGCGGTCACCCGGGATCGCAGCCTTTCCGCCCAGTTTGAGCATATGATCGGCATCACCGATACCGGATACGAAATTTTCACCCTCTCGCCCGCAGGTCACACGCGCCCGCCTTATTAGCGCCGCGGTTCAGCGCATTTCGCGATGTTAGGCTTCCCTATCGCGCGCGAATATGACAACCTATGCGTGTATGACTCAAAAATTATCCGCCTTAGGCGATTTTGCTGAATTTGATGTCGCGCTGCCCCCAGGACCACGGCGCGATCAAACGCCCCCGGGAACCCATGGCCATCGGGCGCGGCTGCGTGAGCGGCTGCTACGGGTGGGACCGGAGGCGCTGGCCGATCATGAAATGTTGGAGATGATTTTATTCACCGCCCTGCCCTGGCGTGACACCAAACCGATGGCGTTGGCCTTGATCAAGCGGTTTGGGTCGTATTCCAACGCGCTCAGGGCGCCGTTGGCGGATTTGCTGGCGATTGAAGAAATCGGCGAAGCGGGAGCGGTGGCTCTCAAATTGGTGCAGACCGCCGCCGCGCGGCTGGTGCAGACGGAGCGACGATACCGGCCATTGCTGCATAATTGGGATCGGCTGATTGAGTATCTGACATCAATGCTCGCCCATGAGCAGATCGAGCGGCGGCGCGTTTTGTATTTAGACCCACGCAACCGCTTAATCGCCGATGAGGGCGCCAACATGGCTGACCCCCATGCTTTGGTCATGCGCGCGCTCGAGCAAGGGGCAACGGCGATGATTTCGGTGCATAATGACCCTGCAGGCGAGCCGACGCCCTCTGACATCGAGATCGATATGACCCGAACGCTCAAGCGCGCTGCTGCATCCTATGCAATTGTGCTGCATGACCATGTGATCATCGGCCATGGCACTTGGATCAGCCTCAAGCGCTTGGGTTTGTTATGAGGCCCAGCCGGTGAGCACGCCGAGCTGCAACGTTATCATCGCCGGGGCGTGCGCCGGGGCGAGACTGGCCAAGGCGTGCGGGAATAATGCCCGTGGCGGAACCGTGCGGGAGCGGGCCAGCAAGGCGTTGGTTTCGCCAGCATCCTGCAAATCGCGCAGCAGGCCGAGGCGGTCGCGATATTCAAAGTGGATGACGTCGCGCTCGGCCACCGGCAATGCAAAGCCGGCGCGTTGCAGCAGGGCGGCGCAATCGGCCAGATCGGGAAACGGGGCGATGCGCGGGGGGGCACCGCCGCTCAGGGCCGCATCGGCTTCAAGCAGCACAGTCCGCAATTCAGCGAGGGTGCCCACCAGCGGCAGGCTGGCGAGGAACAAGCCACCGGGGCGCAAAACCCGGCGAAGCTGCACCAAGGTGCCAGGCAAATCATTCACCCAATGCAGCGAGCAATGCGCCACGATCAGGTCGAAAGAATGCTCGGCGAACGGGATCGCTTCGGCGTCGATCACCAGATCCGCACCGATCGGCGTTGCGAGATCCGCCCGGGTTACCGCCATGGCGCGGGCGGCGAGCAAAGGGGCGACAGCGCCGCGCCCGCCAATATCCAGAGCGGTGGTGAAGCGCACCGCGCTATCATCGAGCCGGTCCAACACGCGCGCCGCCAAATCATCCAGCACCGGGCGCAGCCGCTCCAAGCGGGGGCGCGCGCGGCAACGATGGGCGCGGACCGCTTTGGCATCGAAAAGCAATCTCTGGTTCATCCGAGCCTGTTTGCACGGGTTGCACCCGGCGGAGAAGCCCTGATGTGGCCGCTTGCGCGCGCTGTGCTTGATGCGCTGCTCCCCGCCCATTGCATGGCCTGTAGCGAAATCGTGGAGCAAAACGGCTTGCTCTGCGAAACCTGCTTCAAAGCCACCGATTTCATCACCGATCCGGTCTGTCGCCAGTGCGGCCTGCCCTTGGAGCAGGATAGCGGATTATGCACCGGCTGTGACTGGGACCCGCCGCGCTTTCGTGCCGCCCGCGCGGCTTTGCGCTATGGGCCGGGCGCGAAAAAATTGATTTTGCCATTCAAATATTCGGATCGGCCAGAAGCCGCACGCAGCCTTGCCAAAATGATGCTGCGGCCAGGGGCGGCTTTATTGGCGCAGGCGGATGTTCTGACGCCGGTGCCGTTGCATCGGCGGCGCTTGGCGCAGCGGGGCTATAATCAGGCCGGACTGCTGGCCCGCGCCCTGGGTCATTGGGCCAGGCGCCCGGTGCTGATTGACGCACTGGCCCGGATCCGGGCGACCCCTGCGCTCGCCAGCCTCGATCATGATGCGCGCGCCCAATGGATGAAGGGCGCGATTGCGGTGCGGGCGCATCGGCGGGCGCAGATTGAAGGGAAGGTTATTTTGTTGATCGATGATGTGTTGACGTCCGGTGCCACGGCCTCGGCCTGTGCGGAGGCGTTGCTCGGCGCGGGTGCTGCGGCAGTGGATGTGCTTGCGCTCGCCCGCGTTGTTGATGAGCGGGCGGATGAGGATTATGCGTAACAGGCGGTGGTGAAATGATTGCAGCACTCGCTATCCCCCCTTGTGCGGCGTGCGTGGGCGCGTATGTGACGCGATGGAGACAGAGCATGCCGCAAATTGAAATTTATACTCAGGCTTTTTGCCCCTATTGCAGCCGCGCCGTGAGCTTGCTGCGCCGCAAGGGCGTGATGTTCACCGAGATCGACGCGCCGAATGGCAGCGCCGCCCGGCGTGATGCGATTGCCCGCTCGGGCGGTCAGACCACCGTGCCGCAGATTTTTATCGATGGTCGCTCAATCGGTGGCTGCGATGAACTGATGGCGCTTGAGCAGCGCGGTGCGCTCGACCCGCTGCTCACCGCCTGAAGCGCTCCGCGCCGCACAAAACGACGATGATCCATTACGATCTCCGCTGCGATGAAGGCCACGCGTTTGACGGCTGGTTCAAGGGCAGCGCTGAGTTTGATCGTCTGGCGCAAGCAAACTTATTAACCTGCCCGCAATGCGGCGGGTCCAAGATTGATCGGGCGATGATGGCACCACGGATAGGCAAGCGTGGTCAGTCTGCCCCGCCGCCGATGCGTGAGGAGCCAACTGTGCCGACCGAGGCGCCCAAGCCCGCTCCTACCCTTGCGGGTCCAATCCCGGATGGTTTGCGCGCTATGCTCGCCAAATTGCGCGAGGCGGTGGAGGCGCGCTGCGATTATCTCGGGTCGGATTTCGCCGAGGAGGCCCGGAAAATCCATGAGGGATCGGCCCCGGCGCGCGGTATTTATGGCGAGGCCACGCCGGATGACATCGAATCATTGCTCGATGATGGGATCGAGGTCACGCCGATCCCCTGGGTGCCGCGCTCGGATAGTTAGGGCGTGACAACGCCCTCAGAGTAATTCCAAAATTGCCTTTGCGGCGGCCATACTGGGTTTATCGCCGGAAGGCGGGGTGAGCATGGAGGCGATTTGCGCAAAGCCTGCGCGTTGCGTGGCGGCTGCGCTGCCACCGTCCAGCAAGCTGGATAAAGCCGCGATCATTTTGGGCGGCGTGCAATCTTGCTGGATCAATTCCGGCACCAGCCCGCGTCCCGCGAGCAGATTGACAATGGCGGCATGGTCCACCGTGACCAAGCGCCGGGCAATCGCCGCCGTCGCCGGATGGACGCGGTAGGTCACCACCATCGGCACGCCGGCCATGGCCAGTTCCAGCGTCGAGGTGCCCGATTTGGTCAGCGCGGCGATGCTCGCGGCAAAGGCGTCATAGCGGCTAGCCGGATCGCTGACGATCAAGGGGCGTACCCGCCAATCCTGCATTTCGCGGCGGACGCGATCGGCCATGGCGGGGGCGGCGGCGAGCACGGGGACGAGATCAGGATGGTCGGTGGTCAGGCGATCAAGGGTGGTGCGGAAAATCGGCAACAGGCGGTTCAGCTCTGACCGCCGACTACCGGGCATCAGGATCAGCGGTCGTGCGGCGGGGGGGAGCGAAAATGCGGTGCGAAAACGCTGTGCGTCGCCGCGATCAGCGCCGGATTCCAAAACCGGATGGCCGACAAAAACCGGCGCCAGACCGTGCGGTTCAAAGAAGGCGGGTTCGAACGGGAGCAGGCAGAGCAGACGATCCCACAAGCCGGGAAAATGCTTGACCCGCTGAGGCCGCCACGCCCAAACTTGCGGGGCGACATAATGCACCCGGCGCAGGCCCAGCCCGGCGATGCGGCGCAGCAGCCTGAGCGAAAAGCCTGGACTGTCGATGGTGACGACCATGGCCGGTTTGCGTGCGGCGATGTCTGACGCCGTTTGCTCCAGTCGGCGTTTCAGGCGGGTGATGTTGGGCAGAATTTCCACCAGCCCCATCAGCGATAATTCCTGCATGGGGAATAAAGAATCCATGCCCGACGCCGCCATCATCGCCCCGCCAATGCCTGCGAAACTGAGTTCGGGGTGGATTTGGCGGAGCGCTTGCATCAGCCGCGCCCCGAGCACATCGCCGCTGGCTTCGCCGGCGACGAGATAGATCAGGGCCACGCCGCAACCCGGTTAGGTTTTCGGCGCTTTGGCCAACAGGGCCGCAACCGCCTGGCGATATTTGGCCAGCGCATCGCGTTTATCGCTCATCGATAGGCCCTTGGTGGTGGCGATGACCGGGCAATAGGCGGTAACCGCTTCATTGACCAGATCAGCGTTGGAGAGGCCGGGCATTTTGCTCTTGAGGGTGGTGAGCAGGGTTTGGGTGCGCGCCGTCAAGGTGGCGGTGGTCACACCATTCATGCTGTTCAACCAGCCATCACCCGGATCGGCCATCGCGGTATTCAACAGCGGGCAGCCCAGTTCGCGGGCTTTGGCCGAGCCAATCGGCGGCAGATCGAGATAATCCGGATCGGCCATCGCGATTTCGTGCGGCGGCGAGGTTTTGCGGAGTGCGAGCACTTGCGCCGCCGTGGCATCCGCGACGCCGGGATTATGCCAAGCGGTGCGGACATAATTGGCGATGGCCGCGATTTGATGATCGCTCAGCGAGGCGTTGAACGCCGGCATGGCCGGGCCATTCGCGTGCCAGGGGATCATACCGCCGAGCATCACGCCGATCAGATTATCCGCAGGGCCACCCCAGGCGGCTTGGTTGCCCGCGAGATTGGGGAACACATTCGCGACGCCCGCACCGTTGGATTGATGGCAGGCGGCGCAATTGGCCTCGTAGAGCTGCTTGCCCTGCGCGAGCTGGGCGGCGGTGGCGATGGTTGGCCCCGATGCGGTGTTGCGCGGCGCGGTCGCGGTTTGCAGATAGGCGGCGATGTCCTCAACATCGGATTTCGGAATTTGGCTCAGGCTGTAATCGACCACCGATTTCATCGGGCCGAACGCCGAGCCTTGCTGCATATTGCCGCCATGGCGCAAATAGGACACCAGCACCTGCTTGGACCAGCCGCCGACGCCGGCGGTTTTCGAGGAGGAGATGTTGGGCGCATACCAAGGCTCGCCGAGGATGCGGGCGCCGGCGAGGCTGTGATCCTGCTTGATCGCGAACATGAAATTGCGCGGCGAATGGCATTCGGTGCAGTGACCCAGCGCTTCGGCCAGATACGCGCCGTTGCGCACGGCGGGGCTCCAGGATTTGTTGAATTTGACCGGCGCGGTGCTGAAGAACAGCAAGCGCCACGTTAACAAGCCGGCGCGGATATTGAAGGGGAAATTCAACCCGTTCTGCGGCGGCTTGGACGCAACGGCCGGAATGGCGCGCAGATAGGCGGCGATGGCCATCACATCCGGCTTTGAGAGCTTGGCGTAGGAGGTGTAGGGCATCGCCGGATAGAGAAAACGCGGGAACACCAGCAGCGAGGAACCCGGCGCAATGCCGTTATGCAAGGATGCGTAGAATTGCTTTTCGTTCCAGTTGCCGATGCCGTCTGTTTTATCGGGGGTGATGTTGGGCGAATAAATCGTGCCAAACGGCGTGACGAAGGATAATCCGCCAGCGAACGGCTTGCCGCCGGGCGCGGAATGGCAGGGCATGCAATCGCCCGCGACGGTGAGGAAGCGACCGCGCTGGACTTGAGCGATTTGGGCGGCGCTCATGCCTTGGGTATCGGGCATGGGGACAGCGGGATAGGAATCGGGCGCTGGGACAATCGGGGTTGGTTGATAGGCAAACGGGTTGAGCGCGCCGAACGCCATGCTGCCCACCAAAGTGACCCCGATGATCGCGGCCAAACCCGCTATGATCGCACCGCGACGGCGCTTTGCGCCCGCGCTCACTGATCCTGAACCCACTGATTTTGTCATCGCCAACATCCTGACTGAAATGATCGATACCGATCTGACGGTTCTCCGCTGAACATCGCGATAAACCGCGATTGGTCAAGGAGCAAGGGGCCGATGGTCAGCAACATTTGATCACCGGGCCGCAATGGGCCTTGGGAGGCTTCCCACACCCCGATGATCTTGCTAGAAGCCGCTTCGGTGGCACGAACCGACGGTTCGGGCGCATAGCTCAGTTGGTAGAGCAGCTGACTCTTAATCAGCGGGTCCAAGGTTCGAGTCCTTGTGCGCCCACCAATTTTTCGCTCCTTTCGCTCCATTTTATTTTGATATCGGAACAATGTGGGCGTGATTGTGCGCTCAACGCTCGAAGTTGATTTTTGCGCGTGAGGGTGGCTCGTAGATGTGGCCGGGCAGCGTGGGGCGTGGGGGCGCAGGCGGGTATTTTGCCAGCATGTAGTCGTAAAATGACGGCTCTGGTTTTTCGCTCCGCCGCGCTGGTTTGCGCGCCGGTTTTGGGGCCAGTTTTTGCGCTGACTGGCGGGGTTTGCGCGGTAATTTGAGGTAGGTTGGGAGCGGGATCGCGAGCATGTGGCAGATTGGGCGCAGCACGCGACCGATTCGGGGATTTTCGCCGTGGAGGAGCGACAATTCGGGGTCTTCGAGGAAGCAGATCAGATGGCCGCGCACATAGGGGATGTGATGGCCGGGGAAGGTTTGCAGCAGCCAGCCATTTTGCCGTGGCAATTTGCTTTTTTTCGCGTCGGCTGGGGGTGTTGGTGCTGGTGCTTCTGCGGGTTCGGGCGCGGTTTGAGTTTTCGCGCCGGGTTTCCGTTCGCGGATGGGGCGGGGATTGCAGGAGAGAGAACGAAAACGGCGGGAGAGGAGCGAAATACGGTGCCAGACGGCCCACTTGAGCGAAAGATTAAAGCGGGCGTAGTCGGGGGCACCGAGGGTTTTGCGGAGCATGTGCGCGATCGCGGTGAAGCGGTCGGCGAGACTCTGTGCGAGGGGGTTAGTGACCTGCTCCATTTCTCTAACATGGCATAAGAGGGGGTGGGTGCGAAAGGGGAAAATAGGTGCAAAATGATGGGGTGGCGCGGTGGTTTGGAGGTTGATATGGTTACGTCAATTCTTGGGTGAGATGAAAAATGCGTCTGAGTTGGGGCGAAATTCGAGGGCGGGCGGCTCGGTTTGCGGATGAGTGGCGGGATGCGGCCTATGAGAAGGGCGAAACGCAGAGTTTTTACAATGATTTTTTTGAGTGTCTGACCGAAAATTAAGGTGAGTGATTTCAGTTGGTTATGATTCTCTATTGGTTGCG